>NZ_DASPMG010000190.1:0-9201 GCF_035627195.1 Azospirillum sp.
GAAGTCGGCCGACAGGTAGCCCAGGCGGATGCGCCCGTCGGCGCGCGCCGCGGCCGGGCGCGGCGGCAGCGCCGTGGCGCGGGCGACCTGGGCGGCGGCGCTGCTCGCGCAGGCCAGCTGCTCCGCGGCGCTCGAGTCCAGCGTCAGCATGACGAAGGGCGCCACCTGCCCCTTGCCGGTGGCGAGCATGGCGCGCAGCCGACGCTCCTGCGCGACATAGTGCGTCCAGTCGGCGCTGTACTGCGACTGGTGAACGAGCTGGCCCAGCGCGTCGACGTAGTCGGGCCGGCAGGCGAGCGCACCTTTGAAACAGGCGGCCGCCGCCGCCGGCCGCCGCAGCGTGTGCATCGCCACACCCAGGTTGAAGTACGCCTCAGCGAACATCGGGTCGAGGCGCAACGTGCGCCGGTAGGCGGCGATGGTGTCCGTAAGGTCGGGTTCGCCGATCAGCGTGTTGCCCAGGTTGTTGTAGCCGTCGGCCAGATCGGGGCAGAGCGCGATGGCGCGCCGGTGCGCAGCGGCGGCGGCGGCGACGCGCCCGAGATCCTTCAGCAGGATGCCGTGGTTGCTGTGCGCCTGCGCGTAGGTCGGCAGCAGCGCGATGGAACGCGCATAGGCGGCGCCCGCCTCATCGGGCCGTCCGAGATCCTTGAGCGCCACCGCCCGGTTGTTGTGCGCCTCGGCGTAGCCGGCGTGCAGCGCGATGGCCCGGTCGTAGGCCGCGATGGCCTGTTCGGCCAGCCCCAGCTGCTTGGTCGTGAGGCCCAGGTTGAACCACGCCTCCGGATAGTCGGGGCGCAGGGCCAGGGCGCGCCGGTAGGCCGCCGCCGCCGGCAGGGGCTCGTCGCGCTTCTTCAGCGCGATGCCCAGGTTGTTGTTGGCCTCGGCGTTGTCGGGGTAGAGCGCGATGGCGCGCCCGAACGCCGCCACCGCATCCTCCGGCCGGCCGAGCGCGGTGAGCGCAAGCCCGAGGTTGGTGAGGTACTCGGTCCGTTCGCGCACGCGCAGGGCGTCCGTGATGCGGCGCGCCGCCGTGGTGAAATCGCCGTCCTGGTAGGCGACGACGCCGTACAGGTGCAGCGCGTCGCCGTTGGCCGGGTCTTCGGCCAGGATCCGCCGGTAGAGGCGCGCCGCCTCGTCGCGCCGGCCCTGCTGGTGGGCCTGCATCGCCTGCTGCACGTCCGGGACGGGTCGGGTTTCGGCGGGCTGGACGGCGAAGGGGCGGGGGGGCTCACCGGCGGCGTGGATGCGCCACATGGTCTGGTAGGCCGCCTCCAGGTGGCGGGTGAAGCCGGCGGTGTCGAACAGCGGCGCCGTCGCCCGGTTCGCCGCCAGCCGGGCGCGCAGCGCCGCCAGCTCGTCGGGCCTCTGCGCCAGCCGCAGCGCCTGCGCCTCGTACGCCGCCAGCGAGCCGGTCACCAGCTCGGGCAGCCCCACCGCGTGCAGCAGGCTGCCCGCCACCCGCGCCACGAAGGTCTCCCCCATGCAGGTCAGCACCGGCAGCCCGGCCCACAGCGCGTCGCTGGCCGTGGTGTGCGCGTTCACCGGCAGCGTGTCGAGGAACAGGTCGGCCAGGGCATAGCGCGCCAGATGCTCGGGCAGCGGCGCCCAGGGCGCGAACACCAGGCGCTGCGGGTCGACGCCGTGCGCGGCGGCAGCGGCGCGCAGGTTGCCGGTGACGGCGGCGTTGGCCTCCAGCAGCCACAGCACGCTGCCCGGCACGGCCGCGAGCAGGCGCATCCACGCGGCGAACACGGCCGGGGTGATCTTGTAGCTGTTGTTGAAGCAGCAGAACACGAAGCCGGCGCCGGGCAGGCCGCAGGCGGTGCGGGTGGGCGGCTGCCCGGCGATGGTGGCGGCGATCGGGCGGCGGGTGTCGTTGACTTGGTAGCAATGCGGCAGGTGGACCAGACGCTCGGCGTAGAAGGGCTGCTGGTCGGGCGGCACGATGTGGCGGTCGACCAGGATGTAGTCGGCGAAGTCGGCGCCCAGGGTGCCGGGGTAGCCCAGGTAGTTGACCTGGATGGGGGCCGGGCGGTGGGCGAGGATGGCCGGGCGGGCGTGCTGGGTGTAGCCCTTGAGGTCGATGAGGATGTCGATGCCGTCGTCGCGGATGCGGCGGGCAGCGGCTGCGTGCGGCAGGGCGGCGAGGTCGACGAAGCGGTCGAAGGCGCCGGTCAGGCGGCGGCGCATGGGACTGGCGTCGTCGGGGCCGTAGGAGTAGCCGGTGACGTGGAAGCGGCGGCGGTCGTGGCGCTCGAACAGCTCGGCGATGAGGAAAGCGGTGGCGTGCTGGTGGAAGTCGGCCGACAGGTAGCCCAGGCGGATGCGCCCGTCGGCGCGCGCCGCGGCCGGGCGCGGCGGCAGCGCCGTGGCGCGGGCGACCTGGGCGGCGGCGCTGCTCGCGCAGGCCAGCTGCTCCGCGGCGCTCGACCCCAGCGTCAGCATGACGAACGGCGGCACGCGCGGTGCGCCCGCACCGACCAGATGGCGGACCCGCCGGGACATGGCCTCGAGGCCGGCCCAGTCGCACATGTGCTGGGACTGGTGCGCCAGTTGCGCCAGCGTTTCGGCCGCGTCCGGACGCAGGACCAGCGCATGGCGGAAGGCGGCGGCGGCGGCGGCGAAGTTCATGCGCCCCTGCTGCGCCACGCCCAGGTTTTGGGCGACGTCGGCGTTGTGCGGATCGAGCCGGACGGCACGCCGATAGTCGGCCAGCGCCGCATCGAACCGCCCCAGCGCTTCGAGCGCGTTGCCGAGGTTCGAATAGGCCTCGACGTAGTCCGGCCGCTCGGCGATGGCGGCCCGCAGCGGCGCCAGCGCGTCGGCGTGCCGCCCGAGCGCCGACAGGGCGAGGCCGAAGTTGCTGGCGTACTCCGGGTGCGGCCGGACGCGCAGGGCGCGGCGCATCAACGCCGTGGCGCCGTTGTGATCCTTCGCCTGATGGGCTACGGCGCCCAGCAGGTTGAGGGCGTCGGCGTGGGCCGGCTCCTGGGTCAGCACGTGGCGGTATACCTTGGCCGCCTCGTCGCGCCGCCCGGCCCGATGGTGCTCCACCGCGCGCCGGACGCTTCTGGTCATCGACGCCTTGTCGGCCATGCTTTTCAACGCCCCGGCTCCACGCACGCGAAAACTATGATAAACGGCTGAGTAACATTCCTGCCTGACCGGCTGTCAATGGTCCGGCACGAACAGCGCGCCGCCGCAAGCGGACGTTCGGGTCCGGACAGAGGGTTCATGGACGCTCCCCTCCTTCTGCGCACCGCGAGGTCCGACGACGGGCCGCGCCTCGTGTCACTCATGCTCCTGGCCGGTAACGACACGTTGGAGTTCCTGGCGTTCACCGGCAGGTCGGTTGCCTGAACGATGTCGGCGATATGGGCCGGCATGCCCGACCCACACCTGTTCCAAGGCATGAGCGCAGATGGCGGCTCCAAGTCGTCCGGCGAGCCGCGCGACGCGCGACCGCTTGCGGGCGGCAGCCTCTGGCGGGATCGCCGCTTCGTCACGCTTGCGTCCGGGATGGCGCTCGGGCTGTTCGCGCAGGTCGGTCTCCTGGCCCATCTGTTTTCGCTGCTGGTGCCCGCGATGGGCCAGACACAAGCCGGGCTGGCCATGGGCGGCGCCACACTGGCCGCGATCGCGGGCCGGACGGCCGTCGGCTGGATGATGCCGCTCTCTGCCGACCGCCGCTTGGTTGCTTGTGCGAGCTATGGCGTGCAGGTGCTCGGGTCGATTGCCTTCGCGACGGCTGCAGGCGGTGGAGGGGTGGCCCTGGTGTTGGGCATCCTTCTGTTCGGCCTTGGGATCGGCAACGCCACGTCGCTGCCACCATTGATCGCGCAGGTGGAGTTCGTGGCCGAGGATGTGGCGCGGGTCGTTGCGTTGATGGTCGCCATCGGACAGGCGACTTACGCTCTTGCCCCCGCAGCCTTTGGCATCCCGCGCGCCGGTTTCGGCGCGGGGACGGCGATGGAAACCCACCTGTTCCTGGCCGCCGGTCTGGTGCAGACCGCCGCCATTGCGTGCGTCCTTTGGGGCCGGCGAACACGGTGAGTCCGTTTCGTGCGGATATCGTTGAAAAAGTCGGGTGTTCATTGAGATCCGGTGTGCCGCTTGCGAGGGCCGAACGGGCAGGGGCTCCCTCAGGCCGGCCTGGGCTCCGGCATCGGGATGAGCTTGGCGAGCTTGCGAAGGTTCTGGGCGGCGGCTTGCTGATCCCGACCGCAGAGGGGCCCGACCGCAGAGGGGAGGGCCTGCGACGTCCGGCGGCAATCCGTCACCATCCGCCTGCGGGTTGGACGAGGCGCGTCGGCGGCCTACGTCAGAGGACGGCGAATGGGGTCTGAAGGCCGGCGTTCGGCGTCAAAGCGAAAGGGCAGGGGATGACCAAGAACAGGATTTGCCTGTGGTACGACAAGGACGCCGAGGCGGCCGCCCGTTTCTATGCCGAGACCTTTCCCGACAGCGCGGTGGGGGCCGTCCACCGAGCCCCAAGCGACTATCCGTCCGGCAAGGCGGGCGACGTGCTGACGGTCGAATTCACCGTCGCCGGCATCCCGTGCCTCGGCCTTAACGGCGGGTCCGCGTTCACGCACAACGAAGCCTTCTCGTTCCAGATCGCCACCGACGATCAGGACGAGACCGACCGCTACTGGAACGCCATCGTCGGCCATGGCGGCCAAGAGAGTGCCTGCGGCTGGTGCAAGGACAGGTGGGGCGTCTCCTGGCAGATCACGCCGCGCGTGCTGACCGAGGCGCTGGCGGCCGGCGGCGATGAGGCCAAGCGCGCGTTCGAAGCGATGATGGGCATGACGAAGATCGACGTCGCCGCGATCGAGGCGGCGCGGCGCGGCTGACGGTCCTGTGTTCGTTCATAAGGAGTCCGCGGACCCTCGCCGCCAGATCCTCACGATCTCTCGCCCGCTCAAAGAGGCCCGCTTCGTCCCGGCCGCGAAGGACAGCGACAAGGCCCCCGACCTGCGCGCCGTGAGAATGGGATCGAGATCGGCGCCGGCTGGCGCAACACCGCCAGGGAGACCGGCCGCGACTATCACTCGGTCAAGCTGGACGATCCGAGCTTCCCCGCGCCGATCTCCGCCAGCCTGGTCGACGCCGACGGCACCGCCGAGCGCACCGGCTGGGTAAGCGGCGGCGACGGCTTCCTGGTGCTGAACCGCAACGGCAACGGTGTCATCAACGACGCTTCCGAGCTGTTCTCCGAACACTTCGCCGAGGGTGCGGAACGGCACCAGATGCCCTCGATCAACCCCGGGGTAGGTGGGCGTTCCCTTCTGCAACATCCATGTCCGACCCCAAGCGGCCCTCTCACGGGCTCCGGAACGGGCCTCCTGAAGAACGCCGGTTGAGGTGCTGCATTACCGGTCGATGCGCACGACTTTGCGGCGGAGGATCTCCTCCATCGATGGGAGCAGCCGCCGCGCCGGTTCCGGAAGCGTGGCCACGGACGGGCCGCCTTGCGGATGGCCGACGACGATGCGCCCGACCATGCCGGCTTCCTCGTGCGGGAGACAGAAGTAGTCGTAGACGCCCGCCACGGTGAGGCGCAGTTCGAAGGTCTGGTCCGGCAGCAGGTAGTCGGAGTGCCACGACGGCACCCCCTTGGGGATGCGCAGCGGACGGCCGTCGTTCGCCGGGTGGTAGGCGGTGCTGGTGTGCGAATTGCCGGGATCGACGTTGGTCCAGCGGATTGTCTGGCCGGGTTCGACCAGCACGCCGACCGGGTCGAACCACACCTTCGATCCGTCGGCGTTGCCGCGCATGCGGATCTCCACGACCCCTTTGGCCTGTGCCGGTGCCGACAGGCCGAGCAGCGCCAGGCCGGCGGCCCAGCCGCCGGCCCGGAGCACGGTGCGTCGCGCCATCATGCTACTTCGCCACGCGCGCCTCGTCGGCCTCGGCGACGTGCCAGAGGACGACATGGTAGTGCGGCTTCTCCACGCCCGGATGGCCGGCGTTGAAGTGCATGTCGACGTGGTCGACCTTGGCGCCGGCGGCCTTCAGGTTGTCCAGCTTCTTCCGCCCCTGGATGTCCTCGACCGGAACCATGTAGATGGTGCTGACCAGCCGCCCGTCGCGGTCGTAAGCCAGGAAGGGGCCGGCCGGCAGCGTCTTCGGGTCGGCGTAGAGCGTGCCCATGCCCGGCAGGAAGTCGGGCAGCTTCACCAGTTCGCTGACCTTCTTGTAGGTGCCGCCGGGCGGGGCCATGTCCAGGTTCTGCGCCTGCCCGGGATTGGCGGCCATGGCGAAGGCTCCAGCGACCAGGATGGTGCGGATCAGCATGTGTGTGTCCTCCTTCGATGAGGGTCCGGCGTCGGTTCGGGTCGGACCGGTGTGTCACGCGCCGCCGGGCGGCGGCGCTGGCAGGCCCAGGCGCTCAAGCACGCGCGCGACGATGCGGGCGCAACGCTCGCCGGCGAACGGGAACATGCCGGCCAGATCGGGCGCGAGCTGCCGCCGCAGGCTGTGGCCGAGCGATCGGCGAGCCCGGTGCAGGCGCGTCTTGACGGTGTCGGGCGGGATGCCGAGGCTGCGCGCCGTCTCCTCGACGCTCATCTGCTCGATCTCGCGAAGCACGAAGACGATGCGGAACTGGTCCGGCAGAGCGTCGATGGCACGCTCCAGCAAGCGCCGCGTCTCGGCGCGGGCGGCGTCCTCTTCAGGTGTCGCGACGGGTTGCTGAGCCCCTGGGAAGGGGATCACCTCGGCGCCCACCGTCCGGCCGTCGGCGCCGCCCTCATCGAACTCGGTCATGGGCCTCCTCTGCCGCAGCCGCCGCAGCGCCTCGTTAAGAACGATACGGCCCAACCACGTCGCCAAGCTGGCGTCCGCGCGGAACTGGTCAATGCGTGTGAAAGCCACGAGATAGGCGTCCTGCACCGCATCCTCCGCCTCGGCCGGATCGCGCAGCACGCTGCGTGCCATGCGGAAGAGCCGCTGGTTGTGCCGCTGCATCAGGATGCGGAAGGCGTTGGTATCGCCGCGCCGGATCAGTCCGGCCAGTTCGAGGTCGCTGTGCGTTGCCTGCCGCCCGATCGCGTTTGCCTGGTCCATGCATCGCTCCCTGTCTGGTGGATTTGATGCACGAGGTGGCGACCGGGTTCCTGCGCAGACGGCTTGCCCACTTCGGAGTAGGAGACGAAGTGGCACGCTGGCGGTTCCGCGCCACACCGAGGGACCGCGGTGGCGCAAAGCGGATCAGCAGCAGCTACGGAGCCGGCGTCCCTTTTCGCTGCGTCGGTGCTGGTTCGACCCGATCATACTTCCGTAGGTGTCCGGATAGCCGACCCACGCGGCGCACGTCGATTTCCCCGTGCGGCTGTTGTTCCTGGTCCAGCCAGTGGAGGAAAGCATGTGCCACAGCAGCGATCGTTGGACCGTCTTGTCGCGTCGGCAGCCGCACACGGCGGAGCCGGAGAACCGGAGCGCGGCAAAGCCGGGTCCGAGCACGGCGGCGACACGCAATCCCGCGGAGGATCCACGTCAAGGCGAACCGATCCGGCGCGAGAAGGAATTGGAACGCCTGCCCTAACCGGGAGGCCCGTGGATCGCACCGGTCCCACCCCCGGCCGTGTCGGCGATTTCGCGCTTGAGCTTGTCGGCAATGGCTTGAACGAACCCCGACCAATCGTCGACGCTTTGGACAAAGGCGCCGGAGCCGCCGATCACGTGCTCCGCGAAGTACGTGCCGAGCCAGGGAACGTCGTCGAGGATGACCAGACCATTGATCGTGATGCCCTGGTCGACGACGCGGTCACGCGCGATCTCCGGAAGCAGCCCGACATTGTTGTAACCGTTGCCGACCACATCGATGACCCGGCGCGGCGCCGGATAGGCCGCCGGGAAGAGTGCCGTGGCGCGCAACAGCGCCGCGCCGATGGCAGTACTGCCGGAGCTGTCTCGCCGTGGCACGGCGTCGATCGCCTTGGCGAACGCTTCGCCGCTGCCGGTGTCGGCGATCACCGTCCAGGGAACGAGCACGTCCAGCGTCGTGGGATCCGACCACAGCGCCAGCGTGACCGCGATCCGGCCGCGCTGGCCGGCACGGATCGTCTCGATCACGGTTGGATCGCGGAAGGCGGCGGCATGCCCGGCGAGTTCGAGGTCGAACATCGCGCGGTCGATGCTTCCCGACCCGTCAACGGCGAGCACGAGTTCCAGGTCGACGGCCGGCTGGGCGGCAAGGGCGCCAACCCAGAAGAGAATGGCGGCAGCAACTCCGGTCGGCACCAGCATGGCAGCTCTCCCCCCAGTCATGTGGAGCGCGCCGAGGGCGCCGGCGACCGGCTGTTTCGCACGCATCCACCGGATCGTGCTTCAGCGGGCAGGTGCGCTGTTCACTTCATGGAAGCGCAAACCGGATGCGAAGGGCAGCCTGCATGCTTGCGCACATCATTGGGGATTATGGTCCAGCCGGCGACCTGGCGTTCGCGGAAGTCGTGCAGCGCATCAAGCTTTACTTGCCGAATGCCGAAGCGGTCTTGGTGCCGCGGCGGCTCCTGACGCTCGACGGTCAGAACAGTTTCTTGAAGAGCTTGCCGTCCTTCATCACCAGCATCAGCGCGCTCTCCGGGCGCTGAAGGACGCCGAGGTCGTCCAGCGGATTGCCGTCGACCACGATCAGGTCGGCGCGCGCACCCGGGGTCACGACGCCGATCTCTCCTTCCATGCCGAACAGTCGTGCGGCGTCCACGGTAGCGCTGCGGATCACGTCGGCGGCCGGCTGAACCTCGCCGCGGATGGCGAACTCGCGCAACTGGTGCCGGTGCATGGAGCCCAGGAGGTCGCTGCCATAGACAAGCGGTACGCCGCCGCGGTGCGCCAGTTCCAGCGCGCGTTGCCCCGCGTCGAGCACGTCGAACACCTTGCCGTGGATGTCCGCCGGAAGCCCGGCCCTGCCCTTGGTTCACGAGGCGGAGGTGTCATCGCCAGCCTCACTTGGGGCGAACCGCCATCGTTAACCGCTTACCGGGAGGGGCGTCCCCTTTCACCACGCCCGTACAGACCGTTCGAGATTTGGCGAAGGGAAGCAGCCAGGGAAGCAGCCGCTAGGGAGTTCCCGCACGCGATGGAACTCTCCCTGTCACTCCCTGCCTTCCCATCACGCTTCAGCATCGATCAGTCGAAGGCACTGCCGCGCAGTTGCCGCAGCACGTCGCTCCGGCGCAGACTGGCCGCCAG
>NZ_DASPMG010000191.1:0-21527 GCF_035627195.1 Azospirillum sp.
GGTGTCGGCGCCCACGCATCTGGTGGAGGTGTTGCGCCCCGACGGCAGCCCGGCCCCGCCCGGCGAGGTGGGGGAACTGGTGGTGACCCTGCTGACCAACGCCGCGATGCCGCTGATCCGCTACCGCATCGGCGACCGCGCCGCCTGGGCAGTGGACGCTGACGATCCCTGGCCGGTGCTGACGCGCATCCAGGGGCGCACCAGCGATACCTTCACCGCCATGGACGGCGCCACGGTGGACGGCGCCCTGTTCCTCTACGTCCTGGAGGAGCGGCCGTGGATCGCCCGCTACCGCGTGACGCAGGACGCTTTGGACCGCGTGCTGGTGGAGGTGGTGCCGGCCTCCCCGCCCCCGCCGGCCGACCTTGCCGACGTGGAGCGGCGCATCAAGGACGTCATGGGTGCGGCCTGCGCGGTCGAGATCCGCACGGTGGACGACATCCCGGTCAGCCCGTCCGGCAAGTTCCGCTACCTCGTCTCGCGCGTGGCGGGAGCGTGAGCGGCATGGCCGGGCGGATCGCCTTCCTTCTCGGCAATCTCGGCGGCGGCGGGGCGGAGCGCACCATGCTGCTGCTGGCCGGCCGCTTCGCCGCCGCCGGGCACGGCGTCGACCTCGTGCTGGGGCGCGCCGACGGCGCCCTGGCCAGCGCGGTGCCGGACGGCGTGCGGGTGGTGGATCTGGGCGCGGCGCGCACGCGCACGCTGGTGCCGAAGCTGGCGCTCTGGCTGCGGCGGGAGCGGCCGGGCGTGCTGCTGTCCACCACCGACGCCGCGAACCTCGCCGCCGTGGCGGCGCGCGCGCTGTCCGGCGTGCCGCTGCGCCTCGTGCTGCGCCAGTCGGAGGCGGTGGCGCCCAGCCTGCGCGGCGCCACGCGCTGGCGCGACCGCTGGCGGCTGCCGTTGCTGCGCTGGCTCTACCCGCGCGCCGACGCCATCGTCGCCATCTCGCACGGTGTCGCCGAGGATCTGGTGGCGACGGTGGGCCTGCCCCGCGACCGCGTCACGGTGATCCACAATCCCGTGGACGTCGCCCGCGCCGCCGCGCTGGCGGCGGAACCGCCGGACCACCCGTGGTTCGCGGCCGGCGAACCGCCGGTGGTGCTGGCCGTGGGCCGGCTGGTGCCGCAAAAGGATTTCGCCACGCTGCTCGACGCCTTCGCCCGGCTGCGCGCCCGGCGCCCGGCGCGGCTGGTGGTGCTGGGCGAGGGGCCGCTGCGCGCCGCCCTGCTGGCGCACGCCGAGTCCTTGGGCGTGGCGGCGGACGTGGCGTTCCCCGGCTTCGCGGCCAACCCCTTCCCCGCCATGGCGCGGGGGGGCGTCTTCGCCCTGAGTTCGCGCTGGGAGGGCTTCGGCGTCGTGCTGGTGGAGGCGCTGGCCTGCGGCTGCCCGGTGGTGAGCACCGACTGCCCCAGCGGCCCGGCCGAGATCCTGGAGGACGGCCGCTGGGGCGCCCTGGTCCCGGTGGGCGACGCCGCCCGGCTGGCAGAAGCGCTGGAGGCGGCGCTGGCGGCGGCGCTGGACGACCCCGGCGACGCGGACGCCCGCAGACGGCGCGCAGCGGACTTCGCGCCGGAACGGGCGTTGCCGCTCTACTCGGCGGCCTTGGGCATCGAATGGGTGCCCCGGAACTCCTCCAACAACGCCGCCCAGCGCTGACGCACTGCGGCGAGCGCCTTCTCCTTCACATGGCCAAAGCCGCGCACCTCCAGCGGCAGGGCGGCCAGCGTCACGGCGGTCGCGTGGCTCTCCGGCGTCAGGGCGCGCAGCAGCTCCTCCACCAGGGCTTCGTACTCGGCGATCAGGCGGCGTTCGGTGCGGCGCTCGGCCGTGTAGCCGAAGACGTCCAGCGGCGTGCCGCGCAGGCGCTTCATGCCGGCCAGCGCGCGGAACACCGGCAGGATCCACGGCCCCAGCGCCATCTTGCGCGGCTCGCCCCCACCGTCGCGCGGGCGGGCCAGCAGCGGCGGGGCGAGGTGGAAGACCGGCTTCCAGTCGCCCTCGAATCGCTCCTCCAGGCGCGCACGGAAGGCGGGGTCCGTATGCAGCCGGGCCACCTCGTACTCGTCCTTCACCGCCAGCAGCTTGAAGTATGCCCGCGCCACCGCGTCCGCCAGATCCGTGCGGCCGGCCAGCACCGCCGCCTCGCGGGTGCGCACCCGCTCCACGAGGTCGCGGTAGCGGGCCGCATAGGCGGCGTCCTGGTAGCCGGTCAGGAAATCCACGCGCCGCGCCACCACCTCGTCGATGCGGCGGTCATGCGCCGGTTCCGGCGCCAGCACGGGGGCGAGCGCCTTCGGATCGTGCGCGGCGAGGCGGCCGAAGGCGAAGGCGCGGCGGTTGAGGTCCACCCCCACCCCGTTCAGCTCTATGGCGCGGTCCAGCGCCTCCGGCCCCACCGGCAGCAGCCCCTTCTGGAACGCGTAGCCCAGCAGGAAGACGTTGGCCAGCATGGCGTCGCCGAACAGCGCGGTGGCGATGCGGCTGGCGTCCACCGCGTCCACCCGCTCCGCCCCGGCGGCGGCGCGGAGCGTGGCGAGCAGGTCGTCGGCCGGCGGCTGGCCGGCGGGGTTGCGGGTGAAGGCGCCGGTGGGCACCACGTGGGTGTTGGCGACCACGCGCGTGTGGCCGGCGCGCACGGTGCGCAGCGCGTCGGTGTTGACCGACACCAGCGCGTCGCAGGCCAGCACGAGGTGCGCCTGCCCCGGCTCGATCCGCGCCTGGTTCAGCAGTTCCGGCCGGCGCGCCGTGCGGACGTAGCTGTAGACCGCCCCGCCCTTCTGCGCGAAGCCGGTGAAGTCCAGCACGCTGGCCGCCTTGCCCTCCAGGTGCGCGGCCATGGCCAGCAGCGCGCCGACGGTCACCACGCCGGTGCCGCCCACACCGGCCACCAGCACCTCGGCGGGCTCGAACGGCAGTTCGCGGAAGGGAACCGGCAGCGCCGCCAGCGCGTCGGCGAAGCGCGCCTCCAGCGCGCCCGAATCCGGCTTGCGCAGATTGCCGCCCTCCACCGTCACGAAGCTGGGGCAGAAGCCCTCGACGCAGGAATAGTCCTTGTTGCAGGAGGACTGGTCGATCTGCCGCTTGGTGCCGAACGCCGTCTCCACCGGCTGGATGGACAGGCAGTTGGATTTGCGCCCGCAGTCGCCGCAGCCCTCGCACACCAGCTCGTTGATCACCACGCGCCGGGGCGGGTCGGGCATTTGGCCGCGCTTGCGGCGGCGGCGCTTCTCGGCCGCACAGGTCTGCTCGTAGACCAGCGCGGTCACGCCGGGCGTGTCGCGCAGCTCCCGCTGCACGGCGTCCAGCTCGTCCCGGTGGTGGATGGTGGTGAAGGGGGCGAGGCCGCGGGCCGGGCGGAATTTGTCGGGCTCGTCGCTAACCACGGCGATGCGCCGCACACCCTCGGCCCGCAGCTGCTGCGTGACCGCGGCGACGGAGATCGGCCCGTCCACCGGCTGGCCGCCGGTCATGGCGACGGCGTCGTTGTAGAGGATCTTGTAGGTGATGTTGACGCCCGCCGCCACCGCCTGCCGGATCGCCAGCGAGCCGGAGTGGTAGTAGGTCCCCTCCCCCAAATTCTGGAAGACGTGGCCGCGTTTGGAGAAGGGCGCCTGCCCCACCCAGTTGGCCCCCTCCCCGCCCATGGGCGTCAGGCCCTCCACCCCGCGCTCCATCCAGGAGGCCATGAAGTGGCAGCCGATGCCGGCCAGCGCCTTGCTGCCGTCGGGCACGCGGGTGGAGGTGTTGTGCGGGCAGCCGGAGCAGAAGTAGGGCTGGCGGACCAGCGGCGGGGCCGGCGTGCCCGCGGCCGGCAGCAGCTCCGCCAGACGGGCGGAGAAATCGCGCTCCGGCAGGCGGCGCTTCAGCCGCGCGGCCAGCGCTTTGGCGACGATCCACGGCCGCAGTTCACCGGTGCGGGGCAGCAGCGGCGCGCCCGTCTCGTCCGCCTTGCCGGTCACGGCGCGCGGGCGCTCGGATTCGCTCTGGTGGAACAGCAGCTCCTTGATCTGGCCCTCGACGACCGGCGCCTTCTCCTCGACGACGAAGACCTCCTCGGCGCCGGCCACGAAGTCGCGCATGCCGTGCGGCTCCAGCGGCCAGGACAGGCCGACCTTGTAGACGCTGATGCCCAGGTCGCGCGCCTCCACCTCGCCGATGCCCAGCAGGCGCAGCGCCTCCATCAGGTCCAGGTGCGCCTTGCCGGTGGTGACGATGCGCAGCCAGCCGCCGTCGCCCAGGATCCGCCGGTCCAGCGGGTTGGCGCGGGCGAAGGCGCGCACGGCGTCCAGCTTCGCCGCCAACCGCTCCTCGATGCGCAGGCTGGGGAAGTCCGGCCAGCGGTAGTGCAGCCCGCCCGGCGGCACCGGGTGGCCGACCGGCGTGCGGAAGGCCCGCTCCACGTCCGGCAGGTCGACGGTGGCGGCACTCTCCACCGATTCCGAGATCGCCTTGAAGCCCACCCAGTTGCCGGAGAAGCGCGACAGCGCGTAGCCGTACAGACCGAAGTCCAGGTATTCGCGCACGCCCGACGGGTTCAGGATGGGCATGGACCACGCGATGAAGGCCAGATCGCTCTGGTGCGGCATGCTGGACGACACGCAGCCGTGGTCGTCGCCCGCCACCACCAGCACGCCGCCGCGCGGCGAGCTGCCGTAGGCGTTGCCGTGCTTCAGCGCGTCGCCGGAGCGGTCCACCCCCGGCCCCTTGCCGTACCACAACGCGAAGACCCCGTCGCACCGCCCCTCGCCGCTGGCCTCCACCTGCTGGCTGCCCAGCACGGAGGTCGCCGCCAGATCCTCGTTGATGCCCGGCTGGAAGGTGATGCCCTGGCCGGCCAGCCGTTCGCGCGCCTGCCACAGCGCCTGGTCCAGCCCGCCCAGTGGCGAGCCGCGATAGCCGCTGACGTAGCCGCGCGTGTTCAGCCCGGCGCGCCGGTCCCGCTCGGCCTGCAGCATGAGGAGGCGCACCAGCGCCTGCGTTCCCGTCAGGAAGACCCGCCCCTGCGCGCGGTCGTAGCGGTCGTCCAGGCGGTAGTCCCTGTCGGTCGTGCGGATCGAGCCGTCCATCCTCCGCCCCTCCCTTTCTTATGGAAAGTAGGGCGCGGCGGTGGGTTTTTCGATTCCGGCCTTCGGGGAGGCCGGTGGCGCAAGGGGGGAGGCCGCCCGGCTATGCCCGTTCCCGCACGGGGATGGGGCCGGGACGGCGCACGTGTTCGATCACCCGGACCACCTCGCCGTCGCGCACGCCGACGAGCCGCCACTCGCTGCCGGGGGCGGGGGTGGCCGCCATGTCGGCCGCCAGCCGGGCCGAGAAGAAGGCGCGTGCCTCGGCCAGATTGTCGAAGGCACCGCACAGGTACCAGACATCCGGCATGTAATTCGGACCACGGTAGTTCACGTGGTATTCGGCGCCATCATCCGTCATGGAGCCTCCTGCCTGATGCGTACGACACTGCATTTTATAACGCAGGGGCCGATCGTCACCCCTGGCCTTTGGGTGTAGGCACTCCCAAAGGGGGATTTGCAGGTTGGTGCCCCAAAAGCAAAGAGGCCGCCCACAAGGGGCGGCCTCTCGCTTCGCATCAGGTCCTGACCGGCCTTACGAGCAGCCGGTCGTGCTGCCGCAGGTGTCGCACTTCAGGCAGGTGCCGTTGCGGACCAGCGTCATGTTCCCGCACTCGCCGCAGGGATCGCCCTCGTAGCCGCGGGCCTTGGCTTCGCGGATGCGGTCGAAGCGGTTGTCCGAGTAGGTGCCGCCGTAGGCGGTGCTGACCGGGGTGTGCGCCGTGGCGTGGCCGCCGTAGGTGGCCGCCGCGGTGGCGACCGCCGCCGATTGCGTCACCGCCGTGTGCGCCGCCGCCGCCGTGCCGGAGGCCGCGGCCATCGCCATGGCGGCGACGGCGCGCTGGGCCTGACCGCCGTCCAGCACCCGCAGGTTGTTGCGGACGTAGCCGGTGGAGGCCACCTTGCGGACGATGTCCTGCGGCTGCACCTCGGACTCCGGCAGGTCGCCCTGCTTGTCGCCGCTGCCGACGGTGAACGGCAGCAGGTCCTCCGTCGTGGCGTGCGACAGGTCGTGGCGGCCGAGGTAGGAGATCGCCAGCTCGCGGAACAGGTAGTCGATCACCGAGGTCGCCATCTTGATGGCGTCGTTGCCCGACACCATGCCCGACGGCTCGAAGCGGGTGAAGGTGAACGCCTCGACGAACTCTTCCAGCGGCACGCCGTACTGCAGGCCGATGGACACCGCGATGGCGAAGTTGTTCATCAGCGAGCGGAAGGCGGCGCCCTCCTTGTGCATGTCGATGAAGATCTCACCCAGGCGGCCGTCCTCGTACTCGCCGGTGCGCAGGTAGATCTTGTGGCCGCCGACCATGGCCTTCTGCGTGTAGCCCTTGCGGCGGTGCGGCAGCTTCTGGCGCTCGGCGATCTTGCGCTCGACGATCTTCTCGATGACCCGCTCGACGACGCGCTCCGACACGATCTGGGCGCGGGCGGCGTTCGAGGACTCGACGATCGTGTCGACCGTCTCGGCCTCCTCGTCCTCCAGCAGCTGCGCCTGCAGCGGCTGGCTGAGCTTCGAGCCGTCGCGGTACAGCGCGTTGGCCTTCAGGCCCAGGCGCCAGGACATCAGGTAGGCGTCCTTGCACTCCTCCACCGTGGCCGAGTTCGGCATGTTGATGGTCTTGGAGATGGCGCCGGAGATGAACGGCTGGGCGGCCGCCATCATGGTGATGTGGCTGGCCCACGACAGGAAGCGCTTGCCGATGCGGCCGCACGGGTTGGCGCAGTCGAAGACCGCCAGGTGCTCGTCCCGCAGGTACGGCGCACCCTCCAGCGTCATGGCGCCGCAGCAGAAGGTGTTGGCCGCCTCGATCTCGGCCTTGGAGAAGCCGAGGTGCGTCAGCAGGTCGAAGTTGGGACCGTCCATCACGGCGGCCGGGATGCCCAGCGTGCCGGTCAGGAAGTCGGCACCCAGCGTCCACTTGTTGAAGACGAACTTGATGTCGAAGGCGCTGGCCAGCGCGTTCTCCAGCTTCACCAGACCCTCGTCGGTGAAGCCCTTGGCGCGCAGCGCGTCGTGGCCGATGGCGGGCGCGCCCTTCAGCGTGCCGTGGCCGACCGCGTAGCGCTCGATCTCGGCGATCTCGTCCTCGTCATAGCCCAGCGTGCGCAGGGCCTCCGGCACCAGCCGGTTGACGATCTTGAAGTAGCCGCCGCCGGCCAGCTTCTTGAACTTCACCAGCGCGAAGTCCGGCTCGATGCCCGTGGTGTCGCAGTCCATGACCAGACCGATGGTGCCGGTCGGCGCGATCACCGTGGCCTGCGCGTTGCGGTAGCCGTGCTTCTCGCCCAGCGCCAGCGCGCGGTCCCAGGCGCGGCGGGCGGCCACGGCCAGCTCGCTGTCGGGGCAGTCGGCGGCTTCGAAGGGCACCGGCTTCACCGACAGGCCCTCGTAGCCCTCGGTCTCGCCGAAGGCGGCGCGGCGGTGGTTGCGCATGACCCGCAGCATCGACTCGCGGCTCTTCTGGAAGGCCGGGAACGGGCCCAGCTCCTCCGCCATCTCGGCCGAGGTGGCGTAGGCGACACCGGTCATCACCGCGGAGATGGCGGCGCAGTAGGCGCGGCCCTCGTCCGAGTCGTACGGCAGGCCGGACGCCATCAGCAGGCCGCCCAGGTTGGCGAAGCCGAGGCCCAGCGTGCGGAACTCGTACGACAGCTGGGCGATCTCCTTCGACGGGAACTGCGCCATCAGCACGGAGACTTCCAGCACGACGGTCCACAGGCGGCAGGCGTGCTCGAACGCCTCGACGTCGAAGGCGCCGTTCGGCATGCGGAACGACAGCAGGTTCAGCGACGCCAGGTTGCAGGCCGTGTCGTCGAGGAACATGTACTCGGAACACGGGTTCGACGCGTTGATGCGGCCGGACTCGGGGCAGGTGTGCCAGTCGTTGATGGTGGTGTCGAACTGCACGCCCGGATCGGCGCAGGCCCAGGCGGCGTAGCCGATCTTCTCCCACAGGTCGCGGGCCTTCAGCGTCCGGTGGACCTTGCCGTCGGTGCGGCGGATCAGGTTCCACGGACCGTCGTTCTGCACCGCCTCGAAGAATTCGTCGGTGATGCGCACCGAGTTGTTGGAGTTCTGGCCGGCCACCGTCAGGTAGGCCTCCGAATCCCAGTCGGTGTCGTAGGTGCGGAATTCGATCGCGGCGAAGCCCTGGCCGGCGAACTGGATGACGCGCTGGATGTAGTTCTCCGGGATCTGCGCGTGGCGGGCGCCGATGATCGCCTTGCGCAGCTCGCGGTTCTCCTTCGGGTCGAGGCCGTTCTGGGCGGCGGCCATGACGCGGTTCATGTGCTCCTGGCAGATCTTGGAGCCGGCGACCAGGGCGGCCACCTTCTGCTCCTCGACGACCTTCCAGTCGATGTAGGCCTCGATGTCCGGGTGGTCGAGGTCGACGGTGACCATCTTGGCGGCGCGGCGCGTGGTGCCGCCCGACTTGATGGCGCCGGCGGCGCGGTCGCCGATCTTCAGGAAGCTCATCAGGCCCGACGACTTGCCGCCGCCCGACAGCTTCTCACCCTCGCCGCGCAGGCGGGAGAAGTTGGAGCCGGTGCCCGAGCCGTACTTGAACAGGCGCGCCTCGCGCACCCACAGGTCCATGATGCCGCCCTCGTTGACGAGGTCGTCGGCGACCGACTGGATGAAGCAGGCGTGCGGCTGCGGGTGTTCGTAGGCGGACGCCGAGGAGGTCAGCAGGCCGGTCTTGAAATCGACGTAGAAGTGGCCCTGGCCCGGGCCGTCGATGCCGTAGGCCCAGTGCAGGCCGGTGTTGAACCACTGCGGGCTGTTCGGGGCCGCCATCTGGGCGGCCAGCATGAAGCGCATCTCGTCGAAGAAGGCGCGGGCGTCGGCTTCCGAATCGAAATAGCCGCCCTTCCACCCCCAGTACGTCCAGGTGCCGGCCAGACGGTCGAAGACCTGCTTGGCCGAGGTCTCGCCGATGTAGCGCTTCTCCTTGGGCAGTGCTGCCAGCGCGGCTTCGTCGGCGGTCTTGCGCCACAGCCAGGAAGGAACGGTGTTCTCCTCGACCGGCTTCAGCGCGGCGGGGACGCCGGCCTTGCGGAAGTACTTCTGCGCCAGGATGTCGCTGGCGACCTGGCTCATGCCCTCCGGCACCTCGATGTCGGACTGCGAGAACACGACCGAGCCGTCCGGGTTGCGGATCTCGCTGCCGGTGCGGCGGAAGCCGATGGCGGCGTAGGCGTCCTGCCCCTCGATCGTAAAGCGTCGCTGGATCCGCATGGTGATTCGGGCTCCCTTTTTCTGACTGTCGTATGGCCTAGGCCGCGCCTGCGCTGGCTCATAGGCACCAGATCCTGTATGGTGGCGGCATCCTAACACGATCGATTGGGCCGGCAAGCTCTTTGACCAGATGTTGGGCCTATCGACCGGACCTATCCCCAGCATATTGACACGTTGTGGATAACGGGCAAAACCGCCGACGGTTCCCGCCGATTTTCGACGGTTCGGCCGAGTCGCTCCCACCCGCAAGTGCCGTTTCCCGCATCGCAAATCGCGGGACTCACGAACGCCCCGCGGGCAAGAAGTGTTTCAAAGTCATGACAGGTAACGCCAGCGCGTTCCAGCGCCCCGGCGGCGACGGCGCGCGGCCCGATTCCTTACCCCGTCGGAATCACCATTTGCACGGTGCGGGGCCGGAGTTGTTCACACGTTATCCACCGAGTATTGGGGATAATTCCGGCAGCCAAACGCTTGACGGATCACGGTTCCGGCGCGGCGTTCCGCCGCGGGCCAGCCGAACACGCAAGCCAACACAAGATATAGTGTGCTACTCGACGCGCACGATGCCGCGGCCGGCGATGCCGGCGCGGTAGGCCTCGGCCACGGAATCGTCGAAACGCTGCTCGCCGCGCCAGTCGCCGCTGGCGTAGATGGGGCGGCCGAAGGGGCGCAGCGTGTCCAGGAACTCCTGCCAGCTCTGGCCGCCGCGCAGGCGCACGCGGGGGTGGGCGACGGCGAGGTCGGGGCGCAGGTAGAACACCTCCGGCGGGCCGAAGCCGAAGATATAGACGCTGCCCGGCGGCACGGCGGCGAGGCGTTCGGCCTCCGCCCGCCGGACCGCCTCGTAGGACGGCGCGCCGGACGCGCGGAAGGCGAGCCACGGGCGCACCGTGTACTGCGCCACCCCGGCGAGGCCCAGCGCCAGCACGCACGCGGTGAGCAGCCACGCCGCCCGCCCCTGCCGGCGCAGCACGCGCCAGAACGCCCAGACGGCGATGGGCAGCAGCCCCGTCGTCACGAATCGCGGATCGAAGCCGTCGAAGTACTGCCGCGCGCGCAGCAGCACCACGGCGGCGAAGAAGGTCAGCCCGGTGACCAGCGCCCAGCGGGCGAAGCGGTCGGCGACCGCGTTCGCCACCGGGTCGGCCACCGGCACCTCCCGCTCGCGCCACGCGACCAGCGCCACGGCCAGCGCCGGCAGGCCGAACAGCAGCGCGTTCAGTGCCAGCCCGCGCGCGTCCAGCGCAACGTCGAGGAATACCGGGTTGACGGCGCCCCAGAAGCCGCGCGCCGCCTGCATCGCCAGTTCGCCCAGCGGCGTCTGGTTGGGGATTCGCGTCGTCCCGGTGGCGAGCCCGGTGTGGGCGAGGTTGTTCCACAGGTACAGCGCCGCCAGCCCGCCCGCGATCGCCAGCGCGCCGGACAAGGCGAACGCCATGCGCCAGCGCCGCCGCCACGCGGCGTGCAGCACCGCCAGCCCGCCCACTAGGAAGGCGAAGGCGCCGACGTAGCGCAGCAGGAACAGGCCCAGCGCCGCCGCCGCGATTCCGGCGGCCACGGCGACCGCGCGCTCCGTGTCCTCGGCCGCCGCCAGCAGGCGGATGAGGAGGAACTGGAGCAGCAGGAACGGCGCCTCGGCCAGCGTCCAGGCGTGGGTGTCCAGCACCGGCCAGAACAGGTACAGCCCGCCCGGCGCCAGCGCCCAGGCGCCGAACACGCGGTACAGGACAAACAGCCCGCCGCCGATGCACGCCATGTTCAGCAGCTTCGCCGCCCAGAACACGTCCACCGGCACCACCACGTTCACGGCCGCGTTCACCGCCGCGATGAGGAACGGGTAGCCCATCGGCCAGACGGAGAAGAGCGGGAACAGCGTGTCCGGCCGGTCGATGCCGCTCTTGAACACGCCGGCCCCCAGGCCGCGCCCCTCCAGGATGAAGCGGGCGAGCCGCATGTAGAGCGTGCTGTCGTTGTTCAACAGGCCGATCGGGCTGATCCAGCTGGCCACCGCCACCGTGCCCGCCGCCAGCGCGAACACGGCCAGCAGCGCCCACGGCGTGACGCGCGCGAGGAGGGCCGGCGGCATGCGTCAGTCGCCCGCGCCGCGGGTGTGCAGCGATTCGAAACGGGGGGTCTCGGCGGCCGGCCGGACCTTGGGCTTCGACCAGGTGAAGGTGGAGCTGACGCCGAAGTTCCACACCGCACCCACCGTGGCGCCCAGCAGGCCGGCCAGCGGCCAGGGCGCGCCCAGCGTGAACAGCGATTCCGCCACCTGCAGGTTGACCACCGCGCCGATGGCGCAGGCCACGTAGAAGGACGCCAGCCCCCACAGGAAGCGGCGACCCTTCAGGCGCCGGTCGCGGTAGGTGAACTGGTTGTTCAGGTAGAAGTTCACCGTCATCGCCGCCGCCGTCGCCGCCGCCTGCGCCGCCACGAAGCCCAGGCCGACGCCGCGGAAGGCCAGCGCCAGCAGCGACAGGTGCACGGCCACGCCGAAGGCGCCCACCAGCACGAACAGCACGAAGCGGATGGGGATCAGCTTGCCCACCAGCTTGTCGGCCAGCAGGATGGCGAACTCCAGCATCACCAGGGTGTCGAGCTTGCTGGCGCCGCTGTGGCGCTGGCGAAAGTGCAGCGGCACCTCGCCGAAGCGCAGGGAGCGCGGGGCCGAGGCGAAGAGGTCCAGCAGGATCTTGAAGCCCTGGCCGGAGAGGTTGCGCGCCGTCTCCTCCAGCACCTCGCGCCGCAGCAGGAAGAAGCCGCTGAGCGGGTCGGTGAGGCGGGCGCCGGTGACGAGGCGGCTGAGGCGGATGCCGACGCGGCTCAACCGCTCGCGCGCGGAGGAGAAGCTGCCCAGACTGGAGCCCTCGGCGAAGCGGCTGGCGACGACGATGTCCAGCGCCTCGCCCTTCAGCTTGGCCAGCATGCCGGGCAGCAGCGTCTCGTCGTGCTGGAGGTCGGCGTCCATCACCGCGATCGTCGGCGCTGCGGTGCTGAGCATCCCCTCGATGCAGGCGGACGACAGGCCGCTGCGGCCGATGCGGTGCAGGCAGCGCACGTTGGGCCGTTCCTGCGCCAGCCGGCGCAGCAGCTCCGTCGTGCCGTCGGTCGAATCATCGTCGACGAAGATGGCTTCCCAGGCCAGCCCGGCCAGGACCCGGTCGAGCCGCTGGAGGAGCGGCACGATGTTGCCGACCTCGTTCAGCGTCGGGATGACCACGGCGAGTTCGACGGACATAATGCGGGCGTCGGCCTTTGTTTCCAGTCGCGCCAGCTTTAAGGCCGGGGTGCCGCATGGTCAAGGATGGGGAGGCGGCGGGCCGCATTTCGGCAAGGGAACAGCCGGGAGAAGAATTGGAGACACGGATGAACACGGATGCCGGCGAGACCGGCCGCGGATGAACACGGATGAAGAAAAAAATTCTTGATCCGTGTTCATCCCTGAAAAATCCGTGTTCATCCGTGTCTCAGAACCACACCTCTTACGCCGCTTCCACGCCGCGGTCGCGCAGGAAGGCGCCCAGTTTCTTGTCGACGCCCAGGATGTGCCCGGACAGCCATTTGCCCAGGAAGCCCAGCACGAAGGCGCCCTGCTCGCCGCCGGCGTCCAGCGCGTTGTTCACGTCGTGCACCTGGCGCACGAAGGTGTCGTGCATCGTCTTGTGCGTCTCGTAGTCGGGATAGCCGTGCTCCCGCATCAGCCGCTCCTCGCGGTCGAAGTGGTGGTCGGTGTACTCCAGCAGTTCGACCAGCACGCTCTCGATGTCGGAATCGGCGCGGTTGTCGTTCACCGCGGTGACGAACTCGTTGAACAGCTCGAACAGGCGCTTGTGGTCGGCGTCGATGTCGGCGTGGCCGACGCCGAAGCTGTCCTGCCACGCCACCGTGTCCCAGCGCGGCTCGGTCGGCTTCATCGTTTTGGCAAGCATGGCGGCGTCCCCCGTTGGGCGGCTTGAAAACCGCATTTTTTGTGCGGCCATTATGGCGGCCGGGAACGCGCCGCGAAGGCGGCAATCCGCCACACGGACGAAAAGACGCAGGCGATCAGGCGGTCGATCAGACGGCGGTCGATCAGATGGTGGCGGCCAGCGGCAGGTTGACCAGCAGGTTCTGCGGCTTCAGGCGCAGCGTGCGCTCCGCCGTCATCGCCATGGCGAGGTAGACCGGGCGCCCGGCGACGTCGGCGCGCATCGCCGCCGGGTCGGCGAACTCCAGCCGGAACAGCGCCAGGATGCGGGCCAGCCGGTCCTCGTCCACCTCCACCCCATTGTAGAGGTCGTTGAGGATCGCCGTGCCCTCGGCGTCCAGACCGACGTGCCAGACCCAGCGCTCGTCGCGGATCGTCTGCACCGGCTGGATGGAGACCTTGACGCCCAGGAAATGCGCCACCCACCGCTCCAGCACGCGGGCCAGCGCGTCCAGACCGGCGGCCGCGAAGGTCACGTCGATCACCGTGTCGTGCCGCTCGTCCCGGCCCCAATAGGCGTGGTGGCTGGTCTCGTCCAGGATGTCCAGCTCGACCGAGCGCGGTGCCGTTCCCGCCTCCACCACCAGCCGGCCCAGGCTGCCGAAGCCGCCGGTCTTCGCGTGCATCGCCACCGTCTCGGCATCGGCCAGCCGCACGCGCCCGTCGTCCACCGACACCGTCTGCTCGCGGAAGAACAGCTCCCCCGCCCGCGCGCGCAGGCCGGACGGCGTCTCGTCCAGGATGCCGCGCAGGATGGCGTGGACCAGCTGGTCGACGAACAGCGACGGCACGCCCCGCGCCCCTTCCCGGAACAGGCGCAGGTAGCAGGCCTCCAGCGTGCCGGCGGCCAGCAGCCGGTCGCGGAAGCCCAGCCAGACCCGCCAGTTCTCCACCGCGTCCGGGTCGGCCAGCGCCGCCACCTCGGCCTCCCCCACCGGCCGGCGCGGATCCTCCAGCAGGCGGTCGAACAGCGCCCGCTCGGCCGCGCAGCTTTCCGGCACCGGCGCCATCTCCGGCCGCTGCAGGTAGGCGCGCAGGAAGTCGTCGGTCACCGCCAGATGCCCGTCGGCGTCGCGGGTCAGCAGGTGGTAGCCGGACTGTCTCCAGAAATCGGGCATGGCGGGTCCTTGCCGGGGAAAGGCTGTCACTAAGGTGGGGTCAGGCCAGGGCCGTCGCCAGAAAGGCGTCGATGTCCGCCCACACGGCGTCGCGGATGGCGTCGCATTCCATCAGCAGCTCGTGCTTGGCGCGCGGGAACTCGACCAGCGTGCAGTCCCGGAAGCGCCTGGCGACCACGTGGTGGACGCGCGAATCGACCACAAGGTCGTCGGGCGCGCTCAGCAGCAGAACGGGCGTCAGCACGTGGTCCAGCGGCAGGCTGCGCTGCACCGCGACCGAGGAGCGCATGGCGGCGCGCAGCCAGCCCCAGGTGACGCCGCCCACGCGCAGCTCCGGCCGCTCGCCGTAGGGGCCGTGGAAGGCGGCGTAGCGGCGCGGGTCGCTGGTGATGACGTTGTCAGCGAAGAACGCGGCCTCGGCCGGGTCGTAGTCGCCCCGCCCCGGCGCGTAGCGCGTGGCGCAGCCGAACACGCAGGCCGCCTCGGCCAGCGCGCGGGCGACGGCGCCGGGCAGGCGGCGCAGGTTGATGGCGTACATCGGCGCCGACAGCACGGCGGCGCGGAACCGCTCGGGGTAGGCGGACAGGTACAGCGTGGCGACCAGCCCGCCCATGGAGTGCGCCATCAGCACCGACGGCCCCGCCGAGTCCGGCGTCACCACGTGGTCGATGAAGTAGGCGAGGTCGTCGCGCAGCGTGGAGAAGCTGAGCAGGTGGTGCTTCTGCCGGTTCGCCAGCGGCCGGTCCGACAAGCCCTGGTTGCGCCAGTCCAGCGCGAAGACCTGATAGCCGCGCGCCAGCCACGATTCGGCCGTCTCCTGGTACTTTTCGATGAACTCGGCGCGGCCGGTGACCAGGGTGACGGTGCCGCGCACCTCCCCCTCCGGCCGCCAGCGGGCGGTGCGCAGGCGCACGCCGTCGGGCAGCTCGATTCTGCCGAACTCCGGCGCCGGCCGCGTCATCATCTGGTCCATGGTCCCTCCCGCCCGACTGACGGGGCGGATTGAACCACCACCGGCCGCTCCGGTCCAGCCCGAGCCGCCGGACCGCGCTCCTGTGACAAAGCCCCAAAAGGAAATCCATTTGCGCAAAAAGGAATATTTGGGATTTGACTTAAGTTAGTTGCCCCGCAAAGAATGAGCTCCGCGTTCCTCATCCCTCCCTGGAGTTCCATTATGGGTTTCAAATACATCAAGACGGCGATGGCTTCGGCGGCCCTGGCGCTGGCGATCGTCCCGGTCGCGGCCCTCGCCGGCCAGCAGGACTTCTCGATCGTCAACAAGACCGGCTACGCCTTCAAGCACATCTACGTGTCCGAGGCGAACAACAACAGCTGGGATGACGACATCCTCGGCCGCGACGTCCTGGACAACGGCGAGACGCTCGACGTGTCCTTCGGCAAGGGCGAGAAGACCTGCATCTGGGACATGAAGGTCGTCTACGACGACGGCGAGAGCGCCATCTGGGAAGATCTGAACCTGTGCAAGATCACCAAGCTGACGCTGCGCTGGAACAAGAGCACCGGCGTCACCTCGGCCGCGATCGACTGAGTTCGCCTCTAAGGCCGCGGCGACCGTCCGAAGCGGTTGCCGCGGTCGAGGACGGACAGCAGGGCGCCCAGCCCGCCGGTGGCCGCGTGGCGCGACCACAGGAAGGGGCGCAGCAGCTGGCGCGTGCCGAAGCCGCTGACGTGCACCGTGCGCCGCCCCAGCGCCGCCAGCCCGTCGCGCGCCACGTCGTCCGGCTCCGCCGCGCCCGGCAGCGAGCCGACGGCGAAGCCCGACCGCTCCCCGAACCGCGTGCGCGTGGCGCCCGGGCACAGCACCAGCACGTCCACCGGCTTGCGCCGCAGCTCGCTCGCCAGCGCCTCGCCGTAGGACAGGACGAACGCCTTGGTGGCGCTGTACGTGGCCAGGTACGGCACCGGCTGGAAGGCGGTGGTGCTGGACACCAGGATCAGCCCGGCCCGCCGGCTGTCGCGCGCCGCGCGGTCGATCATCCCCGGCAACAGGGCGCGCGTCAGCACGGCCACGGCGGTGACGTTCAGCTCCACCGTCTGCTTCTCGGCCTCCTCCGGGTTCTCCAGCACCGCGCCGAAGGCGCCGACGCCGGCGTTGTTGATCAGCAGGTCGACCTCCAGCGTGCGCGCCTTGTCCACCAGCGCGGCGCGGCCGTCGTCGGTGGCGAGATCGGCGGCCAGCACCTCGACCGCGCGGCCCGGACGGGACAGGTCTTCCTGCAGGCGGGTCAGCGCCCCGGCGTCGCGGGCGGTGATCAGCAGGCCGGTGTCGGCCGGCAGCGCGCGGGCGAACGCCTCGCCGATGCCGGAGGACGCCCCGGTGACCAGGGCGAAGCGGTGTGGCATGGGCGGGCCTCCGGCGGTGCCTCTCTTGCGGTTATCCTGAACCCTCGTGCCGCCGGGCGCGGAATCAACTCACCCGAACGGGGCAACCCGATTCGCCAGGACGAAGGGCGGGCTTCGCCTTCTTGGGAACATGCCCGTTCCCTGCCCTGACGGTCAGCAATACCCCTCCCGCCGGGATCCGACATCGGTCTCGGCCGTTTTGCACCTGCGATGAACGGACGGAGACAAAGAAAGGCTCTTTCGGTCGGGCATGCCGAAATTTACCTTTTTTTTCCAGGAGCCGTATTGTCATCATGATCCCGCGGCGCATATACCGCGCCGCATCATTCGTATCTTGCGCCGCAGCAACGCGGACGCGACGGAGAAGGAAATCCGCGTATGGACGATGTTCGTCAGGTCTCGAAGGAACTCGACGGCTATTACCTCGAGGATCTCTCTGTCGGCATGAACGCCGCCTACGCCAAGACCATCACCGATGCCGACATCGTGCTGTACGCGGGCATTTCGGGCGACACCAACCCGGTGCACCTGAACCAGGAATACGCCAGCGGCACCATGTTCCAGGGCCGCATCGCGCACGGCATGCTGACCGCCGGCTTCATCTCGGCGGTGCTGGGCACCAAGCTGCCGGGGCCGGGCTGCATCTACATCTCGCAGAACCTGAAATTCAAGGCGCCGGTCCGCTCCGGCGACACCGTCACCGCCCGCGCCACCATCACGGAAATCATCCCTGAGAAGCGCCGCGTGATGATGCGCACCGTCTGCACCGTGGGAGACACCGTCGTCCTGGAGGGCGAGGCGATGCTGATGGTCCCGTCGCGCGGCTGATGCCCGGCCGATCCGGCACCTGATCCGGCACGGGCGTCGCTCCCGGCGCGTTTACCCCGCGCCGGGGCTGGTCTATATACTCGCCCAGCGGTGTGGCCCGCCCTTCCGGCGGGCCGCTGCGTTTGAGGCGTTTCCATGCGACTGTTCCGACACACCACCGACCTGCCCGCCGACGCACGCGGCGCCGTCCTGGCGCTCGGCAACTTCGACGGCGTCCACCGCGGCCATCAGGCGGTGATCGGCCAGGCGCAACGCATCGCCCGCGATCTCGGCGCGCCTACCGGCGTCCTTTCCTTCGAGCCGCACCCGCGCAGCCTGTTCCGCCCCGGCGACCCGCCCTTCCGCCTGTCGCCCTTCCGCGTGAAGGCCCGCCACGTGGAGGCTCTGGGCGTGGATCTGATGGTCGTCTGCCACTTCGACGACCGCTTCCTGCACAAGAGTGCGGAGGACTTCGTCGAGGAGGATCTGGTGCGCGGCCTGGGCATCCGGCACGCGGTGTGCGGCGCCGACTTCCTGTTCGGCCACCGCCGCGCCGGCGACGTGGCGCTGCTGGAACGGCTGGGTGCCCGGCATGGCTTCGGCGTCACCGCCGTGGGGCCGGTGGCCGACCCGCAGGGCGGCGTCTATTCCTCCACCCGCGTGCGCGACGCGCTGCTGGCCGGCAACCCGCGCGAGGCGGCGCACGTGCTGGGCCGGGCGTGGGAGATCGAGGGCCGGGTCGAGCACGGCGACAAGCGCGGCCGCACCATCGGCTTCCCCACCGCCAACCTGGAGCTGGGCGAGTACCTGCGCCCGGCCTTCGGCGTCTACGCCGTGCGGGCCGGCGTCGACCACGGCCCGGCCACGGTGTGGCACGACGGCGTGGCCAACCTGGGCCGCCGCCCGACGGTGGGCGGGCTGGCGGAGCGGCTGGAGGTGCACCTGTTCGACTTCGCGGGCGACCTCTACGGCCAGCACCTGCGCGTGCAGCTCATCGAGTTCGTGCGGCCGGAGCGCAAGTTCTCCGGCCTGGAGGAGCTGAAGGCGCAGATCGGCCTGGACGCCGACGCCGCGCGCCTCGCCCTGTCCCGGCCGGCGGCGGCCCGGCCAACGGCGGAATGACGGCCATGCTGGTGGAGCGCGTCATCCTCCTGCTGTTCGTCCTCGGCCGCGGCGGCCCGGCCACCGTGGACTTCGACACCTTCGCCCAGTGCGAGGCCGCCCGCCCGCAGCTGGTCGCCGTCTACCAGGACATGACCGGCAACGAGGTCTTCGCCCGCTGCGTGGCGCTGAAGCTGCCGGCGAAGTGAGCCTTCAGTCGCCGCGCACCAGCGCTTCGCCGATGTCGCGGACCCTTTGCAGCACGTCCGGCGGGCAGTCGTCGAACTTCTCGGTCCTTCGGGCCTGATAATCGACGGTGCGCAGTTCGTTGGCGAGCACCACGCCCTTGGCGCGCCGGGCGCCCCGCATCGGCACCTCGAAGGAACCGCCTTTGGCCTTCGTGGTCATCGGCACAATCAGCGCCAGTCCCGTGGCCACGCTGTAGTAGGCGGGCGTCAGCACCACCGCCGGGTGCCGGAAGGCCGTCTCGTGACCGGCCTGCGGACTGAGGTCGATCCAGACGATGTCACCGGCATCCGGAACATAGCCGCTCATAAGGTCTCGCGGCCCCGGGGCGCGTCATCCCACGGGCGCTCCTGCGGGCCATGCCGGTGCCGCTCGGGGTCGAAGCCGTCCACCAGCTCACGCAGGGACGGTTTGTGGGCCGGCTGGATGAGGACCCGGCCTCCCTCCTCACGGAAGGTAACGGGGCCGCCGCCGTCGATCCCCAGCAGGCGCCGGATGTCGGCGGGAATGGTCACCTGCCCCTTGCTGGTCACCTTGGCCTTGCGGACCACGCCCATCGCCGCATCTCCTTCCCGATCCCGGTAAGCGCCACTTACCATACAATCGCCGGCCTCCCCGGTACAGTTCCCGCGTCGCATGGAAAGAACCTGCACCGTCCGCGGGGGGCGTTGCGAATCCGCGGACCAGCGGCTACACAGGGCACGCTCCGATCAGCCCCGTGACCTGCGAAAGGCCCGCCCCATGCCCACCAACTTCGCCGCCCTTCCCGACAAGGCCGTGATCGCCGCCACCGCGGCGAAGCTGCTCCTGGAAATCAAGGCGCTGCACTTCAACGCCGAGAAGCCGTTCATCTTCACCTCGGGCTGGGCCAGCCCGGTGTACACGGACTGCCGCCGCATCATCTCCTTCCCGCGCGCCCGTGCGGCGCTGATGGACATGGCGGTGGCGACGATCATCCGCGAATGCGGGTACGAGAGCATCGACGTGATCGCCGGCGGCGAGACGGCCGGCATCCCCTTCGCCGCCTGGATTTCCGAGCGCATGGGCCTGCCCATGCAGTACATCCGCAAGAAGCCCAAGGGCTTCGGCCGCAACGCCCAGATCGAGGGCGTGGTGGAGGACGGCCAGCGCGTGCTGCTGGTGGAAGACCTCGCCACCGACGGCAAGAGCAAGGAGAACTTCGTCACCGCGCTGCGCACCGCCGGCGCCCAGGTGACCGACACCTTCGTGATCTTCCACTACGGCATCTTCCCGCAGTCGAAGACCAACATGGAGAAGATCGGCGTGCGCCTGCACGAGCTGTGCACCTGGTGGGACGTGCTGAAGGTCGCGCGCGAGAACGCCTACTTCGACGCAAACACCCTGGACGAGGTGGAGAAGTTCCTGCACGCTCCGGTGGAGTGGTCGGCCGCCCACGGCGGCAAGTCCACCATGGACTGACACGATAACGGAGTAACGCGATGAAGGTTCTTGCCGCGGCGGTGGCCGCCCTGGTGCTGACGACGGCCACCGCCGGGGCGCAAGGCCCGACCGGCCTGTGGGGCGTGGTGGAGCAACTGCGCGGCAAGACCTTCGTCGACCTGACGCACGCCTTCCGTCCGGGCATCCCGCACTGGCCCGGCTTCGACGAGGAGGAGCGCGTCGTCCTCTACCATTACGACCCCGGCGTGGGCCGCAAGGGCTCCGGCTTCCTGGTGGAGGAGTTCCGCCACGTCGGCCAGTGGGGCACGCACGTCGACCCGCCCGCGCACTTCTTCCGCGGCAAGCGCGCGGTGGACGACATCCCGGTCACCGAGATGCTGCTGCCGCTGGTGGTGATCGACGTGTCGGCCAAGGCGGCGGCCAACCCCGACTACCAGGTCACCCTGGACGACCTGAAGGCGTGGGAGGCGAAGCACGGCCGCGTGCCGCAGGGCGCCTTCGTGGCGCTGCGCACCGACTGGTCGAAGCGCTGGCCGGACGCCAAGGCGATGCGCAACGCCGACGACGCCGGCACCGCCCACTATCCGGGCTGGAGCAAGGAGGTGCTGACCGCCCTCTACGAGGATCGCAAGATCACCGCGTCGGGGCACGAGACCACGGACACCGATCCCGGCATATCGACCAGCCGCGACGACTATTCGCTGGAAGCCTACATCCTGTCGATCGACCACTACCAGATCGAGCTGCTGGCCAACCTGGACAAGGTGCCCGAGGCCGGCGCCATCGCCGTGGTCACCTTCCCCAAGCCCGAAAAGGGCTCCGGCTTCCCGGCCCGCGTGTTCGCCATTTTGCCGTGAGGCGCCAGCGAAAACCCAACGCCAGCCCCGCTATTCCTTGAGCAGGTGCTCGTAACGCGCGTCGGTCAGGGTCTTCAGGAAGGCGACCAGCGCCTTGATACGCTTGGTGTCCAGCGCCGGGCCGGTCTCCAGTTCCTTCAGCGACAGGGTCTTGGCGACCTCCGGCTGGCCCCAGGGCTTGCCGGTCTCCGGGTTGATCTGCGCCGATTCCGCCGTGCTGTTGTACTTGTTGTAGAACCGGATGACCGTCTCCAGGTCCTTGAAGGCGCCGTTGTGCATGTAGGGGCCGGTGACGGCGACGTTGCGCAGGGTCGGCGTCTTGTATTTGCCGTCCTGCGT
>NZ_DASPMG010000192.1:0-21730 GCF_035627195.1 Azospirillum sp.
CGCGCAGCGCGCCTTGACGATGGCCTCGGCGTCCTGCGCCTGGGCCGGTGCGGCGGACGCCGCCAGCGCCAGCATCGCGGCGCCGAGCATCGCCCGTTTGGTTCCCTTCATGAAATCTCTCCGTTCGATGCGGTTTCGCACTGTTTCTTTTGCTTTTCTTGTTCGGGCCGACGTGGGGTCACGGACCGGTGGACGCGCTGCTCCTTTCCAGAAAGCGGTTGGCCTTCAGCCACGCGAGCGCGGCCTGGGTGGAGGCGTCGCCGGCCAGGGCGTCCTCGCCCACGACCTGCGCGCGTTTCAGCAGGGGCGCCAGTTCGACCCCGGCGATGGTGAGCACGCCGCGCGGGTGCTGCGGCGTGACGAGGACCTCGCGCTCGGCCACCCGCTCGCCCACCACGACCGCCTGCGCGCGGATGCCGGGGGCGGGTGCCGGGGCCGGTTCGTTGTCGGCCGGTTCCTCGGCGGCCGGCCATCCGGCGCGCTCGCGCCAGAACGGCCGGTCGGTCCAGCGCGTCTCGCCGCGGTAGAAGGCGCGGCCGATTTCGGCGGCATGGTGGAACAGGGCCGACGCCCGCTCCTCGACGAAGCGGCGCACCAGCGGCAAGTCATCGGGCGAGGCCAGCAGCGTGGCGACGGCGGCCGAGGCGGCGAAGGCGCCGCGCAGCGCCTCGAACACGCCGTTGCCCGACAGCGGATCGATGGTCACGGCGGCGTCGCCGACGCGCAGGTAATCCACCTCCACCAGATCGCCGCGCAGCGTCGCCGTGGCGTCGCGCGTCGTGGCGGAGTCCACCGGCGTCGCCCCGGCCACCCAGTCCGCCGCCTCCGGCACCGCCCGCATCAGCTCCTCATGCAGGGCGATCAGCCCGGCGCGCATGGGCACGGCGTCGGCGGACAGCAGGAACTGCACCACCCGCGTGCCGTCCGGAAACGCCGCCATCCAGGCCCAGCCGTCGGGGAAGCTTGCCGCCGCGCTCACCGGCCGTTCCGGCGGCGCCCCGCGGTAGGAGCGGACGACGGCGACGGTGCGCGGCCCGCCCGCCACCACCCGCCCCGCCGCGGGTGCCCGCCGGCCCCGCGCCTCCACCAGGAAGCGGCCGGAGCCCAGAACCGACCCGCCTGCGTCGCACGCCGCCCACAGCGGCCCGTCCTTGCCCAGCCGCGCCACCGACGCGGCCACGACGGTGACGCCCGCGTCCTGCGCGTCGCGCTTCAGCGCGGCGTCGAACGCCGCGCGGGCCAGCACGTATTCCTCGTTGTGTTCGGATGTGGCGCCGTTCCAGTGCGCCAGCCGCCGCGCCGGCACCCCCGCCGCCTCGGCGGCGTGCGCGCATCCCGCGCGCCGCAGCGCCTCGACCACGCGCGGCGACAACCCTTCCCAGGCGGCGGCGCGGGGGGCGCCGACCAGCGTCACCGCGTGCCCCTGCCGCGCCAGACGGCCCGCCAGCACGGTCCCCGCGGGACCCCCGCCGACGATCAGGATCGCTTCGGACGCTGCCGCCGTATCCACCGCCACGCCCCTCCCATCCTCAAGCCCCGAACTGGAGCGGAATGGTAGGGACCCAGTGTGTCACCATCTATCCGATTCACGAACCCCTATCGGATGAAGGGACACGATAGAGAAACGCCGGATTCGTAGGTTGGGTTGAGCGCCAGCGAAAACCCAACGCGCCCGGCGGTGCGGACACATTGGGTTTTCACCTGCGGTTCAACCCAACCTACGGAATTCGGCGATCAGGACGCCTGAACGGCCCCATGCGGCACCGCCGTGGCCCTCTGCCGCTCGGGCGCCGGCACGCGGCACCACGCGGCGTAGAGCGCCGGCAGGAAGAAGATCGTCAGCACCGTCGCCCCGGCGAGCCCGCCCATGATGGCGATCGCCATCGGGCCCCAGAACACGCTCTGCGCCAGCGGGATCATCGCCAGGATGGCGGCGGCGGCGGTCAGCACGATGGGCCGGGTGCGCCGCACGGTCGCCTCGATGATCGCTTCCCAGCGCGAGCGGCCCTGGCGCACGTCCTGCTCGATCTGGTCCACCAGGATGACCGAGTTGCGCATGATGATGCCGGCCAGCGCGATGACGCCCAGCATGGCGACGAAGCCGAAGGGCTGGTTGAACAGCAACAGCGACCCCGTCACGCCGATCAGCCCCAAGGGTGCCGTCAGCAGCACCATGATGACCCGCGAGAAGCTTTGCAGCTGGATCATCAGCGTCGTCACCATGATCAGCAGCATCAGCGGCAGCATGGCGTTGATGGAGCCCTGGCCCTTGGCGCTCTCCTCGATGGCGCCGCCCATGGCGATGGCGTAGCCCTCGGGCAGCGTGGCGCGCAGCGCGTTCAGCTCGGCGTTCAGTTGGGTGCTGACCACCGGCGCCTGGATGCCGCCGGTGACGTCGCCCTTGATCGTCATCGTCGTCTCGCGGCCCCGGCGCCACAGCACCGGCTCCTCCAGCTCGTACTTCACCGACGCCACCTGGCTCAGCGGCACCGCCGCCCCCCGCCCCGTGCGGATGTTCAGCTCGCCCAGGCGCGACAGGTCCAGCCGCTCGTCCGGCGTGGTGCGCAGGACGACGCCGATCAGCTCCGTCCCTTCCCGGTACTGCGTGATCGGCAGGCCGTTCAGCAGCAGTTGCAGCGCGTTCGACAGGTCCTGCTTGGAGATGCCGAGCGCCCGCGCCTTCGCCGTGTCCACCTCCAGCCGCACGCGCTTGGACAGCTCGTCCCAGTCCAGGTGCACGTTGGCGGTGTTGGGGTGGGCGCGCATGCGGTCGCGCACCTGATAGGCGATCTTGCGGATGGTGGCCGGGTCCTCGCCCGTCACGCGGAACTGCACGGGGTAGCCGACGGGCGGGCCGTTCTCCAGCCGGCTGACGCGCACGCGCGCGGCCGGGAAGTCGGTCTCCAGCCGCTTCTCCAGCGCGGCCATGACGTGCTCGCGCTCCTCCAGCCCCTTGGTCATCACCATGAACTGCGCGAAGTTGGAGGTCTGCAGCTGCTGGTCCAGCGGCAGGTAGAAGCGGGGGGAGCCGCCGCCGGTGTACGCCGCCCAATAGTCCACGTTGGGGTCGGCCCCCAGGAGCGCCTCCATCTTGCGCACTTCCGCACCGGTGGCCTCGAACGAGGCACCCTCGGCCAGACGGATGTCGATCAGCAGCTCCGGCCGGCTGGCGGAGGGGAAGAACTGCTGCTGCACCATGCCGAACCCGACCACGGAGACCACGAAGGCCGCCACGGTGGCGCCGATGGTCAGCCAGCGCGCCCGCACGCAGGCCGTCACCAGCCGGCGCAGGATGCGGTAGCCGCGCGTGTCGTAGATGTCCAGCTCGTGCCCGTGCTCCAGCACGTGCTTGGGCTGCGGCAGCAGCAGGTAGCCGAGGTACGGCGTGAAGATCACCGCCACCACCCACGACAGCAGCAGCGACAGACCGACCACCCAGAAGATGGCGTTGGTGTATTCGCCGGCCGCCGACTGCGCCAGCCCCACCGGCACGAAGCCGGCGGCGGTGACCAGCGTGCCGGTCAGCATGGGAAAGGCGGTGGAGGTGTAGGCGAAGGCCCCGGCGCGCAGCCGGTCCCACCCCTGCTCCATCTTCACCACCATCATCTCCACCGCGATGATGGCGTCGTCCACCAGCAGGCCCAGCGCGATGATGAGGGCCCCCAGGGAGATGCGGTGCAGGTCGATGCCCAGCACCTGCATGGCGACCAGCGTCAGCGCCAGCACCAGCGGCACCGCCAGCGCCACCACGATGCCCGTGCGCCAGCCCAGGCTGACGAGGCTCACCAGGATGACGATGCCCAGCGCCTCGGCCAGCGACTTCATGAATTCGTTGACGGAGCGGTCGACGACGGTCGGCTGGTCGTTGACCTGCGCCACGTCCACGCCCACCGGCAGCTTGGCCTGGATCTTCGCCATCTCGGCCTTCAGCGCCTCGCCCAGGCGCAGGACGTTGCCGCCCTTCGCCATGACCACGCCCAGGCCGATCGCGTCGCGCCCCTTGTGGCGCAGCGTGTAGCGCCGCGGCTCGACATAGCCGCGCTTCACCTCCGCCACGTCGCCGATGGTCAGCATGCGCCCGCCGGTCTCCACCGGGATGGCGCGCACCTCCTCGGCCGTGTCCAGCCCCATGTCGACGCGCACGAACACCCGCTGCGATCCCGCGTCTACGTCGCCCGACGCCGCCACCGCGTTCTCGCGCTGGAGCGCCTGCGTCACCGCCTCCACCGGCAGGCCGAAGCTGGCGAGGCGCTGGCTGGAGATCTCCACATAGATCCGCTCGTCCTGCGCGGCGATCAGGTCGACCTTCTGCACGTCGGGCAGGTGCAGCAGGCGGGCGCGCACCTCCTCGGCCACCTTCTTCAGCTGGGCCGGGGTGAAATCCTCGCCCATGAAGGCGTAGATGGCGGAATAGACGTCGCCGAACTCGTCGTTGAAGGACGGCCCGATCACCCCTTCCGGCAGCGTGTGGCGGATGTCGCCCACCTTCTTGCGCGTCTGGTACCACAGGTCGGGCACGAGGCGCGGCGGCGTGTAGTCCTTCAATTGCAGGAAGATCACCGACTCGCCGGGCTTGGAATAGCTGCGCGCGACGTCGTAGTACGGCACCTCCTCCAGCTTCTTCTCGATGCGGTCGGTGACGAACTGCTCCACCTCGCGCGCCGTGGCGCCGGGCCATTCGGTGCGGATCGTCATCACCTTGAAGGTGAAGGCCGGATCCTCCGCGCGGCCCAGCCGCAGGTAGGCCAGCGTCCCCGCCAGCACGCTGGCCAGGATCAGGAACAGCACCAGCGTGCGGTGCGACAGCGCCCAGGCGGACAGGTTGTTGCGGTTCTTCATTGCCCCGGCTCCGCCCACACGCGGACCTTCTGCCCGGCGTCCAGCTTGTGGACCCCGGCGGTGACGACGCGCTCACCCTCCTTCAACCCCTCCGCCACGATGGCGAGGTCGCCGGCGAAGGCCGCCACGGCGATCGGGCGCAGCTCCAGCCGCTCGTCCTCGCTGCCGCCGCCGGGCGCCACCACCCATACGGCCGGCGCCATGCCGGACTGGGTGACGGCGCTCATGGGCAGGCGGGCGATGGCGCCGCCGCGCTCCTGCCGGGTGATCAGCGTGGCGGTCATGCCCAGCTGCACGCCCGGCGGCGGGTCGGCCAGCGTGACGCGGGCCTGATAGGTGCGGGTCCCCGGATCGGCGCTCGGGCTCACCTCGCGCAGGACCCCGCGGATGCTCTGTCCCGGCTGCGCCCAAAGCTCCACCGACAGGGCGCGCTGCGGCAGGCCGGCCACCTGCTGTTCGGGGATGTTCGCCACCGCCTCCACCTCGCCCAGCTTGGCGACGCGGACGGCGGGCTGCCCCTGCGCCACCACCTGCCCCGGCTCGACCAGCACGCCCGTCACCACGCCCGGCGCGTCGGCCAGCAGCGTGGTGTATTGCAGGGAGTTGTTCAGCACGCGCAGCTGCGCCTCGATCTCGTGCACCTTCGCCTCGGCCTTCTCCAGCGCGGTGCGGCGGCGGTCGAACTCCTGCTTCGTCGTCCACTCGCCCTGGCGAAGCTGGGCGTAGCGCTGGTGGTCGGAGCGCGCGTTGGCGGCGTCCGCCTTCGCCGACTCCAGCTGCGCCTGGGAGGCGCGGACCTGCAGCTGGATGTCGGTGGGGTCCAGCTTGGCCAGCGGCGTTCCGGGCTCGACCCGCGACCCCACCTCGACCAGCCGGGCCACCACCTTGCCGGCAACGCGGAAGCCCACGTCGGCCTCGATGCGCGGACGGATCACGGCGGGGTAGCGGACGACGTCGGCGGAGGACTCCAGCTTTACCGTGGCGACGCGGACGGGCCGCGGCTCGGGTGCCGCGGCGCTCTGCCCCTCCTTGCAGGCGGACAGCGCCACCGTTCCAAGAAGCACCAGCGTTGCAAGCCCACGCGCCTTCGGCCGAACCATAACCCTTCTCCCGACTGGACTGGACTGTATCGTACTGCTAGACTCCTAGTCCGAAGCCGAGCCCCCGTCAAGAGTGAACGATACAGTTCAGTTCAGATGAATTCCGCACCCGCGCTGCCCACCTCCCCCCCGCCCGACCCGAAGACCGACCCCAAGACGGCACAGATTCTCGCCGCGTCCCGCGAAACGTTCCTGGAGCTGGGCTACGCCGGCACCTCCATGGACCTGATCGCCCAGCGCGCGCGGGTGTCGAAGACGACGCTCTACACCCGCTTCCCGTCCAAGGACGACCTCTACGTCGCCACCATCTCGGCGGAGTGCGAGCGGCGCGGCCTGCGCTTCGCGCCGGACGCCTTCGACGATGTTCCTTTGGAAGATGCGCTGCGCCAGCTCGGCCGCCGCTTCGTCGACCTCTTGTGGTCGCCGGCCGCCATCCGCATGCATCAGGCGGTGACGGGCGAGGCGACGCGCGTGCCCGAAGCCGCGCGCCTGTTCTACCAGGCCGGGCCCGAGCAGGGCATCGCCAGCTTCATCGCGTTCTTCGAGCGCGCGGCGGCGCGCGGCGCCATCCACACCGACGACCCGGCCTTCATCGCCAAGCAGTTCCTGGCCGCGATGCAGGGCGGTCCCTACTGCGCGCTGTGCCTGGGCGTGTGCGACCCGCCCACCGACGAGGAGCGCACCGCCTTCGTCGACAAGGCCGTCGCCCTGTTCCTGCGCGGCCTGCGCCCGTAAGGGCGGCGGGCCGCGTCACCGCCCCAGCAGCAGCAGCGCGAAGGCCGCCAGCACCACGGCACCGGCCGACACGGCGAACAGCCGCACGTTCCACGGCACGCCCCGCCCCGCCGGGGCGGGCGGCGGCGCGGATGCCGGGACGGCCACCGCCTCCACCACCACCGGTTCCGGCTCCGCCGTCCCGACCAGCGCGCCGAAGCGGCTGAAGAACTCGGCCGACAGCTTGCGCGCGGTGGAATCGATCAGCCGCCCGCCCAGCTGCGCCAGCTTGCCGCCCACGTCCACGTGCACGGCGTAGCGCAGCAGCGTCCCGTCCCCGTCCTCCACCAACGTCACCGTGGCGTGCCCCTTGGCGAAGCCGGCGGCTCCCCCCTTGCCCTCCCCGCTGATGCGGTAGCCGCGCGGCGGGTCCAGGTCGGACAGGGTGACCGCCCCCTTGAACGTCGCCTTGATCGGCCCGACGGCGAGGCCCACCGTCGCCTCCATGCCGGTGTCGGAGGTCTTCTCCAGCGACTGGCAGCCGGGCAGGCACTGGCGCAGGATCTCCGGGTCGTTCAGCGCCGCGTAGACCACCGCGCGGGACTGCGCGATCCGTTCCTCACCGGTCATGTCCATGGTCGGTCTCCCCCTTCAGGCGGCCATTCCGGCCGCGTTGTCCTTGTCCCGGTCCTTCTCGCGCGCACCCCGGCGGCGGTCCTGCACGATCTCCGCCAGGATGGACAGCGCGATCTCCTCCGGCGTCACGCCGCCGATGTCCAGCCCGGCCGGCGCCTTCACATGGTCGGCCAGCTCCGCCGGCACCCCCTCCTCCGCCAGCCAGCCGCGCAGCGCCGCCCACTTCGCCCGGCTGGCGACGAAGGCGACGCGCCGCTCCCCGGCCAGAAGCGCCGCCTTCAACTGCTCCAGGTCGCCGCGCCCCTGCGTGGCGATCACCACCCAGCGCTCCGCCCCCGCCGGCAAGTCCGCAAAACCCGCCGCCCCGCCCACGCCGGCCGGGAAGCCCGCCCGCTCCTCCTCCGTCCCCACGACGGTGACGGCGAAGCCGACGCGCGGCGCCAGATCCGCCACCGCCCAGGCGACCGGGGAGCCGCCGGTGACCACCACCATCGGGCGCGGCAGCATCGGTTCCAGGAAGATGTCCAGCGTGCCGCCCGACGGGCAGTGGCTCTGGTGGAACTCGCGGCCCGGCGCCAGCAGCCCCTGCTGCCGCCGCGCCGCCTCGATCTCGTCGGACGGCACGACGGAGATGAGGCGCGCCTTGCCGTCCCGCAGGCACAGCGCGGCGGCGCGGCGCACCGCACCCTGCGCACAGCCGCCGCCGACCCAGCCGTGGATGGTCCCGTCGGCGGTCACCACCGCCTTGGCCCCCGCCTTGGCGGCGGTGGCGGCCACCGTCCGCACCACGGTGGCGACGACGAACGGCACGCCCTCGGCGGTCAGCGCGGCGATGTCGGTGTAGGTGCGGGTGGGATCGCTCATGGCTCAGATCCTCGCGAGGTAGGGTTCGAGGGCGGACAGGCCGTCCAGGCTGTGGGCGGGGGCGAACAGGTCGACGTACGGCAGCGCCGCCCGCATGCCGGCGGCCTCCGGCGCGTAGTCCCGCCAGCCGGCCATGGGGTTCAGCCAGACGATGCGCCGCGTGCGGCGGCGCAACGCCGCCATCTCCCGCCCCAGCCGTTCGGCGTCCCCGGTGTCGTAGCCGTCGGACAGCACGATCACCGCCGTGCGCCCGTTCACCGCGCGCGGCGCGTGCGCCCGGTTGAACACGGCAAGGCACTCCCCGATGCGCGTTCCGCCCGACCAGCCCTGCGCCATCAGCGACAGCCGGTCCACCGCCCGCGCCGGGTCGCGCTCGCGCAGCGCCGGGGTCACGTGGATCAGCCGCGTGTGGAAGACGAAGCCCTCGGCGTGCGCGAACTCCGCCAGCACCCCGTGCATGAAGCGCACGAAGAACCCCGCGTACGCCTCCATCGACCCCGACACGTCGAGGATGAGCACGACGCGCAACGGCGCCAGGCGCCGCCTCCGCCACGCCAGCTCCAGCGGCTCGCCCCCGCGCGCCACCGACCGGCGGATGGTCGCCCGCAAATCCACCGCCCCACCCCGCGCCGCCAGCTTCCGCCGCCGCGCCAGCCGCACCCGCATGCGCCGCGACAGCCGCGCCGCCAGCGCGTGCGCCCGCGCCAGCTCGTCCGGATCGCTCAGGCTGCGCAGGTCGCGGTGCCCCAGGTCTTCCGCGCGCGAGGCGCCGCCGCGCCGCCCCTGACCCTCCGGCGCCTCCACCCCCTCGCCACGCTCCACCCGATCCGGCATCCCGTCGGGCGCGCCCGTCTCCCCCGCCCGGTCCATCAGCCGCTTCAGCCCGCCGCCCTGCGGCGGTGGCGTGCCGGTGACCTTCACCGCGTGGCGCAGGCCGCGCCCGCGCCAGTGCAGGTCGAACAGCTCATCAAAGCGCCGCCACTCCTCCAGCCGCCCGCACAGCACATGGCGCAGCGCCGCGCGCACCTCCTCCGGCCGCGACAGGTCCAGCGCCGCCATGACGCACAACGCATCCGCCGCCTCGGCCGGCCCGACCGGGAAGCCGTTGCGGCGCAGCAGCGCCACGAACCCCGCCACCCGCGCGACCACCAGCGTCCCCGCCGCCATGGCTCACCCCACCCGCCCGGCGATGCGGGCCACCGTCTCCGGCGCCACCGCCGCGCGGTCCTCGCGCGTCTTCAGCAGGCAGGACAGCGTGGCGTGCAGCGCCTCCGGCTCCGCCCGCACATCGGCGATGCCCAGCCCCATCAGCGCCGCCGCCCAGTCCAGCGTCTCGGCGACGCCCGGCACCTTGCGCAGATCCTCCGCCCGGATGCGGGCGACGAAGCGCGCGACCTGATGCGCCAGCGCCGCCTCGATCCCCGGCAGCCGCGCCGCCAGGATGCGCGCCTCCCGCCCCTCGTCCGGGTAGTCGATCCAGTGGTACAGGCAGCGCCGCCGCAGCGCGTCCGACAACTCCCGCGTGCCGTTGGACGTCAGCACCACGCGCGGCACCGACCGCGCCGTGATCGTGCCCAGCTCCGGCACCGTGACCTGGAAGTCCGACAGCACCTCCAGCAGAAAGGCCTCGAACTCCTCGTCGGCACGGTCGACCTCGTCGATCAGCAGCACGGCGGGGCTCTCGGCGCGGATGGCCGCCAGCAGCGGGCGCTCCAGCAGGTAATCCTCGGAAAAGACGTGCCGCTCCACCGCGTCCGGGTCCCCGCCGCGACCCTCGTGCGCGCGGATGGCGATCAGCTGGCGCTGGTAGTTCCATTCGTACAGGGCGCCGGAGACGTCCAGCCCCTCGTAGCATTGCAGACGGATCAGCCGGCTGCCGTGGATCGCGGCCAGCGCCTTGGCGACCTCCGTCTTGCCGACGCCCGCCTCCCCCTCCAGCAGCAGCGGGCGCTTCAGATGGTCCATCAGCGCCAGCGCCATGGCCAGCGACTCGTCGGCGATGTAGCCGACCTCGCCGAGGCGGAGCGCGATGGTCTGGCGGTCGATGGTCATGAACCCTTTCCTCACGCCGGCTCGCGGCATGTCAGTGAGCGGGGGCCGGGCCAAGCCCGCCAAGTCGTTCAAGGGGCTAAGGATTGGGGGGCCACAGATGGACACCGATGAACACAGATCTCTCAGATCCGATCCGATGACCGCCTTCTCCAAGGATCGTCATGCCCGGGCCCAGACCCGGGCATCCACGTCGACGCGACGACCTTTCCGAACCGGCGTGGATAGCCGGGTCAAGCCCGGCCATGACGTGCCGGGGAAGGCGTTCATCTGTGTCTATCTGTGTTCATCTGTGGCTAAACAATCCCCCTCTCCCCAACCCCTCTCCCGCAAGGGGAGAGGGGCTTACCCAAGCGCCCCGTTCACCCGTGCAGCCCCGCCCGCTCGGCGGCCTTCCACACGCGCCAGGCGTCGTGCGGCATCTGGATGTGGCCGATGCCGAAGGGCGCGAAGGCGTCGTTCACCGCGTTGGAGAAGCACGGCACGCTGCCCACGTTCGGGCTCTCGCCGACACCCTTGGCGCCGATCGGGTGGTGCGGCGACGGGGTCACGGTCCAGTCCGTCTCCCACACCGGCGTCTCCACCGCCGTCGGGATGAAGAAGTCCATGAAGGTCGCGCCCTTCACGTTGCCCATCTCGTCGTAGGCGATCTCCTGCCCCATGGCGATGCCGAACCCCTCGGTCAGGCCGCCGTGCACCTGCCCCTCGATGATCATCGGGTTGATGCGCGTGCCGCAGTCGTCCAGCGCGTAGAAGCGCCGGACCTTGGCCGCCCCCGTGTCCACGTCGATGTCCATCACGCACAGGTAGGCGCCGAACGGATAGGTCATGTTGGGCGGGTCGTAGTAGCTGGTCGCCTCCAGCCCCGGCTCCATGTTGGGCGGCGGCCTGTTGTAGGCAGCCCAGGCGATCTCCTTCATCGTCTTGAACTTCTCCGGCAGGCCCTTCACCCGGAAGCGGTCCACGTCCCATTCCAGGTCGTTGTCGGCGACCTCCAGCAGGTGGGCGGCGATCATCTGCGCCTTCGCGCGGATCTTGCGCGCCGCCACCGCCGTCGCCGCCCCCGCCACCGGCGTGGAGCGCGAACCGTAGGTGCCCAAGCCATAGGGCGCCGTGTTGGTATCCCCCTCCTCGATGGTGATCAGGTCGGCGTCCAGGCCCAGTTCGCTGGCGATGATCTGGGCGTAGGTGGTCTCGTGCCCCTGCCCCTGGCTCTTGGTGCCCATGCGGGCGATGACGGCGCCGGTGGGGTGGATGCGGATCTCGGCGCTGTCGAACATGCCGATGCCCAGGATGTCGCAGTTCTTGGTCGGCCCCGCCCCGACGATCTCGGTGAAGAAGGCCACGCCGATGCCCATCAGCTCCCGCGTCTCGCCGCGCTTGAAGGCTTCCAGCCGCCGCTTCTGCTCATCGCGCAACGCGCGGTAGCCCACCGCCTCCATGGCCTTGGCCATGGCCGCCGGGTAGTTGCCGCTGTCGTACTCCCACCCCAGGGCGGAGTTGTAGGGGAACTGCTCTGGCTGGATGAAGTTCTTCAGCCGCAGGTCGGCGGGGTCCATGCCCAGCTTCTGCGCCAGGATGTCCATGGCCCGCTCGATCATGTAGGCCGCTTCCGTCACCCGGAAGGAACAGCGGTAGGCCACCCCGCCCGGCGCCTTGTTGGTGTAGACGCCGTCCACCGCCAGATGCGCCACCGGGATGTCGTAGCTGCCGGTGCAGATGTTGAAGAAACCCGCCGGGTACTTGGTGGGGTCGGCGCAGGCGTCGAACGCCCCATGGTCGGCCAGCACGTGCGCCCGCAGGCCCAGCAGCTTGCCGTCCTCCGTCGCCGCCAGCTCGCACGTCATGTGGTAGTCGCGCGCGAAGGAGGTGGTTGAGAGGTTCTCCATCCGGTCCTCCACCCACTTCACCGGTACGCCCAGCACGATGGAGGCGACGATGGCGCAGATGTAGCCGGGATACGCCCCCACCTTGTTGCCGAAGCCGCCGCCGATGTCGGGTGCTATGACCCGCACCTTGTGCTCGGGGATGGTGGACAGGATGGAGGCGACGGTGCGGATGACGTGCGGCGCCTGGAAGGTGCCCCAGATCGTCAGCTCGCCACGGATCTTGTCCATCGACGCCACGCACGCGCACGTCTCCAGCGGCGACGGGTGGACCCGGTGGTAGGAGATCAGCTCCCTGATCGTCACCGGCGCCTTGGCGAAGACGTCGTCGGTGCCCGGCTTGTCGCCGATCTCCCACGTGAAGACGTGGTTGTGGTGGCGCCGCTCGCCGTGCGCACCCACCGTCTTCTCCCGGATGTCCTCGCGCAGGATCGGCGCGTTCTCGTCCATCGCGACGAAGGGATCGACCAGGACGGGAAGTTCCTCGTACTCCACCTCGATCAGTTCCACCGCGTCGGCGGCGGCGTAGCGGTCGTCGGCCACCACGAAGGCGACCTCCTGGTTCTGGTACAGCACCTTCTCGTCGGCCAGCACCGCCTGCACGTCGCCGGCCAGCGTGGGCATGTAGTGCAGGTTCAGCGGCTTCAGGTCGGCCGCCGTCAGCACCGCCTTGACGCCGGGCAGCGCCAGCGCCGCCGACGCGTCGATCTTCCTGATGCGGGCGTGGGCATAGGGGCTGCGCACGAAGTCGCCGAACAGCATGCCCGGCAGCTTCAGATCGTCCACATAGTTGCCCTTGCCCTGGATGAAGCGGGCGTCCTCCGCCCGCCGGCGGGAACAGCCGATGCCCTTCAGCTTGGCCTCGCGGTCCTCGCGGCTCTCGATCGCGTCGCTCATTCCGCGGCCTCCAGCTGAACGTCGGTCCGCAGGGTCTGGGCGGCGGACAGGATCGCCTTGACGATGTTCTGGTAGCCGGTGCAGCGGCACAGGTTGCCGGAGATGCCCATGCGCACCTCCTCCTCCGTCGGGTCCGGGTTCTCCTGCAGCAGGCGGTAGGCCCGCGTGATCATGCCCGGCGTGCAGAACCCGCACTGCAGCCCGTGGTGCTCGCGGAACGCCTGCTGCAGCGCGTGCAGCGTGCCGTCCGGTGCCACCATGCCTTCGATGGTCAGCACGCTGCCGCCGTCGGCCTGCACGGCGAAGACCGTGCACGCCTTCACCGACCGCCCGTCCAGGTCCACGGTGCAGGCCCCGCAATGGCTGGTGTCGCAGCCGATGTGCGGGCCGGTCAGGTTCATCTGGTCGCGCAGCAGGTGGATCAGCAGCGTGCGGTCCTCGACCGCGGCCGAGACCGCCTTGCCGTTGACGGTGAGGGAGATGGTGCGGTTGCCCATGGGGTGCCTCCTCAAGCGGCGCGGGTCAGCGCGCGGGCGATGGCGCGGCGCACCATCACGGCGCCGACGCTGGCGCGGTAATCGGCCGGGCCGCGCCCGTCGCTGGCCGGGTTCATCAGGGTGCGCGCAACGGAGGCGGCGTTCGCCGCCGCCGCCTCGCCGCCGTCGGTGCCGACCAGCGCGTCCCCGGCGGCCCGCGCGAACACCGGCGTGTCGGCAAGGTTGGTGAGCGCCACCGCCGCCGACGTGATGGCGCCGCCGCTGCGCACCAGCACCACGGCCGCGGCGGCGGTGGCGTAGTCGCCCACCTTGCGCTTCAGCTTCTCGTACGCCCACCCGTGCCCGGCCGGCGGTTCGGGGATGCGGACCTGCGTCAGGATCTCCCCCGGCTCCAGCGCCGTGGCGTAGGCACCCTGGTAGAAGTCGCGCGCCTTCAGCCGCCGCTCCCCGCCCCGGCCCACGGCCACATAGGTGGCGTCCAGGCACTGCATCAGCGCCGGCAGGTCGTTGCCCGGATCGCCGTTGGCGACGTTGCCGCCCACCGTGCCGCAATAGCGCACCTGCGGGTCGGCGATCATCGCCGCCGCCTCGCGCAGGATCGGGCAGCGGCGCGCCAGCTCCTCCGACGCGATCAGCTCGTGCTGCGTCACGCCGGCGCCGATGACCAGTTCGCCACCCTCGACCACAATGCCCTTCAGTTCGGGCAGGCGGGCCAGATCGACCAGCGCGGTCGGCTGGGCGAGGCGCAGCTTCATCATGGGGATCAGGCTGTGCCCGCCGGCCAGGACGCGCGCGTCCTCGCCCAGGTCGGACAGCATCGCCACCGCCTCCGCCAGGGACGCCGGCCGATGGTAATCGTAGGATCCGGGAATCACCGTGGTGCCTCCTCCCTTCGCCGCCGGTTCGCTCCGGCCGCGGATTGTTCGCGGCACGCATCATCCCGCAGGACCGCCCACCCGGCAGCCGCGAAGGCACGAAACGCCGGGCGTCCTGCACGAATGAACGAATGGACCGGAGACGTACGGGAATGACGTACGGCACAGGCGTACGCCCCCGGCACGGAACTTGCGAAACACCCGTCAACCACCCCCGCGAGGGGCGGAAGCACACGCGAAGGCATAGGGGTAGTGCATGGCCAGTTTTTCAGATCAGGACCTGCCCAGCCGGGATCTTTCCAACCGGGACCTGCGGACCGCGGCGCGTTTCCTGCTGGCCGCCAAGTTCCGGACGATGCGCGACGTCGAACAGCTCGCCGCCGTGTCCGACCTCGTCTCCGCCATCGGTGCCCTGGTGCACGAGCTGCAGAAGGAGCGCGGCGCCTCCAACCTCTACCTCGGCAGCCAGGGCAGCCGCTTTGGCGAGCAACTCGCCCAGCAAAGCACCGTCTGCATACGAAATGAGCAGGCCGTCCGCGCCGGCTTCGACGCGCTGGACCGCATGGCGCACGGTGCGGGGCTGTTCGCCGGTGTGCGTCAGGCGCTGCACCACCTGGACGCGCTAACCGCAATCCGCCCGCGCGTACAGTCCCTGTCGCTGGCGCCGCACGAATCCGCCGCCGCCTTCACCGCCGCCATCGCCGACCTGCTGGCCGTCGTTTCCCGCCTCACCGACGTGGCCGCCGACCCGCGGATCTCCCACGCGCTGATCGCCGCCTTCAACTTCATGCAGGGCAAGGAGTACGCGGGGCAGGAGCGCGCGGCCGGCTCGGCCGCCTTCGCCGCCGGGCGCTTCGACGCCGCGCAGCACCGCCGCTTCCTGCACCTGATCGCGGCGCAGAACCGCGCCTTTCAGATCTTCGCCGATTACGCCACCCCCGACCAGGCCGCCGCCTTCCAGGCCGCCAACGCCGGCCCCGACGGCGCGGAGGTGGAGCGCATGCGCGCCGTCGCCCGCACCGGCGGCCTGAAGGGCGAGCTGGCCGGCATCGAGGGGCCGGCCTGGTTCGCCGTCGCCACCCGCCGCATCGACGCGCTGCGCACCATCGAGGAACGCCTCGTCGCCGACCTCAAGACGCTCTGCACCGCCAAGCTGGTCGAGGCGCGCGCCGACTTCGCCGCCCCGCTGGGCGGCGGCATCCGGCTAACCCTCACCGCCGCCTGGACGCGCCGCCAACTCGCCGCCGCCGCCCGCCGCGCCGACCGCGCCGCCGCCGACATGCGCACGCTGTCCACCCGCCCGGCCCCCGCCCGCGGCCCGACCCCCGCCCAGACCTGGGTCAACAACGCCCTGCACCTCTTCCGCGACGGGCTGGGCGAAGCGGCCACCCTCGCCGCCCAGCAGCAGGACGAGCGCCGCTCGGCCGAGGAGCGGCAGCAGTCGGTGGAGGACGCCGTGCACGACTTCGGCACCACCAGCGAGGAGGTGCTGGCGACCATGACCGCCGTGGCCGGCCGCATGCACGAGAACGCCCGGCGCATGACCGACATCGCCGGCCAGACCAGCCGCCGCTCCCTCGACATGGCGAGCGCGTCGCGCCAGTCGCTGGCCGGCGTGCAGACCGTCGCCACGGCGGCCGAGGAGCTGTCCGCCTCCATCCGCGAGATCAACGTCCAGGCAGAGCAGACGCTGACCATCGCCAACCGCGCGGTCGAGGAGGCGGAGCAGACGCACGGCGCCGTCAGCGGCCTCGCCGACGCCGCCAACCGCATCGGGGAGGTGGTGGAGCTGATCAACGCCATCGCGTCCCAGACCAACCTCCTGGCCCTCAACGCCACCATCGAGGCCGCCCGCGCCGGCGAGGCCGGCAAGGGCTTCGCCGTGGTCGCCGGGGAGGTCAAGGCGCTCGCCAACCAGACCGCCAAGGCCACCGAGGACATCGGCCGTCAGGTGCAGGACATCCAGGCGGTGTCGGCCGGCGCCGTCCAGGCCATCGCGTCCATCCGCTCCACCGTCGCCAGCATGGACGGCATCATGGCCCGAGTCGCCGCGGCGCTGGCCCAGCAGGAGGCCGCGACCGGCCGCATCGCCGCCAACATCCAGCACGTGGCCACCGGGGCCGAGGCGGTGTCCGGCACCGTCGACGCCGTGACCGAAGCGGCCGGCGACACCGGCACCATGGCCGGCGAGGTGCTGGACGCCGCCGGCGACCTCGCGGAACTGGCCAACACGCTCCGCACCGGCCTGGAATCCTTCATCGCCAAGGTGCACGTGGCGTGAAGGACCGCGTCAGAACCGCGCCGTCAGGTTCAGCGCCACGATGTCCGTGCCGTTGCAGAACCGCCCCGGGTTGACGGCGGAGCCGTTGGGCGGCGTGCCGTTGTTCACGCAGGCCTGGAAGCCGTGCGAATACGCTGCGTCCACCCGCACCGCCTCGCTGAAGGCGTATCCAGCACCCACGCCCAGGTGGTTGCGGATGGTCACCGGCACGATCGCCAGATAGTCCTGCTCCGGCGCCGCCCTGCCGGCCCAGCGGAAGCCGGCGCGCAGCGTCAGCGCCTCCGTGGCCTTGTACGCGGCACCGACGGCGAGGATGTTGATGTCCTTGTAATGCTGCGGCAGCGTCTCCCACACGGTGCCCAGGCCCGGCACGTCGACGCGGACGTTGAAGTTCTTCATCACCTGGCTCCACTGCGCCCGGCGGTAGTCGAAGGCCAGCGTCAGCTCAGGAATGGGGGAATGCGTGATGCCGAATCCGAACTCGGCCGGCAGCTGGAAGTCGCGCAGCGTGTACTTGGCCGCGGCTGCCAGCTGTGCGCCGGTGGGCGACACCACCACCACGCGCCCGTCGCCGGTCAGGTCCTCCAGCGCCGTGCGGAACTGGTAGAAGGCGCCCACGGTCGTGTCCGGCCGCACCTTCCACGTCGCCCCCAGCCGCCCGCTGACGCCGTTGCCCTCCAGCCCCGACCGCACGATGGACGGGTCGAAGATGTCCAGTTGGATGCCGCCGCCCGCCCCGATGATGGGTGCGGCCGTGGGCAGCAGCGCCCCCGCCCCGGTCAGCCGCCCCTGCGCCACCAGCGTGCCCAGCTGGTCGGCGCCTTGCAGCAGCCGCACGCCCATGCCCGCGCGCACGAAGTCCACCGCACCCGCCACCGTCAGCGCCGGAGTCGCGTCCCACGCCACCGCCAGGGGTGCGCGCAGGAACATCGCCTCGCTGCCCTGGCGCAGGCCGGTGTTCACGCCGCTGGGGATGCGCGACAGGAAGCTGTGGTGGCCGTAGTCGGTGCCGAACCCGCCCTGCGCGTAGACGCCCGCCCCCACCGCGACGCCGTCCTTGCGCCACACCACGCCGCCCTGCGGCACGTAGTAGGACTGGAACGGGAAGGTGTCCTTGCCGCGCGCCTTCTCGCCCGTGGCCGTCTGCGTGGCCTCCAGCCCGGTGGGCGCCGCCACCTTGATGCCGGCGTCCAGGTACGACTCGGGCCGTGCCGTCAGCGTCGCCGGGTTGACGATCATCGCCGACCCGCCGATGTCGTGCGCGATGCCGGTGCCGCCCATGCCCATGGACACGGCGCCGATTCCCTCGAACGAGTAGATGTCGGTGGCGTGCGCCGCGCCCAGCGGCGTGAGCAGGGCGAGCGTCAGGGCAAGGGTGCGCGGCGTCATGGGGGAAGGCTCTCGTGTCGGCGGGGAACTGCCCCCTCCCTCCCGCTGCGCGGGCCCCTCCCTCCCCCGCTGCGCGGTGGAGGGGAAGAGCGGCGGCAGTCCCCTCCACCGCGCAGCGGGGGAGGGTTAGGGAGGGGGCAAGTATGGCGCCGCTGACGGTGCCCAAGGATCGCCCGCCGGTCAACCCTTCGGTGTCAAATCGATGCTCTGCCGGGCGATGGCCTCCGCAGCCTGCTTGCCGGACAGCACGGCGATGTCGGCGCTGCCCGCGCTGAACCACGTGCGCGTCCAGTCGCCCGCCAGGAAGGCGTTGACGAAGCCGCTGCGCCCCGGCTCCAGCCGCGTCTCCACCGTGCCGGGGAAGCACTGCACGTACTGCTCCGACGGGTCGATGTTCCAGCGGTAGTAGGCGGAGCGCACCTGCGCCCAGTCGAACTTGCCCCTCTTCACCGTGTTCGGCCAGATGGCGCCGGCGTTGGCGTCCAGCCACGCCCGCGCCTCGGTCTCCACCTGCGCGGCCAGCGTCTTCTCATACCCGCACGACACCGGCCCCTTGGGCATCATGGCGGAGCCGCACAGGTACTCCACCGCCTTGGGCGGGTCGACCTTCCAGTCCTCGGCAGCGTCCAGGTGGCTCATCTCGCCCCAGCTGTCCAGCGCCTCGACATAGCTGGTCATGGCCGTCTGCCCGGCTTCCCATCCCATCTCCTCGATGGACGGCTTGAACCACAGCTGCACCGCCTGGGTCGGCACGGCGGGCGTGTTCTCCACCATCAGCTTGAAGCGCGGGTTGGCGGCCAGCAGCTTCTGCCCGACCACGGAGATCGAGGCCGGCGGCATCGCCAGCACGCACAGGTCGAAGTCCTTGCCCAGTTCCAGCGTCTTCTCTTCCACATGGTACGGGCAATAGACGGACTCGAGGTTGCCGACTTGGCCCTTCAGTTTGTCGCCGTCGACGATCTGGTCCCAGTTCGGCTCCGACGGCCAGCAGTACAGGAACTTGCCGTCGCTCGGGTGGCCGTAGGGCACGGTGACGAACGGGTCGTAGGTGCCGTTCTTGAAGTCCACCTGCCGCTGGATGGTGACGCGCTCCACCCAGTTGCCGTTCTCCGACACGTCCAGGTCGGTCAGGCGGTGGAACAGCTTCACGTCGACGCCGCGCAGCTTCAGCACCTCGTAGGCCGGCGTGAAGACGGTGTCGCCCATGCCGGCGTTCATCTTCCACAGGGGCGCCCCCTTGTAGGCCAGCGCCATCAGGAACAGGATCTCCACGCCCGCCCCGGCGGCGAAGCGCGCGTTCTCGTACCCGCCCGACGTGTCGCCCTTCACATAGCTGAAGCACATGTCGTAGAGCAGCCGGACCGGCCCCGACCACTCGAACTTCTCGTTGAGCCCGTACTTCAGCAGCCATTCGCGGAAGTCCTGGCCGTTGATGCGGTCGAACCCGGTGCGCCCCTCGTACGGCAGCACGTCGGTGACGAAGCCGATGCCCAGCGCCAGCGAGAAATCGACGAGGCAGGCGATCTTCCACCCCTCGTCCGTCAGTTCCAGGATCGGCTCGATCGCCTGGAACATCTTCTGGATCACCTTCAGGATGCCGGCGACCCAGTTGTGGTCCGGCTTGCCGTCGGCCTTGTCCAGGTGGTCCAGGATGGCGTCCAGCTTGTCGAGGTCGAGGCGGTCGAGCACCGCGCGCAGCTTCTCGTTCTCGCCACCCACGAAGTGCTTCATGATGGCGACCAGCACGCGGATGAACGCGGCCGGCTCGATGGGCGACGGGTCGCCCGGCTCGCCCGGCCGCGGCGGCAGCTCGAAGTTCCAGGCGTGCCACGAGGCCCCGGTCAGGCGCTTGATCTCCTGCATCAGCGTGACCTGGTACATCGGCTGGAACGCCTGGTCCCAGGTCTGGAAGGCGTAGTTCGCCGGCATGGTGCCGGACGCCTTCCACTCGCCATAGCAGGCGCGCACCGCCTGGAAGGCGGCGTCGTAGAAGCCCAGGAAGATGTGCAGCCCGTGTTCCTCGATGCGCTGGCCTTCCAGCGCGTTGCGCCCGCTGGCCCCCTTGCCGCCCAGCCGCCAGCCGTGGCTGACCAGCGTCACGTCGAAGCGCTTGCGCAGCTCCTCCGTCGCCGTCAGCGTCAGCGCGGCCGACACGCCCCCCAGCCCGCCGCCCAGGATCACCACCCGCGTACGCCCGTCCCCCGCCATCGCTCAACTCCCCATCGCGAAGCCGTTCCTTCGTGCACCATACTGATCGGCGCAACTTTAAAAAAACAGCATCCTTTCACGCCCACGCGACATTTTGGCGCCGGGATCGCGATGTAGGGAGCGGGGACACACGGAAGGGGACAGCCCCTCAATAAACCCCATCAATATTCATCTGCGTCCATCTGTGTTCATCTGTGTCAAAACCCGCCTTCCGCTGCGCGCACGCAACGGCAAGCTGATTTTCTGACACAGATGGACACAGATAAACACAGATGGAAGCGATGGAATCTATTATATTTATCTATACTAAAGCCACGTCCGCAAATCCCACAATTCGGGGAACAGCCGAACCTCGATCATCTTGCGCAGGTACGGCACGCCGGCGGTGCCGCCGGTGCCGGGCTTGGCGCCGATGACGCGCTCCACCGTGGTGACGTGGCGGAAGCGCCATTGGCGGAAGGAATCCTCCAGGTCGACCAGCTTCTCGGCCAGTTCGTACAGGCTCCAGTGCCGGTCCGTGTCGCGGTACACGGCCAGCCACGCGTCGCGCACGCTGTCGTTGGCCTGATAGGGCTGCGACCAGTCGCGCTCCAGCGCCTGCGCGTCCACGGCGAATCCGGCGCGGGCCAGCGCGCGGATCGATTCGTCGTACAGGCTGGGGCTGGTCAGCGCCGCCTCCAGCGCGCGGGCAAGGTCGCTGCGGTGGCGGTGCGGCGCCAGCATGCCGGCGTTCTTGTTGCCCAGCAGGAACTCGATGGTCCGGTACTGGTAGGACTGGAAGCCCGACGACCGCCCCAGGCTGTTGCGGAACGCCGTGTACTCGGCCGGCGTCAGGGTGGACAGCACGTCCCACGCCTGGATCAGCTGGTTCATCACCCGCGCCACGCGGGCCAGCATCTTGAACGCCGGCCCCAGGTCGTCCGCCGCGATCAGCGCGCGCGCCGCCGTCAGCTCGTGCAGGATGAGCTTCATCCACAGCTCGGTCGTCTGGTGCTGGATGATGAACAGCAGCTCGTTGTGGTTGTCCGACAGCGGCACCTGCGAGTTCAGCAGCCGGTCGAGCCCCAGGTAGTCGCCATAGCTCATGTCGACCGCGAAGTCGGTGTGCGCGCCATGATCGGCGCCGTGATCGTTATTTTCGGTCATCCGTCCCTCACGTCACCGCCTGCCTCCGGTGGAACTCCGGCCGGTCCCAGGCGCCGGTCTCCAGAACGTCCCGCAGGGCCGCCGCCGCGTCCCACACGTCGGCGAAGCGCAGGTACAGCGGCGCGAAGCCGAAGCGCAGGATGTCCGGCGCCCGGAAATCGCCGACGATCCCGCGCGCGATCAGCGCCTGCACGATGGCGTAGCCCTGCGGGTGGCGCAGGCTCACCTGGCTGCCGCAGGCCGCCGGATCCTCCGGTCCCGCCAGTTCCAGCCCCAACTCCGGCCCCATACCCGCCACCAGCCGCCGGAACAGCCCGGTCATGGCAAGACTCTTGCGCCGCACCGCGTG
>NZ_DASPMG010000193.1:0-60543 GCF_035627195.1 Azospirillum sp.
GTGGCCCAGGTGCTGGAAGGCCAGCAGCCGGCGCTCGCCGGCCAGCAGCTCGTAGCGCTGGCGGGCGGTCCGGCGCACCACGATGGGCTGGAGCAGCCCGAATTCCCGGATGGAAGTGGTGAGCGCCTCCAGCTCCGGCTCATAGACGCGGCGGCGCGGCCGGCCGTAGGCGGGCTCGATCTCGATGAGCGGGAGCAGGGCGACGTCGGGCAGCGCCACAAGCCCGTCGGCGGTGGTCATCATGGCTGGCTCGTGTGCAGGGGAGGGGAGGGGAGGCGCGGGCGCACTTCGCCCGCGATCGCCGCCAGGATGCCAGTCGATAGGAATATTGTCAATATCGCCGGCGCGCGCCCCGTTTCCACGCTGCGCCACCCGCCCGCGGATTTTCCTTTGCAGCCATATGCAGCGTCGTATATGGTCGTGTATACGAACTGGCCGGCACCGTGTGGAGCCGCCGGCCGGGAACGAAGCGCCGGGCAGGGACCGCGCCGACATGGACCGGTGCGGGCCGCGCCGGCCCCCGCCCGGACCGCGACACCCGAAGACACACGTCGAAAGACAGCACACCCCAACAGAGGACGACATGTATTATTTCGGATATTGCACGTGGCTGAACCCGCCGGAGCTGCACCGGTACTTCCCGGAAGCCAAGGTGATCACCAAGGGCTACGTCGCCAACCACAAGCTGGAGTTCCACGCCGCCGCCGGGCGCGAGGACCGCGGCTGGTGCCACCTGTCCAACACCGGCCGGGCATGGGGCAACAACGCGCTGGGCATCATCGTCCAGCACCCCGAGCACCACTTCGAAGAGGACTACGACGACTTCGAGCGCTGCTTCGTCACGGCGCGCGGCAACGACGGCAAGGTCTACGACTGCTGGACCTACCGCATGACCAACCCCGGCATCGCGATGCGCCCGCCCAACTTCTATTGGGATCACATCCCCGCCGGCCTGAAGCACTGGGAGTTCCCGGAAGACTACGTCCGCTCCGTCCTGGAGATGTACGAGGCGGCGGCGCCGTGCCCGCGCGCCGACCGGCCGAACCCGTCGGCCAAGCCCGGCCGCTCGGCCGACACGCGCTGATCCGGTGACGCGGCGCGGGGGTCCGCCGGCAATCCGTCCGGGGGGAACGGGGCTCCGCGCCGTGGACGGCGCCACTTTTCAAAACCGCGACCTACAATAAAAGACCGAACAGAGGAGACTTTCGATGCGCCTGCTCCGTAGCGCCACCCGTGGCGCCATGCGCGGTCCGCTCGCGGCCGTGGCCGCCTGCGTGCTCTCCCTTTCGCTGGCCGGCGCCGCCCGGGCGCAGACCGACGCGGCCGCCGCCGCCCTGGTGCCGAAGCCGGTCCGCGACGCCGGCACCCTGCGCGTCGGCTCCCAGCAGACCTTCCCGCCGGTCGAATTCCGCATGGACGGCAAGACCGAACCGGTGGGCGTCAGCGTCGACCTGCTGAACGAGATCGGCAAGCGCCTGGGCCTGACCATCACCTTCGTGCACGGCGAGTACGCCGCCCTCATCCCCGGCCTGGAGGCCGGCCGCTTCGACGTCGCGTCCGGCGGCATCAGCGACACGGAGGAGCGCGAGCAGAAGGTCGACTTCGTCAACTACATGGTATCGGGCGGCAGCATCCTGGTGCGCGCGGCCGACGCGCCGAAGTACTCCACGCTGGCCGATTTCTGCGGCAAGTCTGTGGCCACGCTGCTGGGCAGCCGCGTCATCATGGCCGCGGTAGAGAAGGCGTCGGAGGCCTGCACCGCCGGCGGCAAGGGCGCCATCACCGCCAACCAGCTGCCGGCCGCCCCGGACGCCCGCATGCAGCTCGACCTCGGCCGGGTCGACGGCTACCTGGGCGACTTTCCGGCGCTGGTCTACATGAAGAGCCAGATGCCCGGCAAATACGCCATCGCCGGTGAGAACCACATCCTGACGCCCTATATCACCTCCTGGGGTTTCCCGAAGACCTCGACGCTGAAGGACGCCGTCCAGAAGGCGGCGCAGGGGATGCTGGCCGACGGCAGCTACAAGGCCATCCTGGCCAAATGGAACCTGGAGGGCGGCGCCCTGCCGGAGATCACCATCAACCTGCCCGCCAGCAAGAGGAAGTGACGGTGGTCGCGAGCGCCATGGCCGAACCGCGGGCTGTTCGAGTTGTGCACCGGTGGCGTTGGGGAGCCTGGCTCCTCAGCGCGATCGTCCTCCTGATGGTGTCGCTGATCCTCGCCGCCGCGATCCGCGCGAAGATCATGAACCTGGAGGTGTTCTTCACCTACCTGACCAGCGAGCAGGTGCTGATCGGCGCCCGCAACGCCCTCGTCCTCGGCACGCTGGCGCTGGCGGTGGCCAGCGTCATCGGCCTGATCGTCGCCCTGATGCGGGTCAGCGGCAACCCCATCCTGGCGGCGCTGTCGGCGACCTACGTCTATTTCTTCCGCGGCACGCCGATGCTGATCCAGCTGCTGTTCTGGTTCAACGCCGTGCCCACCATGTTCCAGCGCGTGCACCTGGCGATCCCCTTCACCGACGTGGTGCTGGTGGACGCGCCGACCACGGCGGTGATCACGCCGTTCGTGGCGGCGCTGGCCGGCCTCGGCCTCGCCGAAGGGGCCTACATGGCGGAGATCATCCGCGCCGGCATCCTGGCGGTGGACAAGGGCCAGCGCGCCGCCGCCCGCGCCATCGGCATGACGGAATACCAGGTGCTGCGCCACATCGTCATCCCGCAGGCCGGGCGCATCATCATCCCGGCCGGCGGCAACCAGTACATCATGCTTCTGAAGTCCACTTCGCTGGCGTCTGCAATCGGCTTCCTGGAGCTGCTGCGCATCGCCACGGACATCTACTCGTCCAACTTCATGGTGGTCGAGCTGCTGGCCGTGGCCGCGTTCTGGTACCTGGTGATGACGGCCTTCGCCACCGCCGTGCAGACCACGCTCGAAAAAACCTTCCCGCAGAGGTGATCGCCGATGGGCACCCACGTTAAGGCTGCGGCCGTCGTTCTCGACGCGGTGTCGAAGTCCTACGGCAAGGTCGAGATCCTGAAGAACGTCTCGCTGTCGATCACGCCGGGGGAGGTGGTCACCCTTCTCGGCCCCTCGGGCGCGGGCAAGTCCACCCTGCTGCGCTGCGTCAACCACCTGGAGACGATCAGCGCCGGGCGCATCTACGTGCACGGCAAGCTGATCGGCTACCGCGAGGAGGGCGACGCGCTGCACGAGCTGTCCGACCGCGAGATCAGCGCCCAGCGCCGCTCCATCGGCATGGTGTTCCAAAGCTTCAACCTGTTCCGCCACATGACGGTGCTGCAGAACGTCATGTCCGGCCCCATCCACGTGCTGCGCCAGCCCAAGGGGCAGGCGGAGGACCTGGCGCGCGAGCTGCTGGCCAAGGTCGGCCTGCCCGACAAGGCCGACCGCTACCCGTCGGAGCTGTCGGGCGGGCAGCAGCAGCGCGTCGCCATCGCCCGGGCACTCGCGCTGTCGCCCAGCGTCATGCTGCTGGACGAGCCGACCAGCGCCCTCGACCCCGAGTTGTCGCAGGAGGTGATCCTGACCATCCGCGCCCTGGCGGAGCAGGGGTACACCATGCTCATCGCCACGCACGAGATGGCCATCGCCAAGGAGTTCGCCGACCGCGTGATCTTCATGGTGCATGGCGAGGTGGTGGAGGACGTGCCGGCGCGCACCTTCTTCGCCTCCCCCCGGCACGAGCGCAGCCGGCAGTTCGTCGCCCGGCACGCCGGCTGACAAGGGGGGCGGGCATGCTCGACGACCTCGAACAGACGGGCGCCGGCCGCGCCCGGAAGCGGGTCGGCACCGACCTGCTGGCGGCCGACGTCCACGCGCGGCTGCGCAGCCGGATCCTGACCTTCGAGATCAAGCCCGGCACGCGGCTGGTGGAGGACGAGATCTCCGCCGCCATGAACGTCGGCCGCACCCCGGTGCGCGAGGCGCTGCTGCGCCTGCAGGGCGAGGGGCTGGTCAGCCGGGAGCGTGGCTGGGTGGTGGAGAGCACCGACGCGGCGACCATCGACCGCGTCTTCGAAAGCCGCGTGGCGATCGAAGGCTACGCCACCCGCGTCGCCGCCGGCCGCGCCGGACCGGACGACGTGCGGGAGCTGCAAGGGCTGGTCGACGCCATGGACGGCTTCGAGAGCATGAGCCGCACGGCGCTGAACCAGCTGAACCGGCGCTTCCACGAACGCATCGTCGGCCTGTCCGGCAACCCCTTCTTCGTGGAGATGCACGAGCGCACGCAGTTCCATTACTGGAACATGCGCCTGCCCGTGCTCTTCACGCGCGAGCAGGCGCAGCTGACCAACGACCAGCACCGCCGCATCCTGGCGGCGCTCGCCGCCGGCGACGCCGACGCGGCCGAACGCCATGCGCGCGCGCACATCGAGACGACCCACCGGATCGTCCGCGACGCCCTGGAAGAATGAAGCGGGAAGGATGACGGCACCGCTCACCCTCGACGCGGCCGGCACGCACCTCTACCCGGGGGCGCGCGGCACGGTCCGCGACGGCCTGCCGCCAGAGGCGGTGGGTGCGCCGCTGCCCTGCATGGTCGTGTTCACGGACGGGGCCTTCGCCTTGGGAACCCTGGCGTGGCGCGGCGATGGATGGGAGCTGGCGGCGGGGGCCTACGCCACCGCCCGCGGCACGGCCATCCCGGCGAAGCGCTGGCGCATCGGGTTCGACGGCGCGGCGTTCCGGGTCGGGGCGCGGCTGCCGGGCGGTTGAAGAGGGCGCGCCGGACGCCCCCTCCCGGCTTCGCTTGTGCTCAGCCACCCTCCCCCTCTTCGAGGTGGAGGGTTGGTCGGCTGACGGCGGCAGTCCCCTCCACCGCGCAGCGGGGGAGGGTTAGGGAGGGGGCAAGAGTCTGCCGCGGCGAACACTCCCACACACGAAGGACACCCCCATGCCGCGCCCCGCGCACGCCTCCGCCGGGTGGGGCATCGCCCTGATCGTCGGGTCGATGCTGCTGTTCACCCTGTCCGACGTCTTCGCCAAGCAGCTGGCGCACGCCATGCACCCGGTCCAGGTGGCGTGGCTGCGCTGCCTGGGCGCGGTCCTGCTGCTGGCGCCCGTCGCCGGCGCGCGCCCGGCCCTGCTGCGCACGGCGAAGCCGCGCCTCCAGATCCTGCGCGGACTGTGCCTGCTGGCGTCGACGACGCTGCTGGTGGCAGCCCTGCGCACGCTGGGGCTGGCGGAGGCGACGGTGCTGGTCTTCATGTCGCCGTTCTTCCTGACGGTGCTGTCGGCGCTGCTGTTCGGCGACCGGGTGTCGCGCGGCCACTGGGCGGCGGTGGCGGTCGGCTTCGCCGGGGTGGCGGTGGTAGTGCGGCCGGGCGCGGAGGGGCTTGGAGATGAAAGGCTGGGCCTTGCCGTGCTGCTGCCGATCCTGTCGTCGCTGTGCTGGGCGGCCGGCATGATCTGCACGCGCCGCATCGGCAGCGGGGAGTCCCCGGTGACGACGCTGGTCTGGTCGGTCGTCGCCGGCTTCGCCGCCGCCAGCCTCGCCATGCCGTTCCACTTCAGCGCGCTGGACACCGCCCAGTTGGGCGTGGCCGCCGGCATGGCCGTGGCCTGGACGGCGGCGCACTTCTGCATCGTGGTGGCCTACCGCGCCTATCCGGCGTGGCAGCTGGCGCCCTTCTCCTACTCGCAGGTCGTCTGGTCGGTGATCCTCGGCTATGCCGTGTTCGCCGAGCTGCCGGACGCGGCGACCTTCGTCGGCTCCGCCCTGATCCTGTCGGGCGGCCTGCTCGCCGCCATCCCGCGCCGCACGGCGCGGCAGCGCGAAGCCTGATGGACTTCGTATATGAAGTCATATACGATAAATCACACAACAACGAGACCCCTTAAGGGACAAGCGATGCCAAGCATCTTCAACACCCTGCATCACGTCTGCATCGTCGTGCACGATCTGGAAAAGGCGGTCGCCGCCTATGAGGCGCTGGGCGTCGGCCCCTGGTACGACTACCCGAAGGCCGGCCCGTACGTGGAGTTCGAGGTGCCGAACGAGGCCGCCTCCAAGGCCATGCGCTACAAGTGCGTCGACCTCGCCAACGTCCAAATCCAGCTGTGCGATCCCGGCCCGCTGGACTCGCCCCAGCGCCGTTTCCTGGACGCGTTCGGGGAGGGCGTCTACCACCTGGGATTCGAGGTGCCGGACCGCGACGCGGCCGAGGCCGAGGGCCGCGGCCTGGGCCTGGGCGTCATCGCGCGCGGGCGCCGCGCCGACGGGTCGGGCTTCTGCTATTTCGACACGCGCAAGGACACCGGCGTGGTGCTGGAGATCCGCAAGTCGGCGCCGTGAGCCCGACCGGCTTCAGAACCCTTCCAGCGCGTCCCTGACGATGGCGAAGGTGGTGCGGACGTGCTCGCGCGCGGCCTCCTCCGCCTCCGCCTCGCGGCGGGCGGTGAGGGCCGTCAGGATCACCTTGTGCTGTTCGTTCGCCGCCTGTGTCTGCTCCTTCGTGAAGATGACGGGCAGGCGCATGTTCCAATAGTGAAACAGCGTCTTCTCATGCATGTCCACGAACAGCGGGTTGCCGGACATCTCGATGATCCGGCGGTGGAAGGCGCGGTTGAGCTGGTTCAGCTGGGCGCGGTTCATCGCCTCGAACCGATCCATTTCGGCCACCAGCGCCTCCAGTTCCGTCACGTCCGCCGATGTCACGCGCGTGGCGGCGAGGCGGGTGGCGTAGCCCTCGATGGCGATGCGGCTTTCGAAGATGGCCTGCATGTTGGACGGGTCGGTGCTCTCCACCACCCAGCCCTTCTCCCGGCTGACCAACCCCTCGCCCTGCAGGCGCAGCAGCGCCTCGCGCACCGGCGTGCGGCCGACGTTCATGGTGGCGGAGATCTCGTCCTCCACCAGCCGCGAGCCCGGCTTGATCTCGAACGACAGGATCCTGGCGCGCAGCCGCGCGTGGACGTCGGCCGCCAGGAGATCCGTGCCAACCCGCTTGGTCATGAATCCCGTTCCTCCCCTCAGCATTTCCCTTGAAGCATAAAGACCGCGCGCTTGGCAAACCCTCACGCGGCCTGCGGCGTCCCGCCGCCCGCCGCCGGTCCCACGCCGCACCGACCCTGCATCGCAGTGAAGTGACGGCCGATTGCTCGCCAGTCCGGTACTTCCACGGCCAACAGGCCGGATAGCCGGAAGAACTGCGGCGAAATCCAGAATTCGTCTATGGAACCACGCCCGCCTTCCCCATAGGCTGAGAACACCGGCCGGGAAAGAAAACGCCAAGTCAAAACGCGCGGCCACGGCGGACGATCCAAGAAACCATACGATACAAGGGAGCCAGAGTGACCATCTACACGGGACCCGTGTTCGAGATGTGCCGGCAACAGTTCACGGCCATCGCGGACCACCTCGCCATTCCGGAAGACGAGCGCGACCGGCTGCTGTACCCGAAGCGGGCCATCACCATCTCCTGCCCGATCCACCGGGATGACGGGTCGGTGGCCGTCTTCCAGGGCTACCGGGTGCAGCACCACCTGTCGCTGGGGCCGACGAAGGGCGGCACGCGCTTCTCCACCAGCGTCGACATCGGCGAGGTGGCGGCGCTGGCCGTCTGGATGAGCTGGAAATGCGCGCTGGCCGGCCTGCCCTACGGCGGCGCCAAGGGCGGCGTGACCGTCGATCCGGCAGCGCTCTCCCGGCGTGAGCTGGAGGCGCTGTCGCGCCGCTACATGCAGGAGATGATCCCCTTCGTCGGCCCGCACACCGACGTGATGGCGCCCGACATGGGCACGAACGAGCAGGTGATGGCCTGGTTCATGGACACCTATTCCATGTACCAGGGCCGCACGGTGACGGAGATCGTCACCGGCAAGCCGGTCGCCACCGGCGGCACCGAGGGCCGGCGCGAGGCCACCGGTCTGGGCGTCGTGCATCTGGTCGGCAGCGCGCTGGAAAAACTGGGCATCAGCCCGGCGCGGGCGACCGCCATCGTGCAGGGCTTCGGCAACGTCGGCAGCGTCGCGGCCGAGGCGCTGTACGCCCGCGGCGTGCGGGTGCTGGGCGTCAGCGACCACACCGCCGCCTATTACGACCCGAAGGGGCTGAACGTCCCCGCCCTGCTGCGCCATGTGGCGGAGCACGGCGTGCTGGCCGGCTTCTCGCGCGAGCTGGCCTGCGACCCGGACGAGCTGCTGTTCCAGCGCTGCGACATCCTGGTGCCGGCGGCCATGGAGCAGGTCATCACCGGCGCCAACGCCGCCCGCCTGCAGTGCCGCATCCTGGCCGAGGGCGCCAACGGCCCCACCACGCCGGAGGCCGACCACGTGCTGGCCGAGCGCGGCGACGAGGTGTTCGTCATCCCCGACATCCTGTGCAATTCGGGCGGCGTCATCGTCAGCTACTTCGAGTGGGTGCAGGACCTCCAGCAGTTCTTCTGGGGCCGGGACGAGGTGATCGGGCGCCTTTACGGCCACCTCGACCGCGTCTTCCACCAGGTCACCGAGCGCGCGGCGCGCGAGCGCGTGCCGAACCGCGTCGCCGCCATGGCGATCGGCGTCGCCAAGGTGCGCGACGCCCGCAAGACGCGCGGCCTCTTCCCCTGACCCGCAGCAGGCTTTCCATGACCACCACCCCCACTTCCGATGGCGCGATTCTCCTTCTCGGCGCCGGCCGCATGGGATCGGCGCTGCTGCACGGCTGGCTCGCGCAGGGGATCCCGGCCGATGCCGTCACCGTGCTCGACCCCAGTCCGGGGCCGGAGCTGCAGCGCCTTGCCGCCCAATCCGGCTTGCGCTTGAACCCGTCCGAAGCCGGGCGGGCCGACGTCCTCGTCGTCGCGGTGAAGCCGCAGGCGGTGGAGGCGGTGGCGCCCGGCATCCAGGCGTGGCTGGCGCCGGAAAGCCTCGTCGTCTCCATCATGGCTGGCAAGACGCTGGCCGACCTGCGGCGGCTGTTCCCGGCCGCCGGTTCCTTCGTGCGCGCCATGCCGAACCTGCCGGCGGCGGTGGGACGCGGGGCGACGGTGGCGGTCGCCGACCCGCTGTGCCCGCCGGCACACGCGGAGCGCGCCGGCCGCCTGCTGGGCGCCGTCGGCGCCCTGGAATGGCTGGCGGAGGAGGCGCTGATGGACGTGGCGACCGCCGTCTCCGGCTCCGGACCCGCCTACGTCTTCTATCTGGTGGAGTGCCTGACCCAGGTCGCCACCGAGGCCGGCCTGCCGCCCGACGTGGCGGAGCGGCTGTCGCGCGCCACGGTGGAGGGGGCGGGCGAGTTGATGCGCGCCACCGGCCTGCCGGCGGCCGAGCTGCGCGCCAACGTCACCTCGCCCGGCGGCACAACGGCGGCCGGCCTGTCGGTGCTGACGGGCGGCGGGCGCCTGCACGCGCTGCTGGCCGCCACCGTGCTCGCCGCCACCCGCCGCGCCCGCGAACTGGGCGGCGCTCCGCCCGCATGACCGCAAACGCCCACAGCCTCAGCGAACCCACAGGCCGAACCATGACGATTCTGAACGCCCAGCCCCATCCCTTCCGCGACTTCGCCGGGCCGGCGCGCACCCCGGCTGCGCTGCGCGCGGCCATCACGGCGGCCTATCGGCGGCCGGAGACGGAATGCCTGCCCGATCTGATCGCCCAGGCCACCCTGCCGCCGGACATCGCGGCGGCGGCCGAGGCGACGGCGCGCCAGCTGGTCGCCGCGCTGCGCGCCAAGCCGCTGGGGCGCGGCGTCGACGGCCTGATCCACGAGTTCGCCCTGTCCAGCCGCGAGGGCGTGGCGCTGATGTGCCTCGCCGAGGCGCTGCTGCGCATCCCCGACGCCGCCACGCGCGATGCGCTGATCCGCGACAAGATCGCCGGGGGCGACTGGCGCGCCCACCTGGGCAACAGCCCCTCCCTGTTCGTCAACGCCGCCACCTGGGGCCTGCTGATCACCGGCAAGCTGACGACGGCCGCCGGCGAGCAGGCGCTATCTTCCGCGCTCACCCGCCTGATCGCGCGCGGCGGCGAGCCGCTGATCCGGCGCGGCGTGGACTTCGCCATCCGGCTGATGGGCGAGCGTTTCGTCACCGGCCAGACGATCGCGGAAGCGCTCGCCAACAGCCGCAGGATGGAAGCGGAAGGCTTCCGCTATTCCTACGACATGCTGGGCGAGGCGGCGGTGACGGCCGAAGACGCCGCGCGCTACTTCGCCGACTACGAGCACGCCATCCACGCCATCGGCGCGGCGTCGGCCGGGCGCGGCATCCACGAGGGGCCGGGCATCTCCATCAAGCTGTCCGCCCTGCACCCCCGCTATTCCCGCGCCCAGGCCGAACGCGTGATGGCGGAGCTGCTGCCGCGCGTGAAGGCGCTGGCGGCGCTGGCCAGGCGCTACGACATCGGCCTCAACATCGACGCGGAGGAGGCGGACCGCCTGGAACTCTCCCTCGACCTGGTGGAGGCCTTGTGCTTCGACCCCGATCTGGCGGGGTGGGACGGCATCGGCTTCGTCGTGCAGGCCTACGGCAAGCGCTGCCCGGCGGTCATCGACTTTCTCGTCGATCTGGCGCGGCGCAGCGGCCACCGGCTGATGGTCCGCCTCGTCAAAGGCGCCTACTGGGACGCGGAGATCAAGCGCGCCCAGGTGGACGGGCTGGACGGCTTTCCCGTCTACACCCGCAAGGTCCACACCGACGTGTCCTACATCGCCTGCGCGCGCCGGCTGCTGGCCGCCCCGGACGCGGTGTTCCCGCAGTTCGCCACGCACAACGCGCAGACGCTGGCGACCATCTACCGCATGGCCGGTTCCGCCTTCCACGTCGGCCAGTACGAGTTCCAATGCCTGCACGGCATGGGGGAGCCGCTGTACGCCGAGGTGGTCGGCCCGCTGAAGCGCCCCTGCCGCATCTACGCCCCGGTCGGCACGCACGAGACGCTGCTGGCCTATCTGGTCCGCCGCCTGCTGGAGAACGGCGCCAACAGCTCCTTCGTCAACCGCATCGCCGACACGGCGGTGCCCGTCGACGACCTCGTCGCCGATCCGGTGGCGGTGGCCGGGAGCTTCTCGCCGGTGGGCGCGCCGCATCCGCTGATCGCGCTGCCGCGCGACCTGTTCGGGGCGGAGCGGCCGAACTCCGCCGGCATCGACCTGTCCAATGAGGATGAGCTGGCCGCGCTGTCGGCGGCGCTGGCGGAAAGCGTCCAGGTCGCCTGGACGGCCGCCCCGCTGCTGGCCGACGGGGAGCGCGCGGGCGCCGGGCAGCCCGTGCGCAACCCGGCCGACCGGCGCGTCGTGGTGGGCACCGTCATCGACGCCACGCCCGACGCCGTCGACGCCGCCTTCCGCCACGCCGTGGAGGAGGGGCCGGCCTGGGCCGCCACGCCCGCCCCGGTGCGCGCCGCCGCGCTGCTGCGCGCCGCCAACCTGATGGAAGCGCGCATGCCGGTGCTGATCGGCCTGATCGTGCGCGAGGCCGGCAAGTCGGCGCCCAACGCCATCGCCGAGGTGCGCGAGGCGGTCGACTTCCTGCGCTATTACGGCGCGCAGGTGCGCGACGGCTTCGACAACGCCACGCACCGCCCGCTGGGGCCGGTGGTGTGCATCAGCCCGTGGAACTTCCCGCTGGCGATCTTCACCGGGCAGGTCGCCGCCGCCCTCGCCGCCGGCAACCCGGTGCTGGCCAAGCCGGCGGAGGAGACGCCGCTGATCGCGGCGGAGGGCGTGCGCATCCTGCGCGCCGCCGGCATTCCGGCGGGTGCGCTGCAGCTGCTGCCCGGCGCCGGGGAGGTCGGGGCGGCACTGGCCGGCCATCCGGAGACGCGCGGCGTGATGTTCACCGGCTCCACCGAGGTGGCGCGGCTGATCCAGCGCCAGCTGGCCGGCCGGCTGTCGCCGGACGGCGCGCCGATCCCGCTGATCGCCGAGACCGGCGGGCAGAACGCCATGATCGTCGACTCCTCGGCCTTGGCCGAGCAGGTGGTGGGCGACGTGATCGCGTCGGCCTTCGACAGCGCGGGGCAGCGCTGCTCGGCCCTGCGCATCCTGTGTCTGCAGGACGACGTGGCGGAGCGCACGCTGGCCATGCTGAAGGGCGCCACGCGGGAGCTGCGCATCGGCAACCCCGACCGGCTGTCCACCGACATCGGCCCGGTCATCACCGCCGAGGCGCAGGCCGCCATCACCCGCCACGTGGAGGCGATGCGCGCCAAGGGCTGCCGGGTGGAGGCGCTGGACCTGCCGGCCGAGGCGCGGCACGGCACCTTCGTGGCGCCGACGCTGATCGAGATCGACCGCATCGACCAGCTGGAGCGCGAGGTGTTCGGCCCGGTGCTGCACGTGCTGCGCTTCCGCCGGGACGAGCTGGACGCGCTGGTGGACCGCGTCAACGCCACCGGCTACGGCCTGACCTTCGGCCTGCACACGCGCATCGACGCCACCGTCGCCCGGGTGACGGAGCGCGTCCGGGCGGGCAACGTCTACGTCAACCGCAACGTCATCGGCGCGGTGGTCGGCGTGCAGCCGTTCGGCGGCTCCGGCCTGTCGGGCACCGGGCCGAAGGCCGGGGGGCCGCTGTACCTCACCCGCCTGCTCGGCCGCCGTCCGCACGCGGTGCTGCCCGCCCGCGGGCCGGACGCCGAACGGGCACCGGCGCGCGCCTACGCCGACTGGCTGCGCGCGGCGGGCCGCGTGGCGGAGGGGCAGCGCTGCGACGCCTACATCCACCGCTCGGCCCTGGGGGCGTCCATGGAGCTGGCCGGCCCGGTGGGGGAGCGGAACCTCTACGCGCTGCACCGGCGCGGCACGCTGCTCCTGCTGCCGCGAACGGAGAGCGGGCTGCTGATCCAGCTGGGTGCCGTGTTCGCCACCGGCAACGACGCGGTGGTCGACGCGCCGGACGCGCTGACCGCCGTCCTGCGCACGCTGCCGCCCGCGCTGGCCGCGCGCGTGCGGGCCGGCGGCCGCTGGAACGCGGCGGAGCCCTTCGCCGGTGTCCTGGCCGAGGGCGACGGCGAGCGCCTGATCGCCGCCGGCCGCCGCGCAGCCGACCTGCCTGGCCCGATCGTCGCCGTCCAGGGCGCCACGCCCGAGGGCCTGGCCGCCGGCCGCGAGGACTACGTCCTCGAATGGCTGCTGGAGGAGCGCACGGTCAGCATCAACACCACCGCCGCCGGCGGCAACGCCAGCCTCGTGGCGCTGAGCTGAGCATGTTTAAGCCATCCCACCGGCGGGGCCGGGGGAGGGGGTTCCTGCGGGCTGGCCGCGCCGGTGGCGCTGACGCTATGGTGCACCCCATCGCCACGACGGACGGCCACAGCCCATGCTGGACAGCTTCCTGCTCGCCTTCACCGCCCTGTTCTCGATCGTCAACCCGGTCGCCATGGCGCTGATCTTCAGCCAGGTGACCGCCGGCCGCAGCCCGCGCGAGCGCGCGCAGCTCGCCGGGCTGGTCGGCGTCTATTCGGCGGTGGTGATGCTGACGGCGCTGTGGGCGGGGGCCTACGTGCTGAACTTCTTCGGCATCTCGCTGGCGGCGCTGCGGATCGCCGGCGGCTTCGTGGTGGCGGAACGCGCCTGGGCGCTGCTCTCCGCCCCCGAGGCGCACGAGGCCCGCAAGCAGGAGCAGGCGGCCCCGGCCGGCGACGTCCAGGAATCCGCCTTCTTCCCGCTGACCATCCCGTTCACCACCGGCCCGGGCACCATCTCCGTCGCCATCGCGCTGGGCGCCACGCGGCCGGCCGATGCCGCGGTGCTTGGCCCGTTCTTCCTGGGCGTGTCGGCGGCGGCGGTGGCCATCGCCGTGCTGGTGTGGCTGGCCTACCGCTCGGCCGACCGGCTGGTCGCGCTGCTGGGCCAGACGCGGGCGCGGGTGCTGACGCGGCTGTTCGCCTTCCTGCTGTTCTGCGTCGGCGTGCAGATCCTGCTGAACGGCGTGCTCGACGCGCTCGGGCCCCTGTTCGCCCAGCGCCCGCGCTGATCCGGCATCACACCGCCCGGATCTGGCCCAGGAAGCGCTCGACCTCCTGGCGCAGGCGGACGGACTGGTTCGACAGGTCGTCGGAGGCGTGCAGCACCCGGCCGGCCGCCGTGCCGGTTTCGCTGACCGCCACGGTCAGCGTGGCGCTGTGCGAAGACAAGCGGTTGGTGCCGGACGCCGCCTCCTGAATGTTCCTGGCGATCTCCTGCGTCGCCGCCCCCTGCTGCTCGACGGCGGCGGCGATGCTCTCGGCCACGCGGTCGACGTCGGACACCATGGCGGTGATGGCGGAAATGGCGTCCACCGTGCCGGCGGTGGCCTGCTGGATCTGGGCGATCTGCTGGGCGATCTCCTCGGTCGCGTGCGCCGTCTGGTTGGCGAGGTTCTTCACCTCGCTCGCCACCACGGCGAAGCCCTTGCCCGCCTCGCCCGCGCGCGCCGCCTCGATGGTGGCGTTCAGCGCCAGCAGGTTCGTCTGGTGGGCGACGCGGTTGATCAGGTCCACCACCTTGCCGATGGTCTGTGCCGAGTTGGACAGCGCCTGCACCATGTCGTTGGTGCGGCCGGCCTCGGCCACCGCGCGGCGCGCCATGGCGGTGGACTGGCCGACCTGCCGGCCGATCTCGCCGACGGACGCCGACAGCTGCTCCGCCGCCGCGGCCACCTGCTGCACGTTGTGCGCCGTGTGCTCCGAGGTGGAGGAGAAGGATTCCAGCCGGCGCGTCGCGTCCTCCGCCGTGCCGGCCATGCCGGTGGCGGCGGAGTGCAGTTCGACCGCGGAGGAGGAAACGGCGTCCACCACGTGCTGCACGCTGGCCTTGAAGCCGTCGGCCAGTTCGGCCATCAGGCGGCCCTTCTCGCGCTCGGCCTCGCGCTTGCCGCGCTCCTGCTCCTCCTGGATGCGCTCCATCGCCAGCGCGTTGTCCTTGAAGACCTGTACGGCGCGCGCCATGGCGCCGATCTCGTCACGGGCGGCCAGCGCCGGGATCTCGACCGCCTTGTCGCCGGCCGCCAGCGCCTCCATGGTGCCGGTGATGTTGCGCACCGGGCGGATGATGCTGCGCGCGATCACCCAGGCCAGCACGAGGCCGGCCAGTTCGCCAACCACGGCCAGCGCCACGAGGATGCCCTCCAGCCGGCTCATGGTCTGCTCGTTCTCGGCCTGCAGGCGGGTCATGCCGGCCATCGCCGCCTCGCGCACCGCCTGCCCGCCGGCGTGCAGGTTGCGGCCGGTGACGCGCAGCATGCTGTCGATGATGGTGTCGGCCTCCTCGGTCGCGGCGACCACCGCGTCGAAGCGCTGGCGCAGCGTCTCCAGCCAGGATCCCACGTGCTCGGCCGGGGCGGCGGTGGCCGGGTTGGCGGCCAGCCCTTTGAGGATTGAGCCCATGTCGGTCAGGTTCTTGCGGATCGCCGCCGCGTCGTCCTCCATGGGCGAGGACTCATAGCGCTCCAGCAGCGGCGGGATGCGGCCCAGGCGCCCGCGCACCACCTCGGCGATCGCCGTGGCGCCGGCCTGCGTGCCGCCCTGGGCGGCGCGGACCAGCGCCGCGATGCGCTGCTCCGCCTCCGCCATGGCGGGCTTCATCTCCTCGGCCAGCACGGTCTGGCGGCGCGCCTTGGCGGCGACGAGGCGGGCGAACTCCCCGTCGAACTGGCCGCGGGCGGCGGCCAGGCCGTCCAGCGCGGCGATCAGGTCGGTGGCGCCGCCGCCCTTGGCCTGGGTCTGCTGGCGGGTGCGGGCGACGTTGGCGTCCAGGCGCTGACCCACGGTTTCCGTCGTCGTCCGTTCGATGTCGCGGCCCGACGCGGCGAACTCCTGCGCGGCGCGCATCAGGATGCCGGTGTCGGTCTGCAGCTCCATCGCGGTGATGGCGATGCCCGCCCCCTCCCCGAACGACGCGAAGTGCCCGCGGGTCCTCTCGAACCCGACGATCCCCGCCGCCCCCATGGCGGCCAGCAGGACCAATACCGACACGAAACCCGCGAAGATGCGCGTGGAAATCCGGAAGTTCGCGAGGGAAAGCCGCGCCCGCAGGGGGCCAGGTTCACTGTGGGTCATGGTTCGCTGCTTGCAAGCAAAGTGGGGGCTGCGCCCCGGCGAATGCCGGTGCGGACGGGGATTCCGGGACTGTTCCGGATTGGGAGCCGGTGCGAACGGTCAGGGTTCGCCGGGTGGTCCGTCCTTCATGATGTCTCTTCCCTGTTCGTTGTCGGGCCTGTTGTCGGCCCTGCTGTTGGCTGCGGCTTTTTGCCGGCTTTCGTTGTGGTGAACTGTCCCAACAATCAGAAACGCTGTCAATAACGCGGATTATATTTCTGCAAAGCGGAATTATTGAGGCGGCGCGGCCCGTGGCGGCGGCCCTGCGCCATGGGGCCGCCGGCCGGCGCGGCGTCGTGCCTACAGACCCTTCTCCTTGTCCTGCAGCTCGCGCCACTGCAGCTTGCCGGTGGCGGAGCGGGGCAGGGCGTCGCGGATCTCCACCTTGGAGGGGCACTTGTAGGCGGCCATGTTGTCGCGGCACCACGCGATGATGTCCTGCTCCGTCACCGCGTCGCGGTGCGATTCGCGCAGCACCACGCAGGCCTTCACCGTCTCGCCGCGCCGCGGGTCGGGGGAGGCGATGATGCACACCTCGGCGATGGCCGGATGGCGCAGCATCAGCCCCTCCACCTCCGTCGGCCACACCTTGAAGCCCGACGCGTTGATCATCCGCTTCACCCGGTCGACGATGAAGAAGTAGCCGTCCTCGTCGTAGTAGCCGAGGTCGCCGGTGCGGAAGAAGCGCTTGCCGTCCAGCTCCATGAAGGCGTCGGCCGTGCCCTTGGGGTCGTTCCAGTAGCCCTTGAAGACCTGCGGGCCGTGGATGACGATCTCGCCCACCTCGCCGGGCGGCAGCTCGCGCCCGTCCTCCACGGCGATGACGCGGCTGTCCACGTCGAAGATCGGGATGCCCAGGCACTGGCGCTTGGGGTTGTCGATGGGGTTGATGTGCGTGCTGGCGATGGTCTCCGACAGGCCGTAGCCCTCGATGTAGTCGAGCCCCGTCAGGTCGCGCAGGCGGTCGGCGATCACCTCGGGCATGGCGGCGCCGCCGCCGCCGATGGTCTCCAGGCTGGAGAGGTCGACGGTGCGGATCTCCGGGTCGTTGACGAAGTCGATGGCCATGGTGGTGATGCTGCGCCAGCGCGCCACGCGGTACCGCTCGATCAGCAGGGCGGCGGTGCGGCGGTCCCAGCGGGTCATCACCACCATGGTGCCGCCCATGTAGATGGGCGCGTTCATCGCCGTCTGCATGCCGGTCACGTGGAACAGCGGCAGCGTGACGAGGTGCGTCGAATCGGCGGACATCGGGCTCCACACGATGGTGGCGAGCATCGTCGTCATCACCGTGCGGTGGGTGTGGATGCAGCCCTTCGGGTTGCCCGTGGTGCCGGAGCTGTAGGGGAACACCGCCCAGTCGTCCGGCGCCGCCGTTGACGGTGCCGCCGTCTCGCCGGCGGCCAGCGCGTCGCGCCACAGGACCGCACCCGTGCCCAGGTCGGCCCCCAGATCGGTGCGCGTCGGCGCCTTGGCGGCGTCGGGAACGGGCAGGTCGAAGGCCGGGTCGGCGTATTCGGCGTAGTTCGCCACCACGGCGTGCTGTAGGCCCCCCTTCCCCAGCAGCGGCTGGATGACCGGGAACAGCTCCTGCCCCAGCAGCGCCACGCGCGCGCCGGTGTCGGCGACGAAGTGCTCCATCTCCGTCGTGCGGTTCATCGGGTTGACGGGCACGACGACGGCGTCGGCGCGCAGGATGGCGTAGTAGCCGATCATGAACTGCGGGCTGTTCTGCATGTACAGCAGCACCCGCTCGCCCTTCGCCACGCCCAGACTGTGTTGGAGATAGCCGGCCAGCCGCTCCACCTGATCGTGCAGGTCGGCGTAGCTCAGCTCCCGCCCGTAATAGACGATGGCCGCGCGGTCCGGGAAGCGGCGCGCCGAGACCTCCAGGTTGTAGGGGAGGGTGGTTTCCGGGACGCTCAGGTGGCGCGCGGTGCGGCGCGGCCAGACCTTGAAGTGACGATCGAACATTCTTGGACTTCTCCTCCTGGCGGGGCGCGGTTCCCCGCCGCGTTCCCCCTGCTTACCGGCCCCGGCCTTCCGGCGGTGCGGCGCCACTGTAGCAGAGGCGTTTGCGGAATCAAGTTCAGTGGAATTTATTTTCGCATGGCGAAACCCATAGGCCCGCGCCCGTGCCTGTTCCGCCAATGTTCTACCGCAGCGCAGCAAAACCCACCGTCCATACGCCGCCGGATTGTGAACATGTCGTGGGAGGGACGGAATGTTTCCCCTTGACGCCCATCTCACAATCCAACTAGCTTCTGCGGAATTAAATTCCGCATATGGGCATTGCCCGAAAATGCGGAGCGGCCGAGCCTGGGGGGACAATGCCGCAGCAGCACGTCGCGTGGCCGGAAGGCCACCGCCACGGGGGGTGGCGGCAGCACGCACGAAGGAAGGGGGCAGGGCCGTCGCGGGCCGGCACCCGGACCCGCTCTTCGCATCCCGTCCCCGATCACCAGCGCCTCGTCCGTCCCAAGGAACGGCGGCCCGTCATGCCCGTCCGCGCGCCGGCCGCCCGGCCGGGCCGACACGCCGCCGCCCAAGAAACGCGACGCGATGACACAGGCGAGGAAACGCAAGGAGGTCTCTGGTGAGAAAGACATTTGAACGGGCGGGCGCGGCGAACCACGGCACGGTGCGGCGCAAAGCATGTCAGCTGACGGCGGGCCTGCTGCTCGGCTCCGCGCTGGGCGTGGCGGGCACGCTGGGCCTGTCCGGGCCGGCGCATGCCGAATCCTTCGAACTCGGCGGCGGGTGGGAGGCGAAGACCCTCATCGACCTGTCGTTCGGCACGGCGCTGCGTACCCGCAACCCTGACCCGCTGCTGGTCGCGCGCGGCAACGGCGGCCGGGGCGACGGCACCACCGTCGACGACGGCGACCTGAACTACAAGGCCGGCGACTTCTACTCGGCCATCGGCAAGGTCCTGGGCGAGGTGCAGGTGGCCAAGGACGGCTTCGGCGCCTTCGTCCGCGGCAAGGCGTGGTACGACGCCATCCCCGAGCACAACGGCGTGGACTTCGGCCACTCGGCCAACGGCTACCGCCCGGGCGCCACGCTGAACGACAGCGACTTCTACCCGCTGTCGAAGTTCAAGGGTGCGGCCCTGCTCGACGCCTACGTCTTCGGCGGCTTCGACCTGCCGGGCGAGCGCACGGTGTCGTTCAAGGCCGGCAACCACGTGGTGAACTGGGGCGAGAGCCTCTTCATCTCCGGCGTCAACCAGTACAACATCGTCGACGGCAGCGCCGCGCGCCGCCCCGGCGCGCAGATCAAGGAGATCCTGCTCCCCGTCCCGCAGGTGTCGGTCAACGTCGGCCTGGGCGGCGGCTTCAGCGCCGAGGCCTTCTACCAGCTGGCGTGGCGCCACTCGACGTTCGAGGGCTGCGGCACCTTCTGGGGCACCACCGACATGCTGAACTGCTCGGACGTCGGGACCAACATGGTGCCGGCCCCGAACGGCGACCGCCTGGGCTATTCCGGCCTGCCGGCGCTGCGCGGCCTCAATGGCCGCATCAGCAACGCCGGCCGCGACAAGCCCAGCAACGGCGGGCAGTTCGGCCTCGCCGGCCGCTACTTCGCTTCGGCCATCGGCACCGACTTCGGCGTCTACTACGCCCAATACCACGCGCGCACGCCGATCTTCAGCCTGAAGCGCTCGCCCACCACCATCCGCGGCTCGCTCTACGGCCTGCCGACCAGCCCGGCGCAGTACTTCGAGGACTTCTCGGCCGAACGCATCAAAGTCTACGGCGCCAGCGCCGCCACCGAGATCGGCGGCTGGAGCGTCGGGGCCGAGGTCAGCCTGTCGAAGGACGTGCCGGTGCAGATCAACACCAGCGACCTCGCCGGCGGCGTGGTCAGCGGCGTGGGTCCGCTGGCCTACCTGAAGGGCCTGCCGCTGGGCAGCGTCATCCGCGGCTACGACCGCAAGGACAAGACGCAGATCCAGCTCTCCACCATCAAGACCTTCGCCAACGTGGCCGGTGCGGAAACCTTCCGCTTCCTGGGCGAGGTGGCGTTCCAGCACTGGAACGGCATCGGCGACCCGAACACGTCCACGCGCTACGGCCGCTCCACGCTGTACGGCCGCGCCGCCAGCGCCACCACGCCCTGCGGCACCACCATGGCCGACTACTGCGCGCCGGACGGCTTCGCCACCTCGAACTCCTGGGGCCTGCGCACCCAGCTGTCGCTGACCTACCCCGACGTGTTCGCCGGCGTGAACCTGACGCCGCGCCTGTCCATCGCCTGGGACGTCGACGGCGTGTCGCCGGACGGCACCTTCGTCAAGGACCGCGTCAACGTCGGCTTCGGCGTCCGCGCCGACCTGCTGCAGCGCTACTACGCCGACCTGACCTACAGCACCTACAACCACAAGGCCAAGTACGATCCCCAGCGCGATCGCGACTTCGTGGCGCTTGTGGTCGGCATGACCTTCTAAGGAGACGACGAGCAATGCCGCACACCGCGACCCTCAAGGCGCCCGTCCTCGCGTCCCTCATCGTCCTCGCCGCCGGTTCGGCCCATGCCGAGATGTCGCCGCAGGACCTGGCCCGCCTGGGCAAGGACCTCACCCCCGTCGGCGCCGAAACGGCCGGCAACAAGGACGGCAGCATCCCGGCCTGGACCGGCGGCCTGACCAAGCCGCCGGCCGGCCACGACCCGGCCAAGGGCTTCGTCGATCCCTTCGCCGCCGACCAGCCGCTCTACGTCATCACCGGCGCCAACGCCGACCAGTACAAGGACAAGCTGGCGCCGGGCCAGATCGCGCTGTTGAAGCGCTACCCGACCTACAAGATGAAGGTCTACCCGACGCGCCGCAGCGCAGCACTGCCGCAGAAGGAATACGACGTCATCAAGGCCGAGGCGGGTGCGGCCAAGCTGGCCGAGGGCGGCAACGGCGTGCAGAACATCAGCGCCACCGCCGTGCCGTTCCCGATGCCGAAGGCGGGTGTGGAGCCGATCTGGAACCACATCATGCATTACCGCGGCGGCACCTATCAGCGCTACGGCACGGAGTTCCCGGTCCACACCAACGGCAACTTCACGCCGCTGCGCCGCACGGAATGGTACGCGCGCGCCAGCGAGCTGGGCAACCCGGAGCCCAACCGCCTGTCCTACTACCTGAACCTCGTCACGGCACCCTCCAGCATCGCGGGCGAGGCCATCCTGTCGCACGACCCGCTGGACCAGGTGAAGGAATCGCGCCTCGCCTGGACCTACAATCCCGGCCAGCGGCGCGTGCTGCGCGCCCCGTCCGTGTCGTACGACAGCCCGGGTACCGGCACCGACGGCCTGCGCACCATGGACGACTACGACGGGTTCAACGGCGCCCCCGACCGCTTCGACTGGAAGCTGGTCGGCAAGAAGGAAATGATCATCCCGTACAACAACTACAAGCTCACCGACAAGGGCTTGAAGTACGGCAGCATCATCAAGGAAGGCCACGTCGACCAGGACCTCGTCCGTTATGAGCTGCACCGCGTGTGGGTGGTGCAGGCGACGGTGAAGTCGGGCTTCCGGCACCTGTACGCCAAGCGCGATTTCTTCATCGACGAGGATTCCTGGATCATCGCGCACAAGGACCAGTACGACGGCCGCGGCGAGCTGTGGCGCGTGCACGAGTTCTTCCTGATCCAGGACTACGATCAGGTCATGCCGCACTACGCCGGCAACGTGCAGTACGACCTGCAGGCACGGCGCTACCTCGTCCACCAGCTGACCAACGAGGAGAAGCCGACAAAGTACGGCATGAACTACGAGCTGAGCCGGTTCTCGCCGGACTCCCTGCGCCGCATCAGCAACTGACGACACGCGGGCATCGCGCGGCGGGCTTCCTTCCGGGGAGGCCCGCCGACGGCGCCCGTGCGTCCGGGAGTCCCGTATGGACCGTTCCTTCACCTCTTCTCGTCTGTCCCGGCGCGCTCTCCTGGCCGGGTTCGCGGCGGCGGTCGCCGCGCCTTCGGCGGCCCGCGCCGGCAAGGACCTGCTGGACACCCCCGCCTTCAAATCCGACCGCGCGGCGCGCGCACTGCTGCTGGGCGTCACGCTGGCCGGGACGCGCGTGGTGGCGGTGGGCGAGCGCGGGATCATCGTCACCTCCGACGACCAGGGGTCGACGTGGCGGCAGGCCGCCGTGCCCGTGTCGGTGACGCTCACCGCCGTGCATTTCCCCACAGCGAAAACGGGCTGGGCCGTCGGCCACGACGGCGTGGTGCTGCACAGCGCCGACGGTGGTGCGAGCTGGACCCGGCAGTTCGACGGCAACCAGGCCAACACGCTGATGCTGGCCGACGCCAAGCAGCGCGTGGACGCCCTGCGCGCCGACCCCAACGCCGACAAGGCCGCTTTGGAAGCGGCAGAGATGGCCGCCGAGGACGCCGTGGCCGGGGCCGAATTCGGCCCGTCGCGCCCGCTGCTCGGCGTGTGGTTCCGCGACGAGGCGACGGGCTTCGCCGTCGGCTCCTACGGCCAGATCTTCCGCACCCGCGACGGCGGGCGGAACTGGCAGTCGCTGGGCCGCGCCACCGACAACCTGGACGGCCTGCACTTCAACGCCATCGCGCCGGCCCCGTCGGGCGCGCTGCTGATCGCCGGCGAAGGCGGGCGCGTCTACCGCTCCACCGACGGCGGCGAGCATTGGGAAACCCACGACCTCGGCACCCAGGCGCAGATCTACGGCGTGCGGGCGCTGCCGGGCGACGGCGGGGCGGAGGCGCTGCTGGCCTTCGGCTTCGGCGGCAAGGTCTTCCGCTGTGAGGACGGGCAGAACTGGCAGGCGCTGCCGCCGCCCACCCCGCGCTCCCTGGTCGGCTCCGCCATGCTGGGCACGGCGCTGCTGCTGGTCGATCAGGCCGGCGCCGGCTTCGTCAGCGACGACGGCGGCCGGACGTTCCGGGCGCACGGCCGGCCGGCCGCTATGGCGGTGACGGGCGTGGCGGGCCTGAGCGACGGCAAATGGATCCTCGTGGGCATGGGCGGCGCGCGCGTCGCCGCAACGGCGGCGTAAGGACGACCACATCATCATGAGCAAGAAGCACAAGCCGGCCGGCGCGCTGCGCGACGTCGACCTCGACCATCACAAGGGCGTGCGCTCGATCGAGGCGGTGATCGAGAGACGGCTGTTCGGGCACCGCATCCCGGTGCTGATCGTCTTCGCCATCGTCTCCGTCTTCCTGGCGTGGCACGCGGTGCAGCTGCGGCCCACCGCCAGCTTCGAGAAGATGGTGCCGGCGCGGCATCCGTACGTGGCCAACTACCTCGCCTACGAATCGCAGCTGCGCCCGCTCAACAACCTCGTGCGCATCGCCGTCGAGAACACGAAGGGCGACATCTACGACCCCGCCTTCCTGGAAACGCTGAAGAAGATCACCGACGAGGTGTTCTACATCCCCGGCGTGGACCGCGGGAACCTGCAGTCGCTGTGGACCTCCAACGTCCAGTGGTACGAGGTGACGGAGGACGGGCTGCGCAGCGGCACCGTCATCCCCGCGACCTTCGACGGATCGCCGGAGAAGGTGCGTGAAGTAAGGACGAACGTCGTCCGATCCAACCGCATCGGCAGCCTCGTCGCGTCCGACCACCGCTCGGCCGCCGTGCTGGCGCCGTTGCTGGAGGTGGACCCGCAGACGGGCGAGAAGCTGGACTACGGCCTGTTCGCCCAGCGCCTGGAAACCCTGGTGCGCGACAAGTACCAGAGCGACACTGTGCGCATCCACATCACCGGCTTCGCCAAGATCGTCGGCGACCTGATCGACGGCATCGTCGACATCGCCGCCTTCTTCGCGCTGACCTTCGTGCTGACCGCCGTCCTGCTCTACTGGTACTCGCGCTGCTGGCGGGGCACGCTGTCCACGCTGTTCTGCTGCTCGCTGGCGGTGGTCTGGCAGCTGGGCATTCTCGATTTGCTGGGCCTGGGGCTCGACCCCTATTCCGTGCTGGTGCCGTTCCTCACCTTCGCCATCGGCGTCAGCCACGCGGTGCAGAACATCAACACCATGGCGGCGGAGCGCGCGCAGGGCCGCCCGGTGATGGACGCAGCAAAGGCCACCTTCCGGCTGCTGTTCATCCCCGGCACCATCGCGCTGGTGTGCGACGCGGTGGGCTTCTCCACGCTGATGGTCATCGACATCGGCGTGATCCAGGAACTGGCCATCAACGCCAGCGTCGGCGTGGCGGTGATCATCGTCACCAAGATGTTCCTGCTGCCCATCATCATGTCCTACGCCGGCACCGCCCCCCGCGCGGTCGAGCATTACCGCGCCCGCATGCGGCCGGAACGCCAGGCGCTCGCCCGCGTCCTGTCGCGCTTCGCCGAGCCGCGCTGGGCGGCCGGCGGTGTCGCCTGTGGGCTGGCGCTGCTGGCCGTCGCCTACTGGCAGAGCCGCGATCTGAAGATCGGCGACTTGGATCCCGGCGCGCCGGAGCTGCGGCTGGACAGCCGCTACAACCAGGACGTCCAGTTCTTCCTGCGCAACTACTCCACCAGCCCGGACGTCTTCGCCGTCATCGTGAAGACCCCGGCGGGCGAGTGCGGATCCTACCCCGTGGCGGCCAAGGTGGACCAGTTCCAGTGGCGCATGGAGAACGTGGGCGGCGTGGAGGCCACCAGCTCGCTGTTCGGGCCGATGAAGCGCGCCATCGCCGGCACCAACGGCGGCGACCTGCGCTGGTACGCCGTCACGCGCAACCGCTTCATCTCCAACGCCGCGCACAAGCGCGTGCCGGCCGACTTCTACAACACCGACTGCTCGATGCTGCCGGTCCTGCTGTTCCTGGCCGACCACAAGGCGGAGACGCTGTCGCGCGTCGTCGCCGCGGTGGAGTCCTTCGCCAAGGAGAACAACGGCGACGGCGTGGAATTCCTGCTGGCCGCCGGCAACGCCGGCATCGAGGCGGCGACCAACACCGTCATCAAGGAGGCGGAAGCCTTCATGCTGGTGCTGGTCTACGGCATCGTGGCGCTTCTGGTGTTGTGGGAGTTCAAGTCCTGGCGCGTCACCGTGGCGCTGATGGTGCCACTGTTCATCACCTCCATGCTGTGCGAGGCGATCATGGCGCGCCTGGGCGTGGGCGTGAAAGTGGCGACCCTGCCCGTGGTGGCGCTGGGTGTCGGCATCGGCGTCGACTACGGCATCTACATCTACAACCGCCTGGAACAGTACCTGGAGCAGGGGCTGCGCCTGCGCGAGGCGTACCTAGAGACGTTGAAGACCACCGGCTCGGCGGTCGCCGTCACCGGCGTCACGCTGGCGCTGGGCGTCATGACCTGGACCTTCTCCTCCATCAAGTTCCAGGCGGACATGGGGCTGCTGCTGACCTTCATGTTCCTGTGGAACATGGTGGGGGCCGTGGTGATGATCCCCGCCCTCATCACCCTCCTGATGCCCGAACTGCGCCGCAACGCCCCGGCCGCGCACAAGCGCCCCGTGCCCGTGCACCAGGGCTGACGCCGGCCGCTGACCGAATTTCCCCGACGAGGACCCGAGCATGTACGAGGATCTGGCACTCTATATCGATGGCGAGTGGCTGCGCGGTGACGGCCGGACGGAGCAGCCGGTGGTCAATCCCGCCACCGGCGAGGTGATCGGCACGCTGCCCCACGCCACCCGCGCCGACCTGGACCGCGCCCTGGCGGCGGCCGAGCGCGCCTTCGCCACGTGGCGCCATTCCGCCCCCACGGAGCGCAGCAAGATCCTGCGCCACGTGGCCGAGCTGACGCGCGAGCGCGCCCGGGACATCGCCCGCAACATCACGCTGGACCAGGGCAAGCCGCTGGCCGAGGCGGTGGGCGAGGTGATGGGCTGCGCCGACCACGCTGACTGGCACGCCGAGGAATGCCGGCGCATCTACGGCCGCGTCATCCCGGCCAAAGCGCCCAACATCCGCCAGATGGTGGTGCGGGAGCCGGTGGGCGTGTGCGCCGCCTTCACGCCGTGGAACTTCCCCTTCAACCAGGCGATCCGCAAGATCTGCGCGGCCATCGGTGCCGGCTGCACCATGGTGCTGAAGGGGCCGGAGGACGCGCCGTCGGCCGTCGTGGCGCTGGCCCGCCTGTTCCACGACGCCGGCCTGCCGCCGGGCTGCCTGAACATCGTCTGGGGCGTCCCGGCCGAGGTGTCGGAACACCTGATCGCCTCCCCCATCGTGCGCAAGGTGTCCTTCACCGGCTCGGTCCCCGTGGGCAAGCACATCGCCGCCCTCGCCGGCCAGCACATGAAGCGCGCGACCATGGAGCTGGGCGGCCACGCCCCGGTGATCGTCTTCGACGACGCGGAGGTCGACCGCGCCGCCGGCATGATGGCGCACATCAAGACGATCAACGCCGGCCAGATGTGCGTGTCGCCCACCCGCTTCTACGTGCAGGAGAAGAGCTACGCGCGCTTCCTGCAGGTGTTCGCCGGCGTGTTCGGCAGCATGAAGGTCGGCAACGGCCTGGAGGACGGCGTCAAGATGGGCCCGCTGCTGCACCGCCGCCGGGTCGAGGCGATGGAGGGCTTCGTCGCCGACGCCCGCGCGCGCGGCGGCCGCATCGTCGCGGGTGGGGAGCGCATCGGCAACACCGGCAATTTCTTCGCCCCCACCGTGGTGACCGACCTGCCGGACGACGCCAAGCTGATGGTGGAGGAGCCGTTCGGCCCCATCGCCGCCGTCACCCCTTTCGCGACGTTCGACGAAGTGGTCGCGCGCGCCAACGCGCTGCCCTACGGCCTCGCCGCCTTCGCCTTCACCGGATCGTCGAAGACCGCGCAGGCCGTCTCGCACGCGCTGGAGTCCGGCATGGTCAACATCAACCACGTCGGCATGGCCACGCCCGAAACGCCGTTCGGCGGCATCAAGGACAGCGGCTATGGCAGCGAGGGCGGGGCGGAGACCTTCGACGGCTACCTGAATACCAAGCTGATCACCCAACTGGACTGAGCGGGACCGGACCCCATGACCGATACCACGACCGACACATTCGACGTCATCGTCGTCGGCGCCGGCCCGGCCGGCTGCGCCGTGGCATCGCGCCTCGCCGACGCGCGCCCCGACCTCTCCGTAGCGCTGCTGGAGAGCGGCCCCGGCAGCCATCCGGCGGTGGTGCACACCCCCTTCGGCATCGCCGCCACCGTGCCCCGCCGGTCGGAGCGCAACTACGCCTTCCGCACCGTGCCGCAGGCGGAGCTGGGCGGGCGCTGCGGCTACCAGCCGCGCGGGCGCGGCGTGGGCGGCAGCAGCCTGATCAATGCCATGGTCTACATCCGCGGCCAGAAGGAGGATTACGATTCCTGGGCCGCGGCCGGCTGCACCGGCTGGGGCTGGGACGACGTGCTTCCCTGCTTCAAGCGGTCGGAAAACAACGAGCGCGGCGGCGACGCCCTGCACGGCACCGGCGGCCCGCTGAACGTCGCCGACCCGGTGGACCCCAGCCCCTTCTCCCGCCTGTTCGTCCGCGCGGCGGAGGAGGCCGGCTTCCCCGCCAACCCCGACTTCAACGGCCCCACGCAGGAAGGTGTCGGCCTCTACCAGGTGTTCGAGAAGGGCGGCGAGCGCTGGAACGCGTCGCGTGCCTACCTGGAGAGCCGGGAGCGCCACAACCTGACCATCCTGGCCGAGACGCAGACCCTGCGCCTGACCTTCCAGGGTAAGCGCGCCACCGGCGTGGTGGTGCGCACCCCGGATGGCGAGCGCACGCTGCAGGTCCGGCGGGAGGTGGTGCTGTCGGCCGGCGCCTTCGGTTCCCCGCAGTTGCTGATGTGCTCCGGCATCGGGCCGGCGGAGCATCTGCGCGGGCACGGCATCGATGTGCTGCACGATTCGCCGGACGTCGGCGGAAACCTGCAGGACCACCTGGACTACACGGTGGCGCGCCTTGCCACCTCGCGCGACCTGATCGGCGTGACGCCGGGCTTCGTGCTCCAGTTCCTCGGCGCCATCCGCCGCTACAAGAAGGAGCGGCGCGGCCTGCTGACCAGCAACATCTCCGAGGCCGGCGGCTTCCTGAAGAGCCGGCCGGACCTCGACCGGCCGGACCTGCAGCTGCACGTCTGCATCAGCCCGGTGGACGACCACGGCCGCAAGCGGCACTACAGCCGCGGCTTCTCCGTGCACGTCTGCGGCCTGCGGCCGGAAAGCCGCGGCACCGTGCGCCTCGCCGGCCCCAGCGCCATGGACGCGCCGCTGATCGACCCGCGCTACCTCAGCGCGCCGGCCGACCTGGACACGCTGGTGAACGGCGTGCGCCTCGTCCACCGCATCCTGGCGGCGCCATCGTTCGCGAAGATCCCCGCCAAGCCGCTGTACGACACCAGCACCGAGGACGACGCGACCCTGCGCGCGCTGATCCGGGCGCGGGCCGACACGATCTACCACCCCGTCGGCACCTGCCGCATGGGCGGGGACGAACGCTCCGTCGTCGACGCCAGCCTGCGCGTGCGCGGCGTGGAGGGCCTGCGCGTGGCGGATGCCTCGATCATGCCGACGCTGGTCAGCGGCAACACCCAGGCCCCCAGCGCCATGATCGGCGAAAAGGCGTCCGACCTGATCCTGGCCGACATGATGGCGATGGCGTGACCATAAAGCCCTCCCCTGGCGGGGCTGGGGGAGGGGCCTTCTCGCCCATCCTTACTTCTTGGGGGCGCGGGCCGGCTTCTCGAAGGCGACGTCGCCGATCAGGCCGTTGGTCAGGGAGGCCAGTGCCGACTTGAACGTCGGCCAGTGGTTCATGCCCGCCATGTCCGCCGCCGCCGCGGTGCGCGCCTGCAGCACCAGCCGGCGCACGCCCTGCGGTGCGTCCTCCACGCGCAGCGGCTCAAGGTCCTTCAGCAGCGGGGCCGGCACCTTGCCCTTCAGCGCGTGCAGCGCCGCCGCCCACAGCGCGTTCACGTCGTCGGCGTCGGGCAGCGGGCCGGGATCGGCCGCTTCCGTCGTCTCCGGCGCCGTCAGCTTCTCCACCGTGCCGGAACGGCGGGCGCGGCGGCCGGCGCTGTGGCGCTCGCGCTCCAGGAAGGTCTCGGCCGCCTCCTCCTCGTCCTTGGCGGAGAATTCCAGCGTCACCGCCTCCACCTTGCGGCCACGGCGCTTCATCTTCTCCTCGGGCATGGAGACGCGGAAGGGGGCGAGCTGGTTCACCTCGGCAATGGCGCGGTCGATGGTGCGGGTGCGCAGGATGCCGAAGTCCTTGTAGGCCCCCTCCGGCACGTTCAGCAGCTTGCGCAGCGTGTCGATGTCCAGCTCCAGCGACGGGTAGTCCATCTGGTAGCGCTGCATGCCGATCTCGTAGAGCTTCAGCGCGTAGGTGCTGGTGACCTTGACCATCGCCGGGCCGGACAGCTTGGCCCACAGCTGCGAGGTGCGCTGGATCTCCAGGAAGGCGTCGGTGAACTGGAAGTGGATATCGGCGGCGTCGCTGTCCTCCTCCTCCTCCGGGCGGACGTAGCTGGACAGGATGCGCAACTCGGCGCGCGACCGGCGGCCGCGGAAGGGGCCGATCACCACCAGGCTGGAATCGAAGATCTCCTTCAGCGCGTCGAAAATGCGCTCGTTGCCCTTGTGGTTGCCGCGCACCACGCGTTTGGGCAGCCGGTAGAGCTTGTTGGCGAAGTTCTGGCTGCCGGCCAGGTGGATCATGAAGTTCAGCATCTTCTGCGCCGGCAGCGACAGCCGCGCCCCGTTGGCGGGATAGCTGTACACCGCCTCCGCCGCCTTGATCAGGTGGCGGTAGCCCTCGCGCTCGAACGTGGCGCCGGCCACGCGGGCGGTGAGGCCCAGCGAGGCTTCCTCGGTGACGGCGGGCAGGGACGGCGTGGCGGGCGCAGCCCCGTCCGGCTCCGCGTCGATGACGGTGACGCCGGTCAGCTCGTCAGGAGTCATCACGACGACCTCGCCGCCGGTCGCCGCCGCTGCCTCCTTCTTCGTCTTGCGCCGTGCCGCCGGCATGAACCACCCTTACGTCGCGATGAACGGGGTAAGCTAGTCCAATCCTTACACCGGAAACAAGTAAGGAAAGGTTTTGTTCAGCGAGGAATCCGCATCCTTACCGCGTGGGGGAGAGACCCTTACGCCCTGGGGCGTGGGCGTGGCGCCCCCGTCCGGTAAGCGTGCCTCCCCCAATTGGTAAGGATGATTCCTTCCGACTCGCGATCCCGCCTGGATTTGCGCGTCCCTGAATCTTTTTTGAATCGGAACAGACTCCAAAAGCGGTTTTCGAGGGGGTTTTGCGGGTGGTCCGCAGAGGCGCCGGCCGGAGAGCGGACCGGGTGGCCCAGCGCCGAATCACCCCTTGGGCCGCGAATCGGACACCCTTCGATCCTTACCGCTTGGGGGCACACGGCCCCGGCCGGCCTCTGCAGACTCCCATCCTTACCGCTTGGGGGCGCCGGCCGTGCCCGAACCGCCCCCGAGCGGTAAGGATACAGGGCGCAGACCAGCCCGCTGATTCGCCGTGACACCGCCGGAGTCGCGCCGGAGTCGCCGCGAACGGCGTTCGCCCGGCGTGACGCCCCCAAGCCGTAAGGATGGACGCGCCGCAACGCCCCCACGCGGTAAGGATGCAGGGGTGTGTGCCCCCAAGCGGTAAGGATGGGCGGTCCACCGCGCCCCCAGGACGTAAGGATTCAGGATTCCCGCGGAGTCACGCGCCCCCAGGCGGTAAGGATGGCGGGCTCCCCGCCGCCCGTTCCCGGCGCCACCGCGCGACGAAGGCGACGAACGCGGCCAGGGCCGGCGGCGGTTGACGGCGGCTGGGGTAGTAGAGGAACGGCCCCGGAAACGGCTGGCACCAGTCGTCCAGCACGGCGACCAGCAGCCCGCGTTCGATGAACGGCCGGGCGAAGCCCTCGAACGTCGTCAGGAAGCCCAGGCCGCCGACGGCCGCCTGCAGCTGCAGGTCCGTGTTCATGGCCACCAGCCGGGCCGGCGGGGTGAGGCGCACGGCGCGCCCGTCCTTCTCGAACTCCCAGGGCGGGGTGTAGCCGCTGGGGAAGCGGGTCAGGATGGCCGGGCGGTCCAGCAGGTCCTCCGGCCGCTCCGGCACGCCGTGCGCCGCCAGGAGCGCTGGGGAGGCGACGACGACGTAGCGCTCCGGCGGGCCCAGCGGCACGGCGATCATGTCCTGCGCCAGCGTCTCCTCATAGCGCACGCCAGCGTCGAAGCCGTCGGCGACGATGTCGATCAGCGATGGCTCGACCGCGATTTCCATCTCGATCTTCGGGTGCTGCAGCAGGAACGGCGCCACCATGGGCGCCAGCACCAGCTGCACGGCCGGCGCCGGGGCGTTGATGCGCAGCCGGCCCGACGGCTCCCCCTGCAGCCCCCGCACGTGGGCCAGCGCGTCGGCCACCTCGCGCAGGGCCGGGGCGACGCGCTGCAGAAGCTGCTCGCCGGCCTGGGTCAGGGCGACGCTGCGCGTGGTGCGGTTGAACAGGCGCACGCCCAGCCGCTCCTCCAGGTCGCGCAGGCGCTGGCTGAGACTCGACACCGACACGCGCTGTTCCAGGGCGGCGCGGCGGAAGTTCCCGTGCCGGGCGACGGCGGCGAAGGCCGCCAGATCGCGCAGATCGAGGTCGCGCAGGTCAAGGTCGCTCATTGTTCACTCCGGCGAACAGCGTGTGCGGGATTGTCCAGCTTATCGCACGGCGGGGAGCGGGCCTATGGTTGCGGCACGCAAGACAGTCAGGAGGGACAGGACATGGAACAGCGCACGCTCGGCACCACCGGGCCGGAGGTTTCGGCCATCGGGCTCGGCTGCATGGGGATGTCGGACTTCTACGGCCCGGCCGACCGGGCCGAGAGCATCGCCACCATCCACGCGGCCCTCGAGGCCGGCATCACGCTGCTGGACACCGGCGACTTCTACGGCATGGGCCACAACGAGATGCTGATCCGTGAGGCGCTGCAGGGCCGCGACCGCGACCGCGCGCTGATCAGCGTGAAGTTCGGCGCGCTGCGCGACCCGGACCGCGGCTGGGCCGGCTACGACTCGCGCCCGGCCGCGGTCCGGAACTTCCTCGCCTATTCGCTGCAGAGGCTGGGTGTCGACCACATCGACGTCTACCGCCCGGCCCGCCTGGACCCGGCGGTGCCGATCGAGGAGACCATCGGCGCCATGGCCGACATGGTGAAGGCCGGCTATATCCGCCACATCGGCCTGTCGGAGGTGGGGGCGGACACCATCCGCCGCGCTCACGCCGTGCACCCGATCAGCGACCTGCAGATCGAATACTCGCTGATTTCCCGCGGCATCGAGGACGAGATCCTGCCGACCTGCCGCGAACTGGGCATCGGCGTCACCGCTTACGGCGTGCTGTCGCGCGGCCTGATCAGCGGCCACTGGTCGAAGGACCGCGACACCGGCAAGGATTTCCGCAGCGTGAGCCCGCGCTTCCAGGGCGAGAACCTGGAGCACAACCTGGAACTGGTCGAACGGCTGCGCGCGGTGGCGGAGGGGATGGGGGCGTCGGTGGCGCAGGTGGCCATCGCCTGGGTGCTGGCGCGCGGCCGCGACATCGTCCCGCTGGTCGGCGCGCGCCGCCGCGACCGCCTGGCGGAGGCGCTGGGGGCGCTGGACCTGACGCTGTCCAACGCCGACCTCGCGGCCCTGGACAGCGCCGTGCCGAAGGGTGCGGCGGCCGGGGAGCGCTATCCCGCCGCACAGCTCGCCCACATGGACAGCGAGAGGCCGCGGGGGTAAGTGCCCGTCAACGCGGGGGGCGGCGCTCGCCGTCCCCGCAGCACCCCGTACAGCCGCCGCACCCCGTGGCCGGCGGCGCCGGGCGGCCGGCGCGGCGGCGCAGGCGGTCGCGCACCCCGGCCGGCAGCAGCAGGGTCCACGCCACCCAGGCGAAGGCGGCGGCGACGATCGGGATCACCAGCAGGTCCTGCATGGCTCAGCCCCCCAGGATGGCGCCGGAGACGCGGAAGGTGACGAAGGCGGCGGCGTAGGCCAGCACCGTCATGTAGGCGATCATCGCCGCCATCCAGAACCAGGAGTTGGTCTCGCGCCGCACCACCGCCAGCGTCGACACGCACTGCGGCGCGAAGACGTACCACGCCAGCAGCGCCAACGCCGTGGGCAGCCCCCAGTCCGCCGCCAGCACCCCGGCCAGCGAGCTTTCCAGCGCACCGCCCGTCTCGCTGAGCGCGTAGACGGTGCCCAGCGCCGCCACCGCCACCTCGCGCGCGGCGATGCCGGGGACCAGCGCGATGGCGATCTGCCAGTTGAAGCCGATGGGGGCCAGCAGCGGCGCCAGCGCGTGCCCCAGCATGCCGGCGAGGCTGTAGTGGATCGCCGGCTCCGCCGCCCCTTCCGGCGCGCCGGGGAAGGAGGCCAGGAACCACACCAGCACCATGATGGAGAAGATGATCGTGCCGGCGCGGGTCAGGAAGATCCGGGCGCGCTCGAACAGGCCGATCGCCACGTTGCGCGGGCTGGGCAGGCGGTAGGCCGGCAGTTCCATCAGCAGCGGCTCGCGCGCACCCTTGAACAGCGTGCGCTTCAAAACGAAGGCGACGGCCAGCGCCGACAGGATGCCGGCGGCGTACAGCGCGAACATCACCAGCCCCGGCAGGCCCACCATGCCGCCGAACACCGCCCGGTCGGGCACGAAGGCGGCGATCAGCAGCGTGTAGACCGGCAGGCGCGCCGAGCAGGTCATCAGTGGTGCTATCATGATGGTGGCCAGCCGGTCGGCGCGGTTCTCGATGGTGCGCGCCGCCATGATGCCGGGCACCGCGCAGGCGAAACTGGAGAGCAGCGGGATGAACGCCCGCCCGTGCAGCCCCACCCCGCCCATCAGCCGGTCCAGCAGGAAGGCGGCCCGCGCCAGATAGCCCGTGTCCTCCAGCACCTGGATGAAGAAGAACAGCACCAGGATCTGCGGCAGGAAGATGACGACGCTGCCCACCCCGGCGATGATGCCGTCGGTCAGCAGGCTGCGCAGCGCGCCGTCCGGCAACGCCGCGGCGACCGCGCCGTTGAGCGCGGTGATGGCGCCGTCGATCAGCTCCATCGGCGCCTCGGCCCAGGCGAACACCGCCTGGAACATCAAGAACAGCACCAGGAACAGGAAGCCCAGGCCGAACAGCGGGTGCAGCAGCAGCGCGTCGACCCGCCGGGTCATCAGCGGCGGCCGGCCGGCGTCGCGCAGGCTGCGCGCCAGGATCGATTCCACCTCCTGGTGGTAGGCGCGCAGGTCGTGCGAGGACGGCTCGCTCCAGCCGCAGGGGGCCGGGGCCTCGGCGTGCGCCACGGCGATGGTGCGGTCGATCTGGTCCAGCAACGCCCGCACGCCGCCGCGCCGCACCGCCACCGTCGGCACCACCGGCACGCCCAGTGCGGCCGACAGCGCCGCCGCGTCGATGCGGCAGCCGCGCCTGTCGGCCACATCCATCATGTTGAGCGCCAGGACGATCGGCCGGCCGAGCCGCTTCAGCTCGATCACCAGGCGCAGGTTGAGGCGCAGGTTGGTGGCGTCGGCCACGCAGACCAGCACGTCCGGGCTGTCCTCGTGCGCGAAGCGGCCGAGCACGACGTCGCGCGTCACCTCTTCATCGGGCGATCGGGCGCGCAGGCTGTAGGTGCCGGGCAGGTCGATGACCTGCACGCGCCGGCCGCCGGGGCTGAGGACATGGCCGACCTTGCGCTCCACCGTCACGCCGGGGTAGTTCGCCACCTTCTGGCGCGAGCCGGTCAGCGCGTTGAACAGCGCGGTCTTGCCGCAATTGGGATTGCCCACCAGCGCGATGCGCGGCGGCACGGCGCCGTCCGCGAGGACCGACGCGTCCAGGACCGACATGGCCGGTCTCCTTTTTCTTTTTAAAACTTTTAAAGAGGCGCCACGCGGACGGCGCGCGCCTCGGCGCGGCGCATGGCGATGGTGTGCTCGTTGACGCGGACGGCGATGGGGTCGCGGCCGGGGAAGCCCTCGTGCAGGATCTCGATGCGCGCCCCTTCGACGAGGCCCATCTCGATCATGCGGCGTTCCAGCTCTCCGGCGGGCAGGGTCGTGGCGACCGCGCCTTCGTCGACCCCGGTCACGTGCGCGCGCTGTCCCTTGCGCAGCGACGCCAGCCGGATGTCCTCCGGCGGGGCGGGATCCTTGGTCATGTCTGCACCTTGCGGTGGCGGTGGCTGCCGGCGGGTGCGCCGGGTTGCTGCCGAATGATGATGCGAGTGAGTCGCATTTGCCTATGAGGCGAAGCGTCGCATCCCGACGATTTTGCTGGGACATTTCGGCCCCGAAAAACGGGGCTTGACAGGAATTGCTTTGTAAACTGACAATCAGTTCGTATTCGTGAACGTCTCTTCACATATGTGAACGAGTGGCCGTGAATGAGCGACCGGACGTCCGCCTTCCCCTCGGTCAAGAGCGCCGGTCGCACGATCGAGCTGTTCGAGGAGTTCGCGCGCGCCAAGCGGCCCATGTCGCTGTCGGAGATCGCGGCGGCGCTGAAGATGCCGATGTCCAGCTGTTCCGGCCTCGTGCGCACGCTGGAGGCGGCGGGCTACATCTACGCGCTGCGCCAGCGCAGCGGCTTCTACCCCACCAAGCGGCTGCTGGAGGTCGCCACCGCCATCGCCGCCAACGATCCCCTGCTGGAGCGCGCCCGGCCGCTTTTGAGCGCGCTGCGCGACGAAACGGGGGAGACCGTGCTGTTCGGCAAGCGGCAGGACACGCGCATCGTCTATCTGGAGGCGTTCGATTCGCCGCACCGCATCCGCTACAGCGCCCAGGCGGGCGAACTGCGCGACCTGCATTCCAACTCCATGGGCAAGGCGCTGCTGGCCCGGATGCCGACGGCGGAGCGCGCGGCCCTGCTGGCGCGCCTGACCTTCCAGGCGCACACGCCGGACACGCTGACCGACGCGCAAGCGCTGGAGCGCAGCATCGTCGAGGGGCAGGCGCGCGGCTGGTTCCTGAACCGGGCGGAAAGCGTGGCCGACGTCATGGCGCTGGGCGCCGCGGTGGTGCTGAACGGCGAACCGTACGGCGTGTCGCTGGTCGGACCCATCCAGCGCATGGAACCGCAGACCGAGCACCACGTGGCGGCGCTGCGCCGTGCCTGCGCGCTTTTGGAGGAGCAACGCTGACCGCCTAACGCCGACCGCCTGAACCCGCCACCCCAAAGCCAGCCGAGCAAGCGCCCATCCAACGAGGCCGCCGGCACCCGGACGATCAGGCCAGACGATCAGGGAGGATCGCCGCAATCATGGGAGTCATCGACCGGTTCGGCCGTCTGCTCGACGGCATCGACAGGGCCTTCGCCGCGGTGTCGGGTGCGTGCATGTTCGCCATCATGCTGGTCGTGGTGGCGGACGTGGCGCTGCGCTACCTGTTCAACCGCCCGCTGGCGTGGTCGTACGACCTCATCTCGCTGTACCTGATGGTCGGCATGTTCTTCTTCGGCGTGTCCGACACGCTGCGCAACCACGGCCACGTCGCCATCGACCTGATGCAGAAGCGCATGTCCCCCGCTGGCCGCCATGCGGGCGAGAGCGTGGGCTATGCCCTCACCACCATCGTCGCGGCGGTGATCACGGCGCAGGCCTTCGGCCGGCTGACGGAATCCTGGGCGGCGGAGGAGGTGATGGCCGGCGCCTACGACTGGCCCACGTGGCTGGCCATGGCGCCGGTGGTGGCGGGGGCGGCGATGCTGACCGTGCGCGCCGCCTTCCGCGCGATCGGGCACGCGCTGTCGGTGCTCACGCCCAAGCCGCTGATCGAACTGCCGCCGCTGTCCGACACGGCGCTCACCGCCACCGAGGAGGGCGTGTGATGGTCACGCTGACGGGTGTTTCGCTGCTGTTCGCGCTGCTGGCGATCGGCACGCCGGTGGCCTTCGCCATGGCCGCCGCCGGGGCCACGGGGCTGGCCATGATCGGCGGGCCGGCCATGGTGCTGGGCATTCTGAAAACGGCGCCGTTCTCGGTCGCCAACTCCTATGAAATCATCACAGTGCCGATGTTCATCCTGATGGCGGAGTTCGTCATCCTCTCCGGTGTGGCCGACGACCTGTTCCGCGCCGCCACCGCCTGGGTGGGCCGGGTGCCGGGCGGATTGGGCATGGCGACGGCGCTGGCCGGCGCCGGGTTCGGCGCCATCTCCGGCTCCAGCACGGCCGCGGCGGCGACGCTGTCCAGCACCTCCATCCCCGCCATGCTGAAGCAGGGGTACGAGCCGCGGCTGGCCGGCGGGGTGGTCGCCATCTCCGGCACGCTGGCCATGCTGATCCCGCCGTCCATCGCGCTGGTGCTGTACGGCATCATCGCCGACGTCAGCATCGGCGCGCTGCTGGTGGCCGGCGTCGTCCCGGGCCTGCTGGTGACGGCCACCATCATGCTGACCGTCTACCTGCTGGTCCGCCTGGACCCGACGCGCGCGCCGGCCGGCCGCGCCTACACCCTGCGGGAGAAGTTCGCCTCGCTCAGCGTCGCCGGGCCCATGCTGGTGCTGTTCATGGCGGTGACGGGCAGCATCTACCTGGGTCTGGCGACACCGACGGAAGCGTCGGGCATCGGCGCCTTCGGGGCGTTCCTGCTGGCGGCGAAGGCCGGACGGCTGAGCCGCGAGGGGGTGGCGAAGGCGCTGACCCATGCCGTGCACGCCACCTGCATGATCCTGATGATCATCCTGGGCGCCAGCATCTTCGGCTACTTCTTCACGCTGACGCAGACGACGCAGGCGCTGGTGGCGTGGGTGGGTGCGCTGGACACCTCGCCCTGGGTGATCATGGCGCTGATCCTGTTCGGCTACGTCATCCTGGGCTGCTTCATGGACCAGATCGCCATCCTGATCCTGACGGTGCCGGTGGTGCTGCCGGTGGTGGTGGCGCTGGGCTTCGATCCCGTGTGGTTCGGCGTCATCGTCGTGGTGACGGCCGAAGTCGGCATGGTGACGCCGCCCATGGGGCTGAACGTCTTCGTCGTCGCCCGCTACACCCGCCGCCCGCTGTCCGAGATCTTCGAAGGCGTGATGCCGCACGTCATCGCCCACGTCCTGCTCATCGCGCTGCTGACGGCCTTCCCGCAGATCATCCTGTGGCTGCCGTCCACCATGAACATGTGAGCACAAGAAACCAGGGAGGAACCACCATGAAGACGTCCGCTGTCATCCTCGCCGCCGCCCTGCTTGCCGCCGCGACCCAGGATGCCTCCGCCCAACAGGTGAAGCTGCGCATTGCCGACTCCTTCCCCGCCGGCCATTACATCGTCGAATACGGCACCAAGCTGTGGATGGAGGAGGTGAAGAACGCGTCGGGCGGCAAGGCGGCGTTCGAATACTACCCGGCCGAACAGCTGGGCAAGGCGAAGGACCTCCTGTCGCTGACCCAGTCGGGGGTGGTGGACATCGGCTACGTCGCCCCGTCCTTCGTCACCGACAAGCTGCCGCTGGGCGCCGTGGCGGAGCTGCCGGAATCCTTCACCACGGCCTGCGCCGGCACCATGGCCTACTGGAAGCTGGCGCGCCCCGGCGGCCTTCTGGCGCAGCGGGAGTTCGAACCGGCCGGCATGCGCGTCCTGTGGGCGCTCGTCCTCACGCCCTACCAGCTCTACATGGCGAAGGAGCCGATCACCACGCTGAAGGCGCTGGAGGGGCGCAAGATCCGCACGTCGGGTGCCGCCAAGGAGCTGGCGATCCGCAAGCTGGGCGCCATCCCCGTGCAGATCCCCACCCCCGACGTGATGGAGGCGCTGACCCGCGGCACGGTCGACGGCATGCTGTTCCCGCACTCCAGCATCCTGTCCTACGACCTGCAGGGCCGCGCCAAGCACGCCACCGTGGGCGAGAACCTGGGCAGCTTCGTCGTCACCTACATGATCAGCAACAAGCGCTTCAACGAGCTGCCGCCGGAGGTCCGCAAGGCGATGGACGACGTGGCGGACAAGGTGGTGCGCAATGCGTGCGAGAACACCGACCGCGACGAGGCCCGCGACATCGAGCGCATCAAGGCCGCCGGCGTCACCATGACGAAGCTGCCGGAATCCGAGCACAAGGCGCTGGAGGCCATGATGTCGTCGGTCGGGCGCGAGTGGGCGGCCAACCTGGACAAGCGCAACAAGCCCGGCAGCGAGATCCTCGCCGCCTTCCAGGAAGCGCTGAAGACGGCGAAGTGACCAAAGCCCCTCCCCCTCGACGGGGGAGGGGTTGGGGAGAGGGTGGTTGCGGGCGGATGCCCGGACAATGGCCTTCTCCCGGGGCCTTCTCCCGGCTGCCGCCGGTAATTCCCCCTCTCCCCAAACCCCTCTCCCGCGAGGGGAGAGGGGCTTCGAGAACCTCCAGGCCATGACCAATCCCCATTCTCCCCCTCCACCCTGGCAGCCGCTGGCCGGCCTGCGGGTGGTGGACTTCACGGCCCTGCTGCCGGGGCCGTTCCTCACCGCCATGCTGGCCGACCTCGGCGCCGAGGTGGTGAAGGTCGAGCCGCCGGGCGGTGAGTCCGGGCGCCGCTACCAGCCGGACATGTTCCGCGCCGTCAACCGCGGCAAGCGCAGCGTGGCCCTGGACCTGAAGACGCAGGCCGGGCAAACGGTCGCCCACCGGCTGGCGGCGAACGCCGACGTCGCGGTGGAGAGCAGCCGGCCCGGCGTCGCCGCCCGGCTGGGCATCGGCTGGGCGGATCTTCGGGCGATCAACCCGCGCCTCGTCTACTGCTCCCTGTCCAGCTATGGGCAGGACGGGCCGTGGCGCGACCACCCGGCGCACGACATCAACATCGTCGCGGCGTCCGGCGGGCTGGGCCTGCCGGGGCACTGGAACCGGCCGCCGTCGCGCCTCAGCATGCCGTTCGCCGACTTCGCCGCCGGCTCCATGGCCGCCACGGCGATCCTGGCGGCGCTGCGCGAGCGCGACCGGACCGGGCAGGGCACATACCTGGACCTCGGCCTGTTCGAGGCGGCCTTGTACTGCGCCGCCATGCGCCACGGTGCCGAAGAGCCGGCCGACCCGCGCGGCCACCTCAGCCCGGTCAACGACAGCTTCGAGACGGCCGACGGTCGCTGGATCGCGCTGGGCCTGCTGGAGGACCATTTCTGGGCGCGCTTCCGCGACGCGGTGAAGGACGACGCGCCGGACCTCGCCGACCCCGCGTTCGACACAAACGAGGGGCGGCGCGCCGCGGGCGACCGGCTGTCGGCGCGCGTGGCGGCGGTGATGCGCGCCCGCACGCTGGCCGACTGGCTGAGGCGGCTGCGCGCCGCCGACCTGCCGGCCGAGCCCTGCCTGACCCCGGCGGAGGCGGTGGCGTCGGAGCAGGCGGCGGCGCGCGGGCTGGTGACGCGCACGGCGGACGGGGCGGTGCACGTGGCCTTTCCGGCGCGCGCCGGCGGACGCCTCGCCCGCGTGCAGGGGCCGCCGCCGGCCGTGGGCGCGGACGCCGAAACGGTGCTGGAAGCGCTGGGCTACGCCCCCGGCGACATCGACGCGCTGCGCGCCGCCGGCGCGTTCGGCGCCATGGGAGGACGGAAGCCATGAGCGGTCCGCTGAACGGGGTTCGCATCCTCGACCTCACCACCGTGCTGATGGGTCCCTACGCCACGCAGATCCTGGGCGAGCTGGGGGCCGACGTGATCAAGGTGGAGCCGCCGCAGGGCGACACGGTGCGCGGCATCGGCCCGATGCGCCATCCCGGCATGGGGGCGATCTTCCTGCACGCCAACCGGGGCAAGCGGTCCATCGTCCTCGACCTCAAGCAGCCGGAGGGGCGGCAAGCGCTGCTCGACCTCGCGCGGACAGCGGACGTGCTGATTTACAACGTGCGCCCGCAGGCCATGGCGCGGCTGGGCCTGTCGTACGCGGAGGTCGCGGAGGCCAACCCGCGCATCGTCTACGTGGGCCTGTTCGGCTATGGGCAGGACGGCCCCTATGCCGCGAAGCCCGCCTACGACGACCTGATCCAGGGGGCGGTGGCGATCCCCACGCTGTTCGCCGCCTCCACCGGGGGCGAGCCGCGCTACGTGCCGGCCACCATGGTGGACCGCACGGTGGGTCTGCACGCCGTCTACGCCGTCACCGCCGCGCTGTTTCACCGTGAGCGCACCGGAGAGGGCCAGGCGGTGGACGTGCCGATGTTCGAGACGATGACCCACTTCGTCCAGGGCGACCACATGGGCGGCGCCACCTTCGAACCGGCGGAGGGGCCGACCGGCTACCCGCGCCTGCTGGCCCCGCAGCGCCGGCCGTACCGGACCAGCGACGGTCACATCTGCGCGCTGATCTACAACGACAAGCAGTGGCGCAGCTTCTTCGACCTGATCGGCCGGCCGGACATCCTGGATTCCGATCCCCGCTTCGCCGACATGGACAGCCGCACCCGCCACATCGACGAGCTGTACGGCTTCGTCGCCGAACACCTCGCCACCCGCACCACGGCGGAGTGGATGGAGGCGCTGACCCGCGCCGACATCCCGGTGATGCGCCTGCACACGCTGGACAGCCTGCTGGAGGACCCGCACCTGACGGCCACCGGTTTCTTCCAGGTGGTCGAGCACCCGCGCGAGGGGCCGATCCGCAGCATGGCGGTGCCCACCCGCTGGTCCGCCACGCCCCCCGCCGTCGAACGTCAGGCCCCCGCGCTGGGCGAGCACAGCGCCGAGGTGCTGCGCGAGGCCGGCTACGACGACGCCACCATCGCCGCACTGGCCGAACGCGGCGTGATCCGGGAGGCCCGCTGATGGACTTCGCGCACACGCCCGAGCAGGAGGCGATCGTCGAGGCGGTGGGCAAGGTCTGCGCCCGCTTCGACGCCGAATACTGGCGCCGCAAGGACGCCGAGGGCGGCTTCCCGCACGACTTCCACAAGGCGATGGCGGACGCCGGCTGGCTTGGCATCTGCATCCCGCCGGAATACGGCGGTTCGGGCCTGGGCATCACGGAAGCGGCGCTGATGATGCGCACCGTCGCCGCGTCCGGCGCCGGTATGAGCGGGGCGTCGGCCGTGCACCTCAACATCTTCGGGCTGAACCCGGTGGTGGTCTTCGGCACGGAGGAGCAGAAGCGCCGCATGCTGCCGCCGCTTGTGGCGGGGCGCGAAAAAGCCTGCTTCATGGTGACGGAGCCGGACGCCGGCCTGAACACCGGCGCCATCAAGACGCGGGCCGAGCGGGCGGGCGACCATTACGTGCTGCACGGGGCCAAGGTGTGGATCTCCACCGCCCAGGTGGCCGACCGCATGCTGATCCTCGCCCGCACCACGCCGGCCGACCGGGTCAAGCGGCCGACCGACGGGCTGTCGCTGTTCTACACCGCGCTGGACCGCAACCACGTGGAGGTGCGGGAGATCCCCAAGATGGGCCGCAAGCCCGTGGACTCCAACCAGGTGTTCATCGACGGGCTGCGCGTGCCGGTGGAGGACCGCATCGGCGCGGAGGGGGAGGGGTTCCGCTCCATCCTGCACGGCCTCAACCCCGAACGCATCCTGATCGCGGCGGAGGCGGTGGGCATCGGCCGCGCCGCGCTGGACCGGGCAGCCAAGTACGCGCGCGAGCGCGTCGTCTTCGACCGCCCCATCGGCCAGAACCAAGCGATCCAACTGCCCCTGGCCGAGCGCTGGGCGGAGCTGGAGGCCGCCAACCTGATGATGCTGCAGGCGGCCTGGGCCTACGACCGGGGCCAGAACTGCGGCCCGCAGGCCAACGCCGCCAAGTTCCTGGCGGCGGAGGCCGGCTACCGCGCCTGCGAGACCGCCGTGATGACGCACGGCGGCTACGGCTACGCCAAGGAGTACGACGTCGAACGCCTGCTGCGCGAGGTGATGATCTGCCGCATCGCCCCGGTCAGCCCGCAGCTGGCGCTGTGCCACATCGCCGAGAAGGTGCTCGGCATGCCCAAGTCCTATTGAGGGGGCGGGCGTGACGGAGGACGGCGTTCCGGGACTGTGGCGGCGGCCGACGACGCTGGCGGCGCTGGTGGTGGCGCTGGGCTTCCTGTTCAACTTCCTCGCCCGCGGCGTGGCCGACGCCTACACCGTCTTCCTGGTGGCGATCGAGGCGGAGTACGGCTGGCCGCGCTCCGCGCTCACCAGCGTCTACGCGCTGTACATGCTCACCCAAGGGCTGGCGGCGCCGGTCAGCGGCATGCTGTTCGAACGGCTGGGGCCGCGCGCCGTATACGCCATCGGCCTGGGCCTGCTGGGCACCGCGACGTTCGGGGCGGGGGCACTGGTGGAGGCGCGCTGGCAGCTGCACCTGCTGCTGGGCGTGGTGGCGGGGCTGGGCGTGTCGGCCATGGGGATGGTGCCGGCGGCGGCGCTGATCGGCCGCTGGTACCGGCGGAACATGAGCACGGCGCTGGGCATCGCCTACGCCGGCTTCGGGTCGGGCATCCTGGTTATAGCACCGCTGGCGCAGTTCCTCATCGAACGGCTGGGCTGGCGCGGCGGCTATCAGGCGATCGGGCTGGCGCTGCTGACGCTGGTGCCGGTCACGCTGCTGCTGCCCTGGCGCACGCTGGCGGCCGGGCATCCGGACATGGCGGAGCTGCGCCGTGCGGGTGCCGGCGGCGGCATGCGGCTGCCGCAGGCGGTGCGCACCGGACCGTTCTGGGCGCTGGTGCAGGTGTTCTTCTTCACGGCGCTGGGCATGTACGTGGTGATCGCCCAGGCGGTGGCGCTGCTGGTGGACGCCGGCTACGCGCCCATGGACGCGGCGGCCGCCTTCGGCGTGGCCGGCATGCTGTCGGTGCTGGGGGTGGTGGCGTCGGGCTGGCTGGGCGACCGGCTGGGCTTCCGCGCCACGGCGACGCTCAGCTTCGCCAGCACCTTCGCTGGCGTGCTCTGCCTGATCGGCCTGTCGCAGGGGGCGAACCCGGTGCTGCTGGCCGGCTACACGCTGCTGTTCGGCATCGCCCAGGGGGCGCGCGGCCCCATCGTCTCGACCCTGACCAACCGCATCTTCGCCGGGGCCGGGGTGGGGACGATCTACGGCTCCATCTTCGCGACCATGTCGCTGGGGGCCGCACTCGGCTCCTGGCTGGCCGGGATGCTGCACGACCTGACGGGCGGCTACGCCGTCTCGCTGCTCTTCGCCGCCGGCTGCATCGTGCTGGCGGCCCTGCCTTTCTGGGTGTCGCCGGCCTTGGCCCGGCCGCAGCCCCTTCCCCTCAACCATCCGGGATGACGGACATGGACTTTGCATTGACCGAGGATCAGGAACGCCTGCGCGACACGGTGCGCCGCTTCGCCCAGGCCGAGCTTCCCGCACTCGCCCGCGAGATGGAGGAAACGGACGAGCCGGTGCCGCACGCGATGGTGAAGCGCTACGCCGAACTGGGCCTGCTCGGCGTCAACATCCCGCAGGATCTGGGCGGCGGCGGGCTGGGGGCGCTGGACGCCGTGCTGGTGCTGGAGGAGGTGGCGAAGATTTCCCCCTCCGTCGCCTTCCCGATCTTCGAAAGCTGCTTCGGCCCGGCGCTGGCCGTGGCCCATTTCGCGGGCGAGGATTTGAAGCGCCGCATCATCCCGCGCGTGTGCGCGGGCGACATGATCCTGGCGGTCAGCATGTCGGAACCGGACGCCGGCAGCGCGCTGACCGACCTGCGCACGCGCGCGGTGGTGACGGGCGACCGGGTGGTGATCAACGGGCAGAAGCGCTGGTGCTCCGGCGCCGGGCATGCCGACGCCTACGTCGTGTACTGTCGCATGTCCGACGATCCCGGCGCCAAGGGCATCGGCGCGGTGCTGGTGGAGAAGGGGACCAAGGGCTTCAGCTTCGGCAAGCGGGAGAAGCTGATGGGCTTCCGCGGCATCACCAGCGCCGACATGTACTTCGACGACGTCGAGGTGCCGGCGGAGAACGTCGTCGTCCCGGCCGGCGGCTTCAAGAAGCTGATGGAGGCCTTCGACCTGGAACGCTGCGGCAACGCCACCATGAGCCTCGCCATCGCCGCGTCCGCCTTCGAATACGTGCTGGACTACGTCCAGCAGCGCAAGCAGTTCGGCAAGCCGATCGTTGATTTCCAGGCGGTGCAGCTGCGGCTGGCCGAGATGGCGATGAAGACGGAGGCGGCGCGGCTGATGATCCACCGCGCCGTGGTCAACGCCGCCAGCGGCCTGCCGTCGGTCAAGGAAAGCTCCATGGCGAAGTGCTTCGCCAACGAGATCGTGCGCGAGGTGACGGGGGCGGCCATGCAGCTGATGGGCGGCTACGGCTACAGCCGCGAATACCCGATCGAGCAGAAGATGCGCGACGGCTGGGGCTGGGGCATCGCCGGCGGCGCCATCGACATCCAGAAGGTCAACATCGCCGCCGCCCTGGTGAACCGCCGCTTCGACCAGCGGCGGTGAGGAGGCATGAAAGCCCCTCTCCCTCGACGGGAGAGGGGTTGGGGAGAGGGTGGTTACGGGCGGACGCCCGGAAGAAAGACTGTCTTCCGCCCTTCCGGGCGTAAATCCCCCTCTCCCCAACCCCTCCCCCGCTCTCAGCGGATCCAAAGGATCCGCCTGTCGCGGCAGCCGGATCAAAGATCCGGCGAGAGCAAGGGGGGAGGGGCCTTTTTCAGCGCATCAGCACGCCCCGCCGCGTGGCGTCGGCCAGGACGTTGCGGGCCATGTCGACCAGACGCGGGCCGATGTCCTCGTACAGCCCCTCTTCCTTCAGCCAGTAGGAGGGGCCGCCGACGTTGAAGGCCACCACCGTCTGGTCCGGCAGGCGCAGCGCCACGCCCACGCCGTTGATGCCCGGCGTCCAGGTGCCGGCGCGCACGCAGAAGCCGCCCTTGGCGATCTCGCGCCCGGTGCGCTGCAGCTCCTCCTCGATCACCGGCCAGGTGCGTTGCGACTGGCGCTTGATCAGGGCGGTCAGCGCCTCGCGCTCGTCCGCGGCGACGGTGTGGAAATAGGCGTTGCCGATGGCGGTGGTGGCGATCGGCACGCGGGTGCCGGGGGCCTGCGGCACGCGCACGTGCTTCACGCCCCGGCAGATCTGCATGTAGACGATGTCCAGCCGGTCGCGCGTGCCCATCGCCACGGTGCCGCGGATGGTGTCGGCCAGCTCCTGCATGTGGGGCTGGGCGATCTCGGCGATGCCCGTGCTGTTGTGGAAGGCGCGCGCCAGCGCCAGCACCGTGGGCGCCAGCCGGTAGGCGCCGGATTTGGGCAGGTGCACCAGGAAGCCTTCGATCGTCAGCGTCCGCGTGATCCGCGACACCGTGGATTTCGGCAGGCCGGTGCAGGCGACGAGGTCCTGGTTGCTGAGCGGCGCGTTGCTTTCCTCGAAGGCGCGCAGGATCTCCAGCCCGCGCGACAGCGCGCCGATCAGGTGGCGGTCCTTGTCCTCTTCTTCGTCCGGCTTGACGAAGGCCGACAGCATTTCCTTGCGCATGCGCACCCGATCACTCCAAGGGTCGTTCTATTTGCTGGATGCCCGCGCCTTTGGCAAGCGGCATAGGACAGGGAATTTTTTGACACGGATGAACACGGATGCCGGCGGGGCCGGCCACGGATGGACGCGGATGATTTTCTATCCGTGGCCATCCGTGTCTCGAAGTCCTGTCTCCCTATTCCGCCGCTTTCAACCCCGCCAGGGCCTTGGCGCAGGCCGCCGTCAGGTCCTCCACCCGGACGCCGGCGAACTCGACGTCCGGGCGGGCGAGGAAGGCGGCGATGCGCTCCTCGACGGCGGCCGGTTCGGCGGCGGCGCCGATCAGCGTTTCCTCCAGCCACGCCACGCTTTCCAGGGGGCGGGGGTGCCAGTCGCCGTTGATGACAGCGCCGGCCACGTGGCCGGCGCGCACCAGAAGCGTGGCCCAGATCATGCCGCCCACCGCCTTCTCCCGGCCGTCGCCGATCCGGTCGCCCGGTTGCAGCAGCGGGCGCAGGCGCCGGTCGAAGGCGTTCTGGTACAGCCAGTCGTCGGATTCCAGCGTGCGCCGGAACTCCTCGGCCCAGTCCCGCTCCTGCGCCGTCAAGTCGCCGGGCTGCAGGGCGGGTTGCGCAAAGGCCTGCCCGGCGACGGCGGTCGCCAGCTGCGTCAGGTCGTCGAGCGTCACCGGCCGGCCGATCTCCCGCTCCAGCCACGTGTAGCGGGAGCCGAGGTCCTTGTGCACCTTGTCCTTCACCTTTTCCGGCGGCATCGGCAGGGCGCGGGCGGCGACATCGGTGTCGATGGCCTTGATGTTGAGCAGGATGCGGAAGGTGAGGACGCCGTTCTCCAGCTTCACCGAGGTGGGCATCAGCTTGCGCCCGTCGATCTCCACGTCGTTCAGCGGCCGGTAGCGCGCCGGGACGCCGTAGAGCCGCTGCAGAACGTCGGCGGTGGCGCCCAGCACGGCGGGGAAGGCGTCGGCGGCACTCTGCGGCACGCGCGGCTGGTCGGTCTTGAGGTAGAAGACCATGAAGGCGGAGCCGGCACCGGCGTAGATGGCGCCGCCGCCGTTCGGCCGGCGGCGGACGGTGACGCCGCGCTCCCGGCAGAACGGCAGGTCGAGCACCTGGTTGGGGTCCTCGTTGGCGCCGATGGTCACGGAATCGGTGCCGAACACGTCGATGAACACGGTGGACGGCGCGACGCCCAGTGCCACCGCCTTCTCGACGGCCGGGGAGACGGACACGGAGAAGTCCGCGTAGCTGTCCTGCCCGAAAACGAGGCGCCAGGGATTGGCGGAGGTCATGCGCGTCAGTTCCTGCGGTCGAGGGTGGCGGGGCCGTCGGGCAGGGCCGCGACGGCGGTCAGGTTGTCCAGGCCGATCAGGGTCTGGGTGGCGAAGCGGCGCTCCACCTGCTCGCGCCCGGCGTCGTCGAGCGTGCCTTCGACGGTCAGGTCCACGCGGTCGCCGCCGCCCGGCTTGCGGTCCACGGTCAGCCGGCAGCGGCCGGTCAGCCCGCCGACACCCAGCAGCACGGTGCGCAGCTCCGACGGGTAGAGCTTCACGCCCTTGACCTTGACCATCTCGTCGGTGCGGCCGAACACGACCTGCGGCAGGCACACGGTGCGCCCGTGCACCGGCGCCGTCGTCGTCCTGATGGTCAGGTCGCCGGTGCGGTAGCGCACCAGGGGCTGCGCCTCCTTGGCGAGGTGGGTCAGCACCAGCTCGCCGCGCTCGCCGTCGGGGACGGGCTGGCCGGACTGCGGGTCGATCACCTCGGCGTACAGCAGCTCGTCGAAAACGTGCACGCCCACGCTACCGGGAAAGGTGCGGGCGACCGGCAGGAATTCCGACAGCGAGAAGGAATCGACCAGCACCGTGTCCGGCATCGCCGCGCGCACCTGTGCGTACAGCGTGGCGTTGCCGGTGAAGGGCTCGCCGCCCGCGAAGAACACGCGCGGGGCCGGCATGCCGGCGGCCAGCAGCTTCAGCGCGAAGGTCGGGTTGCCGGCCAGGACCGTGACGCCCTCCCGCGCGCAGACCTCGGCCGCGCGCTCGCTCTCGCCCGGGCCCAGCGGGATGCAGGTGACGCCGTGCGCCTCCATCTGCGTCTGGTAGAACAGCCCGGCCACGAACATGTGGTAGCCGAAGGTCACCGCGCAGACGTCGCCGGGGCGGATGCCGCAGGCCGCCAGATGCGTGCGGCACGCCGTGGTCATGCGGTCGAGGTCGTTGCGGGTGTGCAGGATCGGCACCAGGGCGGGGCCCATCGGCGTCAGGTTCATGCGCACCGCGCCGGAGCTGCGGAAGGCGCCGTGGCCGGGCTTCGTCACCTCCGCCACGAACTGTGCCCGCGTCATCAGCGGGACGGTGCGGGCGAACTCCTCCGCGTCCGCCACCCGCGCGGGCAGCCGGCCGCCGTGGAAGGGGTGGGTGCGCAGGCGTTCCAGCGCCGCGTTGATCGCATCGGTCGGGAAGCTCACGGCCGGGCCTCCTTCAGCCGCACCTTCATGGCGCTCGTCTCCTCTCCCCGGGGGTCGTTTTTCTTCCATGCGCCGCAACAGGCATTCCGCATGGTGCGACACGCAGACTGAGCGCAGTTCCGCGTCCCACGCAACGGGAAAATCGCCGCGACGCGCATGGTGCGGCGCAAAAGCGGTGGAAAGCTCGCTGTTTACAAGGTCATAGAGCAATCCTGCCTGTGGGATTGGTTCTGCATTGTGGAACCAAGAACGCTTGCGTACCCACCAAAACTGTGCCAATTCTGGAACCGGGAAATCGGAAAAGAGCGGCGCGGCGACCAACGACCGCGCCCCGCATGGGGAGGACGGAAATGCGCGGAACGTCTCGCGGAAGGTCCCGGTGGCTGGCGGGCGCCCTGTCGGCGGTTGCGCTCATGGCGGCGGGCGGTGCCGCCCGGGACGCGGAAGCCCAGGACAAGGTGGTGCGGATCGGCGCCATCCAGCCGATGAGCGGCTCCTACGCCGCCTACGCGCAGGAGGGCCAGCCGGTCTTCGAGCACATGATCGCCAAGATCAACGCCGCCGGCGGCATCAAGAGCATGGGCGGGGCGAAGATCGAGGTGCTGCTGGCCGACGACGCCTCGCAGCCCGCCCGCACCGCCACCGAGGCGCGGCGGCTGGTGACGGAGGAGAAGGTCTCCCTGCTGATCGGCAGCATCCTCAGCGCCCAGATGCTGGCGCTCTCCCCGGTGCTGGACGAGCTGAAGGTGCCCACCCTGTCGCTGTGGGCGGCGGGGGCCAAGTCGCCCTACATGTATTCGATCGGCTTCCCCTACGACCGCGGCTACGCCCAGACGATGGCCGACTTCGCGGAGTGGCTGAACAAGGAAAAGGGCTACAAGCTCAGGACCGTCGCCATGGTCTATTCGAATTACGAGGCCGGGCAGCAGGTCAACCGGTTCCTCACCGAACGCCTGAAGGCCAAGGGGTTCGAGATCGTCGGCGAGGTGCCGCTGGACACCAAGGCGCAGGACCAGACGTCCGCCATGGTGCGGCTGCGCGCCATGAAGCCGGACTTCACCGCCGGCCTGCTCACCCCGCGCGACGGCCAGCTGCTGCTGCGCGCGCGGCAGAGCCTGAACTACCACGACACGCTGTTCATCGGCGGCACCGGCGGCTTCGCCGACATGTCGCTGTGGCGCGACCTGGGCGCGGATATCGCCACGCAGGTGCTGACCATAAGCCTGTTCGCCATGACCGCCTTCTCCGCCGACACCTCGGTGCCGGCGCTGCAGGGGATGGTGAAGGAGATCGCCGACGCCAAGCTGATCAAGGGCGACATCGGGCAGGCGGCGATCCAGGCGGCGCAGGCCGCCCGCGTCGTCCAGGCGGTGCTGGAGGAGGCGGGGTCGACCGATCCGGAGAAGATCCTGGCGGCCTTCAAGAAGGTCAACATCCCGGCCGGCGACCCGAACCTCTACCTGCTCAAGTCCGGCGGCCTGTCGTTCGCCGAGGACCGCATGCTCCAGGACGGCAGCGCGGTGATGATCCAGTGGACCGAGGACCGCCGGCAGGAGGTGATCTTCCCCGACCGCTTCGCCACCGCCCAGCCGCGCGCCCCCAGGAAGTAAGGCCCTCAAGAGGTAAGGAACGGGCCAAAGACTCAAGGAACAGGCCCAGGACTTAAGGAACAGGAAGGACATCATGGATCTGGGGTTGGAGAACAAGGTCGCCATCGTCACGGGTGCGGCGCGCGGCATCGGGGCGGCGACGGCCCGGCGGCTGGCGGCCGAGGGGGCGAGCGTGGTCATCGCCGACATCAACGGCGAGGGTGCGGCTGCCACCGCCGCCGCAATGCAGGCGGACGGCCTGAAGGCGCACGCCGTGGCCGGCGACATCACCGTGGCGGCCGACGTCGATCGCCTGATGGCGGAAACGCTGGAACGCTTCGGCGGCGTGCACATCCTGGTCAACAACGCTGGCTTCCCGCGCGACGGGCGGCTGACCAAGCTGACGGAGACCGACTGGGACCTCGTCGTCGACGTGATCCTCAAGGGCGCCTTCCTGGCGTCGAAGGCGGTGATGCCGCACATGATCGAGCAGCGCTGGGGCCGCATCGTCAACATTTCCTCGCGCGCCCATCTGGGCAATCCGGGGCAGGCCAACTATTCGGCGGCCAAGGCCGGCATCATCGGCCTGACCCGCGCGCTGTCGCTGGAAGAGGGCCGCTACGAGATCACCGTGAACGCCGTGGCGCCGGGCTTCATCGAGACGGAGATGGTGCAGGAGCTGCCGCACTATGCGCAAATCAAGGAACGGGTGGTGCGCGGCACGCCCATCCCGCGCGTCGGCCGGCCCGACGACATCGCCGACGCCGTCGCCTTCCTGGCGTCCGAGCGCGCGGGCTTCATCTCGGGCGAAACCCTGCACGTCACCGGCGGCCGCTACGCGAGCTGAACCGGGGCGCTGGCCTTCGGGGGAGGGGGCCGGACATGGACATCGGCATGGACATTCTCGCACAGACGCTGGCCCAGGGCCTGCTGATGGGCGGCACCTACGCGCTGATCGCGCTGGGCATGGGCCTGACCTTCAGCGTCAGCGGCGTGGTCAACTTCGCGCACGGCGACATCCTGTCGCTGGGCATGTTCCTGGCCTTCGCCTGCTTCAACGCCTTCGCGCTGGACCCCTACGTGTCGGTCGCCATCACGCTGCCGGTCATGCTGGGGCTGGGGGCGCTGCTGTACCGGGGGCTGCTGAAGCCGGTGGTGGGCTCGCACACGCTGATGGTCATCCAGCTGACGCTGGGCATCACCTTCGTGCTGCAGAACGGCCTGCTGATGACCTTCGGCGGCCTCACCCACCGCGTGCCCTCGATGATCGAGGCGGAGCTGATCCTGGTCGGCGACACGCTGGTGCTGCGCGCGGCCCTCGCCGTCGCCTTCGTCGTCTGCGTGGCGCTGGCCGGGCTCCTGTACTGGATGCTGATGCGCACCGACCTCGGCCGCTCCATCCGCGCGGTGCACCAGAACGCGCGGGCGGCGGCCCTGATGGGGGTGAACGTCAACCGCGTGCGCATGCTGACCTTCGCCATGGGCTGCGGCCTGCTGGCCATCGCCGCGGCGCTGCTGGTGCCGGGCACGCCGCTGCACCCGTCGCAGGGGCTGCGCTACACGGTCATCACGCTGATGGTCATGGTGCTGGGCGGCATGACGAACTTCCTGGGCATCCTGGTCGGCGGCCTGCTGTTCGGCATCACCGAGGCGCTGGGCACCGTCTACGTCTCCGGCACGTCGGGGATGATCGTGCCGTACGCGATGTTCGTGCTGGTCCTGCTGCTGCGCCCGGAAGGCCTGCTGAAGGGGAGGGCGGCATGAAGCCGGAATTCTTCAGCCTCATCCGCTCGCCATGGTTCTGGCTGGCCGTGGCGTTCGTCGCCACGGTGCCCACGTGGCTGCCGCCGTACTACCTGGGCATCGGCGTGCTGACGCTGATCTACATAGCGCTGGCGCTGGCGTGGCACATCGTCGGCGGGCTGGGCGGGCAGATCTCGCTGGCGCACAGCCTGTTCCTGGGCATCGGCGCGCTGCTGTCGTCGGCGCTGTTCCTCAAGCTGGGCGTGAACATGTGGGTGGGGGCGGCGCTGGCCGCCGCCTTCGCGGCGGTGATGGGGGCAGCCATCGCCTGGGTGGACTTCCGCTTCAAGCTGGGGCACCTGTCGTTTGCGCTGATCACCCTGGCGTTTGCCGAGATCGGCGAGCTGGTGGCGCTGGGGTGGGAGTTCCTGGGCGGGGCGTCGGGCCTCTACCTGCCGGCCGACAAGGGGGTGCTCTCGGCGTTCCAGTTCGGCGGGGCGAAGGGGTATTTCTGGCTGATGCTGGTGCTGGCCGTGGTCTGCTTCCTGGCCAACGTCGCCATCCTGAACAGCCCGCTGGGATACTATCTGCGCGCCATCCGCGACAACGAGAACGCGGCCCAGGCGGTGGGCATCGACATGCTGCGCAACAAGGCGCTGGCCATGGCGATCAGCGCGGCGCTGACGGCGCTGATCGGCACGGCGTACGCCCGCTATTCCTCCTTCGTCGACCCGTACCTGTTCGCCTCGCCCGCCGTGGTGATCGACGTGGTGCTGATCGCCACCATCGGCGGCCTGGGCACGCCCTACGGGCCGCTGGCCGCCGCCACGCTGCTGGTGCCGTTCGGCGAGATCATCCGCGGCAAGCTGGGCGGCGTGGCGCCGGGCCTGCATTACTTCATCTACGGCGCCCTGATCATCCTGGTCATCCGGACCATGCCGCGCGGCGTGGTGCCGACCTTGCAATCGCTGCTGACCCGGCGCCGCGCCAAGCGGCGTGCCGCCGCCCCGGCGGCGCCGCGCGTCACGGCCTGAAGGAGTTTCCCCCTATGAGGAGAGCGGCAATCGTCGCCCCCGTGCGCACGGCGGTGGGCACCTTCGGCGGCACGCTGCGGCCGGTCGGCGTCGAGCATCTGGCGGCGGCCGTGGTCACCGACGTGGTGCGGCGCAGCGGCATCGACCCCGCGCTGGTCGAGGACGTGGTCATGGCGCAGTCCTACGCCAACGGCGAGACGCCGTGCGTCGGCCGCTGGGCGGCGCTGCAGGCCGGCCTGCCGGTGGAGGTGCCGGGCATGCAGCTGGACCGGCGCTGCGGCGGCGGGCTGCAGGCCGTCGTCACCGCCGCCATGATGGTGGAGAGCGGGGCCGCCGACGTGGTCATCGCCGGCGGCGTCGAGAGCATGAGCAACGTCGAGTACTACACCACCGACATGCGCTGGGGTGCGCGCGCCGGTTCCACCCGCCTCCACGACCGGCTGGAGCGCGGGCGCGAGCGCTCGCAGCCGGTCGAGCGATTCGGCCGCATCTCCGGCATGATCGAGACGGCCGAGAATCTGGCGCGCGAGTACGGCATCACGCGGGAGGAGTCCGACCGCTACGCGGTGCAGAGCCACCGGCGCGCGGCCGCCGCGTGGGAGGCCGGCCGCTTCGACGAGGAGCTGGTTCCGCTGACCGTGCCGCAGCGCAAAGGCGACCCCCTGGTCTTCGCCCGTGACGAGGGCATCCGCGCCGACGCCTCGCTGGAGACGCTGGGCAAGCTGAAGCCGCTGATGAAGGACGGTGTCGTCACCGCCGGCAACGCCAGCCAGCAGAACGACGCCGCCGCCGCCTGCCTGATCGTGGCGGAGGACAAGCTGGCCGAGCTGGGCCTGACGCCCATGGGCACGCTGGTCGGCTGGGCGGCGGCGGGGTGCGAGCCGGCGACCATGGGCATCGGCCCGGTGCCGGCGGTTCGCAAGCTGCTGAAGCGCACCGGCCTGTCGCTGGCCCAAATGGACCTTGTGGAGTTGAACGAGGCCTTCGCCTGCCAGGTGCTGGCGGTGCTGAAGGGCTGGGACTGGCACGAGGAGGACAGGCTGAACGTCAACGGCTCCGGCATCTCGCTGGGGCACCCGATCGGCGCCACGGGGGTGCGCATCCTCGCCACGCTGCTGCACGAGCTTAAGCGGCGCCAGGGCCGCTATGGGCTGGAGACCATGTGCATCGGCGGCGGGCAGGGCATCGCCGCCATCTTCGAAAGGGCCTGAGATCATGACGCGTCATTGGCGTCTTCTGCGGACCACGGAAGGCTATCCGGAGTTCTCGCTGGGCACCCTGCCGGCCATCGAGGGCACGGTGGCGGCGGGCGCGGCGCCGGCCGTGATCCTCAACGTCTTCGGCCGCGACGGCGTCACCATCGGCTACAACGAGGATCCGGAGCAGATCCTCGACGTCGGCCTGTGCCGGGCGCTGGGCGTATCGTTCCGGCGGCGCATGAACGGCGGCGGCACCATCTACGCCGCCGCCGGGTCCTGCGTGATCGCCTTCGTCGTGCCGGAGGGGGCGGCGGGCCTGCCGTCCAACGTGGCGCAGCTGTTCGAGACGGTGCTGCCCAAGGTGGCGGCGGCGACCGAGCGGCGCTTCGGCATCCCCGCCCGCTGGCGCCCGATGAACGACATCGAGGTGGAGGGGCGCAAGCTGATGCCCACCTCCGTGCGGCTGGAGAACGGCGTCCTCACCTTCCGCATGATGGTCAACGTCAAGCCGATCGACACCGGCGTGGCCGCCCGCCTGATGCCCATGCCGCCGGAGAAGGTGCGCGACAAGGTGCACAAGGACCTCGGCTCCCGCTTCACCTGCCTGGAACGCGAACTGGGCCGCGACGTGGCGGCGGGAGAACTGCTGGCGCTGACGCGCGACGTGACCTCCGCCCTGTTCGGCGACGTCGCCCTGGTGGACGGCGAACCGACCGCGCGGGAGATGGGGGAGGCCGAGGCGCTGCTGGCCCGCACGGGCGCCGACGACTGGGCCTTCGGCCGGTCCGAGGCGGCGCTGTTCGGGCCGTTCCAGCGCGCGGGCGACGTGGTGGGCCGTGGCCGCGAGAAGGCGCCCGGCGGCATGATCTGGGCGGCCCTGCTGGTGCGGGGCGGGCGCATCGTCCGCGCCATCGTCAACGGCGACTTCCCGGCCCGTCCGGTGGACGCCCCGACCCGCCTGGAAGCGCTGCTGGAGGGAACGCCGGCCGGCGAGGAGAGCGTGCGGGCGATCATCGACGCCTTCATGGCCGACGATCGTTTCGAGCTGGCGGGCGTGAGCGCGGAGGCGTTGATGGTGGCCCTGGGCAAGGCACTGGACGCCGCGGCGACGGCGCAACGCCACCAGGGAAGGATCTGAGGGCGGCCTCCTCCCCCGGCCAAGCCGGGGGAGGGGGTGGGGAGACGCTCACCCCTTCTTCACCAGCGGGCACTCGCTGGCCGAGAGGGGCGTGAACAGCGGCTCGCCGGGCAGGGTGCCGATGATCTTGTAGTAGTCCTTGGCGTACTTGCTCTCGCCGGGCTTCTTCGCCTCGGCGATGAAGAAGTCCATGATGACGCGGCCGTCCTCGCGGACCTTGGCGTTGTCGACGAGCGGGGAGCGCACCGGCAGGGCCCGCATCTTGGCCTGCACCACCTCGCCCTTTTCCGTTCCGGCGGCCTGCACGGCGTCCAGGTAGTGCAGGACGGCCGTGTAGGTCATCGCCTGCACGGTGGTGGGCGCGCGGCCGCCGTGGCGTTCCATGAAGCGCTTGGACCACGCCCGCGTCTTCTCGGTGCGGTCCCAGTAGAAGACGTCCGCGAAGATCAGGCCGCCGGCGGTCTGCAGCCCCAGGCTGTCGAGGTCGGAGATGAAGGTGAGCGGGGCGACCAGCGCCTGCTTCAGCGCGAATTCGTGCGCCTGCTTGATCGAATTGATCATGTCGCCGCCGCCGTTGGCCAGGACGATGACGTCGGCGTTGGAGCTTTGCGCCTGCAGAAGGTGCGAGGAGAAGTCGTTGTTGTTCAGCGGGTGCTTCACGCTGCCCACCACCCGGCCGCCGGCCGCCACCACGGCGTCGGTCATGTCCTTCTGCATGGAATGGCCGAAGACGTAGTCGACGGTGATGAAGAAGAACGTCTTGTGGCCCTTGTCCACCAGCATCTTGGCGATGGCGTTGGCGAGCGCCGTGGTGTTGGGCGACCACTGCGTGCCGGTGGGCGAGCACGCCTTGCCGGTGAAGGCGGAGGCGTAGGCGCCGGAGATCAGCGCCAGCGCCCCCGTCTCCTGCGCGATCGAATAGCTGGCCAGCGACGTGGCGCTGCCGGCGCCGTCGGTGACGGCGCTGACCCCTTCCGCGTCGATCCACTTGCGGGTGAGGGCGGAGGCGATGTCGGCCTTGTTCTGGTTGTCGGCGGCCAGGATCTCGATGGGCCGGCCCAGCACCTTGCCGCCGAAATCCTCGGCCGCCATGCGGGCGGCCACCTCCGACCCGACGCCGCCGATGTCGGCGTAGAGGCCGGAGCGGTCGTTGTGCACGCCGATGCGCACCGGCTTGTCCTGCGCGAACGCCGCGCCGGCCGCCAGCGTCAGGGCCAGTCCGAGAAACACGCCGCGAGACGTCATGTGGTTTTCCTCCCTGTTGTGTTGCTTTGATTTCGTGTTTGAACGGCGGCCTGTTTGAATGGCGGCCTGTTTGAACGGTGGTCGTCAGAACGCCGGCACCAGCACCGTGCGGCCCACCACCTTGCCCTGCCGGAGGTCGTCGAGCGCCCGGCTGGCGTCGTGCAGCGCGCAGCGCTGCACCGGGATCGGCGGCACGTCTTCGCGCCGGACGAGGTCCAGCAGTTCGCGCAGGTCGTTCAGGCTGCCGACGTAGCTGCCCATGACCGTCGCCGACTTGATCGGGATGAGCGGCAGCGACCATGGGGCGGCCCCGCCGAACAGCCCGACGATGACCAGCGTCCCCGCCTTGCCCAGGCTGTCGAAGCCCAGGCGCGCGGTGTCCTCGCTGCCCACGAAGTCGATGGCCGCGCGCGCCGGGCCGCCCAGCGCGGCCGTCAGCTGGGCCTGCGCGTCGGGCGCGCGGCCGTCGACGGCGGCCAGCGCACCGGCCTCCAGCGCCGCCTGCCGCTTGGCCGGGTCGATGTCGACGACCACCGCGCCCACGCCGCCCATCGCCTTCAGCAGGCGCAGGCACATGAGGCCCAGCCCGCCGGCGCCGAAGAGGACGATCGGGCTGTGCGGCAGCACCGCGGCGACCTTCTTCAAGGCGCCGTAGGTGGTGAGGCCGGAGCAGGCGTAGGGCGCCGCCGTCACCGGATCGAGGCCGTCGAGGTCGAACAGGTAGCGCGGGTGCGGCACCAGGATGTGGTCGGCGTAGCCGCCGTCGCGGTAGACGCCCAGGAAGCGCGGCGTGGCGCACAGCTGCTCGCTGCCCTCCAGGCAGACCGGGCAGGTGCCGCAGCCCATCCACGGGTAGACGAGGTAGGTCTTGCCCGGCGTGACCAGGTCGGTCGCGTCGGGACCCGTGGCGACCACCTCGCCGACGATCTCGTGGCCGGGGGTGAGCGGCAGGTTGATGCCGCGGTCGGCCAGCGACAGCGACTTGCCGCGGCCCAGGTCGTAGCTGCCCTCCCACAGATGAAGGTCGGAGTGGCAGATGCCGCTGGCCCGCATGCGCAGCAGGATCTGGCTGCCCTCCGGCTGCGGCGTCGCTTCCTCGACCACGTCGAGCGCCTGGCCGAACCGGATGATCTTCAGGCTTTTCACTGTGTCCTCCCCGATTATTCCATTTGTGTGACGAACTTGTTGTAGAGGTACGCCTCCATGGCCTCCGGCCCGCCTTCGCTGCCGTAGCCGGAATCGCGCACGCCGCCGTGCGGCACCTCGGGCAGCGCCAGCCCGTAGTGGTTCACGGTCAGCGAGCCGACCTCCAGCGCCGCGGCGATGCGCTGGGCCTTGGCCGTCGCCCGCGTGAAGGCGTAGGACGCCAGCCCGTAGGTGACCCGGTTCGCCTCGGCGAACGCGTCGTCCAGCGTGCGGTAGGGCATCATCAGGGCGACGGGGCCGAACGGTTCGTCGTTCATGGCGACGGCGTCCGTGGGCACGTCGGTCAGCACCGTCGGTTCGAAGAAGCAGCCGGTGTTGCCGATGCGCGAGCCGCCGGTGCGCACGCGCCCACCCTTGGCGACGGCGTCGGCGATCAGCGCCTCCATCGCCTCGACCCGGCGCAGGCTGGCCAGCGGCCCCATCTGCGTGCCGGCGTCCAGCCCGTCGCCCACCGTGATGGCCCGCGCCCCGGCGACGAAATCCTCGACGAAGCGGTCGTAGACCGTCTCCTGCACCAAAAAGCGCGTGGGCGCGATGCAGACCTGCCCGGCGTTGCGGTACTTCGCCGCCACCAGGGTGCGCACCGCGTGGTCCAGGTCGGCGTCCTCGCAGACGATCACCGGCGAATGGCCGCCCAGTTCCATGGTCGCCCGCTTCATGTGCAGCCCGGCCAGCATGGCGAGGTGCTTGCCCACGGCGGTGGAGCCGGTGAAGGAGATCTTGCGGATGACGGGGTGGGGGATCAGGTACTCCGACACCTCCGCCGGCACGCCGTAGACGAGGTTCACGACGCCGGCCGGCACCCCGGCGTCGGCCAGCGCCTGGACGAAGGCGGCGCAGCTTCCCGGCGTGTCCTCCGGCCCCTTCAGGATGATGGAGCAGCCGGCGGCCAGCGCCGGGGCCACCTTGCGCACGGCCTGGCTGACCGGGAAGTTCCACGGCGTGAAGGCGGCGACGGGCCCCACCGGCTCCTTGATCACCAGTTGCCGGACCGCCGGGTTGCGCGCCGGGATGACGCGGCCGTAGGTGCGCTGCGCCTCGCCCGCGTACCAGTCCAGCAGGTCGGCCGAGCCGGCGACCTCGGCGCGCGATTCGGCCAGCGGCTTGCCCTGCTCCAGCGTCATCGCGCGGGCGACCTCCTCGGCCCGGCCGCGCAGGATGTCGGCCGCATGGCGCAGCAGCCTGGCGCGGTCGAGGGGGGAGGTGGCCCGCCAGACCTGGAAGCCGCGTTCGGCCGCCGCCAACGCGCGGTCCAGGTCCGCCGTGTCGACCAGCGCCAGCCGCGCGATGGCCTGCCCGGTCGCCGGGGAGACGACCGGCGCGAAGCGGTTCGACGCGCCGGCGCACCATTGCCCGTCGATGAACGCCAGAATGTCCTGCTGCATGGGTCCTCCCTGTGGTGCGGAAACGAACCTCAGGCCATCGATCGCCGCTTATGGGGGTTTTGCTCCGTGGCCTGCCGGTGGCGGCCGTCGTCCGGAACGCGGTTCCGGGAAAGTGCCGGTCGGCATGCTAGTGTGTTCCGAAACGCGCGTCCAGGCGAAAGTTCGTGCACCCAACAAATGCATTGCTTTGTAAGGCGTCCGGACGCATGGCCTTGGGCCTATGCCTCCCGTGCACCGCCATAAATGTTCTGCATTGTGGAACTGATCCGCCGCAAACGGGCCGTGTCGTCCTTGGTTCTGCAATGCGGAACTGATGACATCGGCGATTTTCCTCCGTGTGCCCGCTTTAAGACGGCCAAAATCTAATGGCGAACGCGGAAGATCCGGAAAAAGCGCTATACAGGCGCCCCCAATTGATACTAGCATCGCGACCGCAATACAGAACTCTGGACCGCAATGCGGAACCAATTTGGGGAGGCAAGCATGCCCGATACGGGTATCGGCGCGGGCGGCGAAGGCGTGGTCCGCGTCGCGCTTGAGGGCGGTGTCGGCGTGATCGCCATGGATTACCCGGCACGCCGCAACGCGCTGTCGCTGGCGTTGCGCGAACGGCTGTACGAGGGGCTGTGCCGCCTGATGGAGGACGAGGCTTGCCGGGTCATCGTCCTCACCGGCGCCGGGGGGTGCTTCTGCGCGGGCGGCGACATTTCCTCCATGGACGGCGTCACGCCGGTCGGCGGCCGGCCGCGCCTGCGGCGCATCCACCGCGTGGTCCGCCTGCTGGTCGAAAGCGAGAAGCCGGTCATCGCGGCGGTGGAGGGATGGGCGGCCGGGGCCGGCGTCTCGCTGGCCGCCGCCTGCGACATCGTCGTGTCCGCCAGCGACGCGCGCTTCGCCTGCTCCTTCGGCAAGATCGGCCTGGTGCCGGACCTGGGCGCCGCCTACACGCTGGTGATGCGCATGGGCCTGGGCCGGGCGCGGCACATGATGATGACCGGCGCCACCTTCACCGCCGAACAGGCGGAGCGCATGGGGCTGGTCGAGGTGCTGTGCGATCCGGGCGCCGCGCTGGACACCGCCCGCAAGATGGCCGCCGGCATGGCGGAAGCAGCGCCCTTGTCGCTGGCGATGACCAAGGCGCTGACCGCCCGCATGCCCGACACGCTGGACGCCATGCTGAAGGCCGAGGTGGAGGCGCAGGCCG
>NZ_DASPMG010000194.1:0-13149 GCF_035627195.1 Azospirillum sp.
CGCTGCCCTGGGGCAAGGAGATGGTGGTGCAGGAGGTGGCCTACGACAGCGGCCTGAAGCTGCTGCGCCTGCGCATCCGTGAGGGCAAGCGCTTCACCATCGTCGACCTCGACGCACGCGCGATCGCCCGCCTGCGCGCGCTGACCGACGATTGGACGGACGGGGTCGAGATGGTGGATGGGGTCGATCGGGACGGGGGGTGAATGGGCTGAAGCGTAGGTTGGGTTGAGCGCCAGCGAAGCCCAACGCCCTGCGTGTTGCGGATGCGTTGGGCTTCGCCTGCGGCTCAACCCAACCTACGGACCTCTTCGATGTGCACCTCGCCCGGCGCGAACCAGTTCAGCGTGTCGGCGAGCGCCACCACCTTGCCGATGATGATCGTAGCCGGGGACTTCAGGCCGGCCTCGGCGACCTGGTCGGCGAGCGTCGCGACGGTCGCCAGGACATGGCGCTGGCGCGGCGTCGTGCCGTTCTGCACCACGGCGGCAGGCGTCGCCGGGTCCAGGCCGGCGTCCAGCAGGCCGCGCACGATCTCCGGCAGCGTCACGAGGCCCATGTAGCAGACCAGCGTCGTGTCGCCGTCCACGAGGCGGGCCCAGTCGTGGTCCAACTCGTTGTTGTCGCGCAGATGGCCGGTGACGTAGCGCACCCCCGTCGCCAGCCCGCGGTGCGTCAGCGGAATGCCGGCGTAGGCGCTGCAGCCGGCCGCCGCGGTGATGCCGGGCACCACCTCGAAGCGGACGTGGTGGCGGGCCAAGTGCTCCGCCTCCTCGCTGCCGCGGCCGAAGGTGAAGGGGTCGCCGCCCTTCAGGCGCACCACGCGGCGCCCGGCGCGCGCGAGGTTCAGCAGCAGGGCGTTGATCTCGTCCTGCGGCATGGCGTGGCGGTTCAGCGCCTTGCCGGCGTAGATGCGCGTGGTGCCCGTCGGGATGAGATCGAGGATCTCGTCGCTGACGAGGCGGTCGAAGACCACCACCTCGGCACCCTGGATGAGGCGCAGCGCCTTGACGGTCAGCAGGTCGGGGTCGCCGGGGCCGGCGCCCACGAGGTAGACACACCCTTGAGCCATGTTTCCATCCCCCAATGCCGCACTGGCTGGCGCGTTGCCCGCGCGTCTCATATAAGAAATGATTAATATGAACGAGTCGTGATGCGCTGTCCAGGGGGTCGCGGATGGTGCAGGGGGCGGATAATCGCGAAATTTCGTTGCCGGCATACCCGCAGGTGAAATCCGGTCTTGCGCCCGGACCGTCCGTCGCATTAATAGTTGTCCATTCGAAGCTGCTAATATCGAAGACCCTAATAAGGGGCGCGGCCGCACGCGCCGGACGGCATGCCGCCGGACGGGCGCGGCGGGGATCGGCACGTTTGGAAGGGATGGAAATCATGCTCAGGAAGGCGCCGGTCCGCACCGGCCGCGCGAGGGGATGCCTGCACGTCCGCGACCGGCGGGACGCGCGCCAGCGAAGTCGCTGACGCCGCCGCCAAGGCTTGCGGCCGCTCCCGTATCGCCCCTTTCCGAGAATCGAGTTCCGGACCATGAACCTCTATCTCCCCATCGCCGAGATGTCGCTGAACATGTTCCTGCCGATCGCGCTGGGCGCCGGCGTGGGCATCCTGACCGGCATGTTCGGCGTGGGCGGCGGCTTCCTAATGACGCCGTCGCTGATCTTCATCGGCGTGCCGCCGGCCGTCGCCGTCGCCACCGAGGCGATGAAGATCGTCGGCTCCTCCGTCTCGGGCGTGCTGGCGCACTGGCGGCGCGGCAACGTGGACGTGAAGATGGGCGCGGTGCTGCTGCTGGGCGGCCTCGCCGGGTCCTTCGTCGGGGTGCAGATCTTCAGCTGGCTGCGCAGCCTGGGGCAGATCGACGTGGTGATCGCGCTGCTCTACGTGGTGGTGCTGGGCATCGTCGGCAGCATGATGTTCGTGGAGAGCATCCGCTCCGTCCTGCGCGCCCGCAACGTGCCGGAGGGGACGCCCGCCGACCTGCGCCCGCGCGACAAGATCAGCCTCGCCCAGCGCCTGCCGGGCAAGATGGTGTTCCGCCGCTCCCGCCTGGTGGTCAGCCCGATCATGCCGTTCGGCGTCGGCGCGCTGGTCGGTGTCCTGTCGGCGCTGATGGGGGTGGGCGGCGGCTTCATCATGGTGCCGGCGATGATCTACCTGATCGGCATGCCGACCAAGGTCGTGATTGGCACCTCGCTGTTCCAGATCATCTTCGTCACCGCCAACACCGCGTTCCTGCAGGCCGTCAGCAACCACACGGTTGACCTGATGCTGGCGCTGATGCTGCTGATCGGCGGGGTGATCGGCGCGCAGGTCGGGTCGTGGCTGGGCGCCAAGCTGAAGGCGGAGCAGCTGCGCATCGGGCTGGCGGCGCTGGTGCTGGCGGTGTGCTTCAAGATGGCGCTGGGCCTGATCCTGGAGCCGGACGAGCTGTACTCCTACGCCGCCAGGGTGGGGGGGCACTGAGCCATGCGCCGTTTCCTTCTCGCCCTTCTGGCGCTGGCCTGCGCCGTGGCCGCCGGGCCGGCGCGGGCCGCGCACCCGGAAATCGACGCCGACCTGTCGGACCACGTCATCGCCATCACCACCGGCTTCACGGGATCGAACCTGCTGCTGTTCGGCGCCACGCAGGGGGAGGGCGACGTGGTCATGGTGGTGTCGGGGCCGAAGTCGGACCTGACCATCCGCCGCAAGGACCGGCACATGGGCATCTGGCTGAACGCCGACGGGATGACGTTCCGCGACGTGCCCAGCTTCTACGCCGTGCTGTCCAGCAAGCCCTTGAAGGAGATCCTGGACCCGGCGGAAGCCGCGCACCACGGCATCGGCTTCGACGCGCTGTGCCCGCAGCCGGCCGACGCCAAGGCGCCGCCGGACGCCGTCGCCGGCTTCCAGGAGGCGCTGTTCCGCCTGAAGAAGGACCAGGGGCTGTACTTCGAGGAAGCGGGCATCCGTTTCCAGGGGCCGCGCCTGTTCCGCGCCAACGTGCACTTTCCCGCCATCGTGCCGGTGGGCGAGTTCCGCGCCATGGTCTACCTGGTCAAGGACGGCAAGGTGATCAGCGCCAAGGACACGCCGCTGGTCGTCAGCAAGGTCGGCATGGGCGCCCAGGTGCATTATTTCGCCAATGAATACGCCGCGGCCTACGGCGCCCTTGCGATCGTCCTGTCCGTCATGGCGGGATGGATGGCCGGCATCGTCTTCCGAAAGGTCTGATCCCCATGACCGAACCCGAATTGAACGCATCCGAGGGCAACGAGCGCGTCTTCCTGGTGGTGGTCGACAACAGCCCGGAACTGGGGGTCGCCATCCTGTACGCCTGCCGGCGCGCCGCCCACACCGGCGGGCGCGTGGCGCTTCTCTATGTGATCGAGCCGGACGACAACGGGGCCGCCGACATCGGCAACTGGATGGGCGTGGGCGACGTCATGCGCCAGGAGGCGCGCGAGGAGGCGGAGATCACGCTGAGCATCGTGTCGGAACGCGTGAAGTCCTGCTCCGGCAAGATGCCGACCTACTTCATCCGCGAGGGCGGGCGGGCCGAGCAGCTGTTGAAGCTGGTGAACGAGGAGCGGTCGATCTCCGTGCTGGTGCTGGCGGCCAGCGCCAAGTCGGAAGGGCCGGGGCCGCTGATCACGCATCTGACCAGCAAGCACGCCGGAAAGCTGCGCGTGCCGGTCACCATCGTGCCCGGTTCGCTGACGCGCGACGAGCTGGAAGCGATTACCTGAGTGAAATGGTAAGGTAGGCGCCGCCGCGACGCGGAGCCGGACCATGCCCAATAAAAACAGGTTGAACTAAATTAGCCCTTCCGCATGCGGCAGGCACCTCGGATAGGAAGCGCAAGACGATGCTGAGCGAACCCGAGATCGAGCTGTCCCCAAAGGTCAACGACGAGGTCAAGTTCACGACCTGCTACATGTGCGCCTGCCGTTGCGGCATCAAGGTGCACCTGAAGGACGGGCTCGTCCGCTACATCGAGGGCAACAAGAACCACCCCACCAACAAGGGCGTGCTGTGCGGCAAGGGCTCCAGCGGCATCATGCAGCACTACTCGCCCGCCCGCCTGCGCAAGCCGCTGAAGCGGGTGGGGGAGCGCGGCAAGGCCGAATTCGTGGAGATCGAGTGGGACGAGGCGCTGGCCATCGCCGGCGGCTGGCTGGGCCGGATCCGCGACACCGACCCGCGCAAGCTGGCCTTCTTCACCGGGCGCGACCAGAGCCAGTCGCTGACCGGATGGTGGGCCGCACAATTCGGCACGCCCAACTTCGCGGCGCACGGGGGGTTCTGCTCGGTCAACATGGCGGCGGCCGGGCTCTACACCATCGGCGGGTCGTTCTGGGAATTCGGCGAACCGGACTGGGACCGCGCCAAGTACTTCATGATCTTCGGCGTCGCCGAGGACCATGATTCGAACCCCATCAAGACGGGCCTGGGCAAACTGAAGGCGCGCGGCGCCAAGGTGGTGTCGGTCAACCCGATCCGCACCGGCTATTCCGCGGTGGCGGACGAGTGGGTGGGCATCCGGCCGGGCACCGACGGGCTGTTCGTCATGGCCCTGATCCACGAGCTGCTGCACGCCGACAAGATCGATATCGATTACTTGGTGCGCTACACCAACGCGCCGTGGCTGGTGATCCAGGATCCGGGTGCCGCCGACCACGGCCTGTTCGCCCGCGACGCCGACGGCAACCCGCTGTGCTGGGACGCGAAGGCCGGGACGCTGGTGTCGGCCAAGCTGCCGGACGTGGCGCCGGCCATCGTGGGCGAGTTCACGCTGGCCGACGGGCGCACGGCGGTGCCGTCGTTCCAGCTGCTGGCCGAGCGCTACATGGACGCGCAGTACGCGCCCGACGCGGTGGCGGAGCGCTGCGGCGTGCCGGCGGCCGACATCCGGCGCATCGCCGCGGAACTGGCCGACGTGGCGTTCAACCAGACCATCGAGCTGGACATCGAATGGACCGACTGGGCCGGGCGCAAGCACGACAAGGTGATCGGCCGGCCGGTGGCGATGCACGCCATGCGCGGCATCTCCGCCCACACCAACGGCTTCCACACCTGCCGCGCCATCCACGTGCTGCAGGTGCTGCTGGGATCGGTCGAATGCCCGGGCGGCTTCCGCTTCAAGCCGCCGTTCCCCAAGCCCATCCCGCCGGGGCAGAAGCCGGCCGGCAAGACCGTGGCACCGGGCAAGCCGCTGGGCGGCATGCCGCTGGGCTTCACCATGGGGCCGGAAGACCTGCTGGTGGAGGCGGACGGCACGCCGATCCGCATCGACAAGGCGTATTCGTGGGAGGCGCCGATCTCCGCGCACGGGCTGATGCACATGGTCATCACCAACGCGTGGAAGGGCGACCCGTACCCCATCGACACGCTCTTCATGTACATGGCCAACATGAGTTGGAATTCGACCATGAACACGAAGGGCATCATCGAGATGCTCACCGACAAGGACCCCGGGACCGGTGAGTACAAGATCCCGCGCATCATCTATTCCGACGCCTATTATTCGGAGATGGTGGCGTATGCCGACCTGATCCTGCCGGACACGACGTACCTGGAGCGGTGGGACTGCATCTCGCTGCTCGACCGGCCGATCTGCGAGGCGGACGGGCCGGCCGACGCCATCCGCCAGCCGGTGGTGCAGCCCGACCGCGACGTGCGCGCCTTCCAGACCGTGCTGCTCGACCTGGGCGCGCGGCTGGGCCTGCCGGGCATGGTGAAGGAGGACGGCTCGGCCAGGTTCCCCGGCGGTTACCCCGACTACATCGTCAACCACGAGCGCACGCCCGGAATCGGCCCGCTGGCCGGCTGGCGCGGCGAGGACGGGACGGGCGTGGGGCGTGGGGCCGTCAACCCGAGGCAGCTTGAGACATACATCGAGAACGAGTGCTTCTGGGCGCACCACCTGGAGCCGAGCCAGAAGTTCTACAAGTTCGCCAACAAGGACTATCTGGACTTCGCGGTCCACATGGGCTTCATCGGTCACGCCGACCAGATCGTGCTCCAGCTCTATTCCGAGCCGATGCAGAAGTTCCGCCTCGCCGCCGAGGGGCACGGGGCGGTGCAGCCGCCGGACCGCCTGCGCGAGCGCATCAAGTCCGTCTTCGACCCGCTGCCGATCTGGTACGTGCCCTATGAAGAGGCGATGGCGGATACGAACAAGTATCCGCTGCACGCGCTGACCCAGCGGCCGATGATCATGTACCACTCCTGGGGATCGCAGAACGCGTGGCTGCGGCAGATCCTGGGGCGTAACAAGCTGTACGTGAACTCGGCCATGGGGGCGAAGCTCGGGTTGGCCGAAGGCGACTGGGTGTGGGTGGAGAGCCACCACGGCCGCATCAAGGTGCAGACCAAGTTCATGGAGGGGCTGAACCCCAACACGGTCTGGACCTGGAACGCCATCGGCAAGCGCGCCGGCTCCTGGAACCTCGCCCCCGACGCGCCGGAGGCGAAGAAGGGCTTCCTGCTCAATCACCTGATCAGCGAGCTGCTGCCACCGGAGGCGGACGGGCGGCGCTTCTCCAACTCCGACCCGGTGACGGGGCAGGCGTCGTGGTTCGACCTGCGGGTGCGCATCGAGAAATGCGCGCCGGGGGAGGAGGAGGTGTCGGAGCCGCAATTCGCGGACCTGCCCCTGCCGCCGGGCCTGGAGCCGGCGCCGGAGGTGAACCGCTTTGGGGCCGACCTGAGCCACCGTGGCCGCTGAGGAATTGGGGAAACGCGCATGACCAGCTTGCCGGAAAACCGCGGCCCCAAGCGCCTGGGCCTCGTCATCGACCTCGACACCTGCGTCGGCTGCCACGCCTGCGCCACCAACTGCAAGGAGTGGAACACCAGCGGCCACTCCGCCCCGCTGACCGACGTGAACGCCTACCGGGCCGAACAGCGCGGCGTGTGGTTCAACCGCGTCCACACGTTCGAAGTGGGCGAGCAGGGGGAAGGTCGCACAGTCCACTTCCCGAAGAACTGCATGCACTGCGAGTTCCCGGACTGCGTCACCGTCTGCCCCACGGGTGCGTCCTACAAGCGCGCCGAGGACGGCATCGTGCTCGTCGACCACGACAAGTGCATCGGCTGCAAGCTGTGTTCCTGGGCCTGCCCGTATGGGGCGCGCGAGTTCGACGAGGTGGAGGGGGTGATGAAGAAATGCACCCTCTGCATCGACAAGATCTACAACAAGAACCTGGCCGAGGCGGACCGGGTGCCGGCGTGCGTCGCCACCTGCCCGTCGAAGGCGCGCCACTTCGGCGATTTCAACGATCCCAACTCGAACGTCTCGCGGCTGACGGCCGAGCGCGGCGGCATGGAACTGCTGCCGGAGCTGGGCTACCAGCCGACCAGCCGCTACCTGCCGCCACGGCCGGGCAAGCGCCCGCAGGGCGACGCCGCGGCGCTGCCCAAGGCGGACGCCGCCGGCAAGCCCGGGCGCTTCCTGCGCTGGGTCGATCAGATGCTGTCGCGTTGAGGAGGGGGACGGAACCATGCATCCCGCTTATTCGGTCATCTTCTTCACCACCGCGTCGGGCGCCGGCTATGGCCTGCTGGCGTTGCTGGGCATCTTCGCCGCATCCGGCCTGCTGCCGGCCGATACTTGGTTGGGCGTCGTCGGCGTCGGGCTCGCCATGGCGCTGATCGCCGGGGGGCTGCTGTCCTCCGTCGGCCACCTCGGCCGGCCGGAGCGGTTCCTGGGCGCGATGCGGCAGTGGCGCTCCTCCTGGCTGGCGCGGGAGGGCGTGCTCGCCATCCTCACCTTCATCCCGGCCGGGCTGTTCGGCATCGGCTGGGTGTTCTTGAATTCGACGCAGGGCTTCTTCGGCTGGATGGGGGCGCTGGCCGCCGTGCTGGCCGGGCTGACCGTCTGGTGCACGTCGATGATCTACGCCAGCCTGAAGCCGATCCGCCAGTGGCACAACGTGTTCGTCACCCCGTCCTACCTCGTGCTGGGGCTGATGACCGGGGCCTTGCTGCTGGTGCTGGTGACGCGGGCCTTCGGCGTGTACCACGCGGCCTTCGGCTGGCTGGCGGTGCTGGCCGTGGCGGCAGGGTGGGCGGTGAAGGCGGCGTACTGGCGCCACATCGACACCACGCGCCCGCGCAGCACGCTCGGCACCGCCACGGGGCTGGGCCGCCTGGGCACCGTGCGTCTGCTGGAGATGCCGCACACGGAAGAGAACTTCCTGATGAAGGAGATGGGCTTCCGCATCGCCCGCGACCACGCGGCCAAGCTGCGCCGCATCGCGCTGCTGGCGCTGTTCGTGGTGCCGTTCGTGCTGGCGATCGCCGCGGCGCTGGCCGGCGGCGTGGCGGGCACGCTGGCGGCGGCGGGCGCGGTGCTCAGCGCCGGCCTGGGCGTGGTGGTCGAGCGCTGGCTGTTCTTCGCCGAGGCCCGGCACACGAGCATGCTGTACTACGGCATGGCGGCGTAGCAAATCTCTCCCTCCCTCGCCTCCGGCGGGGGAGGGAAGGGACCCATGCACAGCATGGGAAGGGTGGGGGCAAGTTGCGCGCAAGAATCCGTAAGGCCGTGGTCTGCCGGATAGACCTTGCCCCCTCCTAACCTCCCCCACCGGAGGCGGGGGAGGGACTGGTTTCTTTTGGGCGCCTTACGCAAACACGAACGGCACGTCTTCTTTGTGCCGGTACTCTTCCTCGTCGACCACCGTTCCCCGGGCGACCCGCGGGCGCGCCGCCTTCAGCGCCGCCTCGATCCGGCGGTCGGGCAGGGCGTAGCGCGCCTCCAGGGCGATGTCCCGCGGTCCGGCGCAGTCCTCCCCGAACACGTCCTTGTACATGCCGCTCATCATGCCGTAGCGGGCGCTCATCAGCGTGTTGGTGGCGGCCTTGACGCGGGCGACGTCCGCATCGTTGCGCACGAAGAGTGCCGTCATCAGCGTCACGGCGATGGCGTGCATCACGTCGTAGCGCACGTGCGCGATGAAGACGTGCAGGTGATCCGCCGTCAGCGGCTCGCCCGATTCGCGGGCCCAGCGGATGATGCCGCCCAGCAGCAGGCTGAAGAACTCCGGCACGCCCCATTCCATGCCGAGGCCGACGGAGGCCAGCGCCTCCAGCGGGGTGAAGGCGGGATCGCCGGCCAGCAGGCGCTGGGTCAGCACGTTGTCGGCGGTGCCGTGCAGCAGGGGCGGATTGCGCTCCGCCGGCGGCACGCCCAAGCCGTCGAACAGCTGGCCGTACATGACGATGTGCGTGGTCGAGCCGAGCATCTGGGCAAGCGTCGGGTAGGTCTCCACCGCGTGGCTGCCGACGCCGTATTCGTCGGCCACCAGCTGCGCCAGGACGATCTGCACGAACTCCGACAGGCGCTCCCGATTCGCCACGTCGGGAAGCTCGGCCAGGGTGTGGAAGCGGCCGATGGCCATGGCCACGCACTGGCGGGTGTTCTTGATCTGGTTGTGGTACTGGGCGGCGAAGCGGACGAGCTGCGCGCGCGTCATGCGCCCCTCGAACACCCGGCGGAAGAACGGGTGCCGCCACACCGGGTGCTCCATCACATGCTCGTGCAGCGTCAGGAACAGGTCGCGCACGCGCGCCGCGTCCAGGCCGGCGCCGCCGACCTCCGCCAGCCGCCGGCTGAGCGGGTGGGCCGGGTCGTCCAGCACGCCGACGGTGGCGAGGAAGTCGCGCCGCTGGCTCTCCTTGAAGGCTGCCAGCACGCCGTCGACGTCGCGGTCCAGCAGGTCGTCCAGCGGGTGCACCTCCGGCCGCAGGCGCGGACGGCCCTGCGCATCGAGGGTGAGGAGGTCGGACAGGCGTGGCGTCGTCATGGCGGCGGGCTCCAAAGGGGGGCGGGCGAAAGACCCTAGTGCGGGGGCGAATTTTCTGCTGGCGTGCCCCACCATTATGCATTAGAGTTCCATCATATGACGAGCTGATAAAGTACGGCCCTGACGGAATGCCCGCGGGGGCCGGACGGCAGCCAAGAAAGCACCGATAAGAAGGGCCGGCAACGTCCGGCCGCGTGTGGGAAGGAAACGACGGTGGCCAAGACGACCAGACGCCGGAATTGCGTCCGCGATCCGCAGCAACGCTGACGGCGCGGCGCCGCTCGCCCCCTGCACACCGAAGGAACGACACCGTGACGCGGCCCCTGCCGCGCCGCGCGAGGGGAACTGTGTCAACGCTCGAGGAGAACGCGTGATGTCGAAGGAAATGCCCAAGACACCGCTCTTGGACCAGCTCGAAGACGGCACCTGGCCGAGCTTCGTGAGCGGTTTGAAGCGGCTGGCGCAGTCGGAGGACAAACAGTACGCCGGCATGATGAAGGATCTGCTCGGCCAGCTGGAGCATTCCTACGAAACGCGCAAGGGCTACTGGAAGGGCGGCACCGTCGGCGTGAAGGGCTACGGGGCCGGCGTCATCCCGCGTTTCTCGGAGGTCGCCTCCGAATACCCGGAGTCGGCGGAGTTCCACACGCTACGCGTCATGCCGCCGGCCGGCATGCACTACACCACCGACACGCTCCGCAAGATGTGCGACATCTGGGAGAAGTACGGGTCGGGCCTGATCGCGCTGCACGGCCAATCCGGCGACATCATGTTCCAGGGCTGCAAGACGGAGAACGTCCAGCCGGCCTTCGACGAGCTGAACAAGCTGGGCTTCGACCTGGGCGGTGCGGGTGCCGGCGTGCGCACCTCGGTCTCCTGCGTCGGTGCCGCGCGCTGCGAGCAGTCGTGCTACGACGAGGCCAAGGCGCTGCGCACGATGATCAACGCCTTCCTCGACGACATGCACCGCCCGTCGCTGCCCTACAAGTTCAAGTTCAAGTTCTCGGGCTGCGCCAACGATTGCACCAACTCCACCCAGCGCGCCGACTTCGCGGTGATCGGCACCTGGAAGGACGACATGCAGGTCGACCAGGAGGAGGTGAAGGCGTACGTCGCCAAGAACGGGCGCAAATGGGCGATCGACCAGGTCATCACGATGTGCCCGACCAACGCGCTGTCGCTCAACGACGACGACACGCTGGAGGTCGACAACAAGAGCTGCGTGCGCTGCATGCACTGCCTCAACGTCATGACCAAGGCGCTGAAGCCGGGCAAGGAGCGCGGCCTCGCGGTGCTGCTGGGCGGCAAGCGCACGCTGAAGATCGGCGACCTGATGGGCACCATCATCGTCCCCTTCATGAGGATGGAGACGGACGAGGATTACGAGAAGCTGGTCGAACTGGCCAAGAACATCGTCGACTTCTTCGCCGAGAACGCCCTGGAGCACGAGCGCACCGGCGAGATGATCGAGCGCATCGGGCTGGCCAACTTCGTCGAGGCGCTGGGCATCGAGCTTGACCCGAACATGATCACGCACCCGCGCACCAACTCCTTCATCCGCATGGATGGCTGGGAGGAGGAGGTGGAGAAGTGGAAGGACCGGCATGCGTCGCCGGCCGCCGCCGAATAACCGCGCACGCCCGACTGGATCCTGGAGGAAACGATGACCGTGGCTGAGGCTGTGCACCAGACCGTCGAATGCGGCGTGCCCGACCCGTTCCCGATGATGCACCCGCTGCTCAAGAAGAACTACGGGCAGTGGGCCTGGCACGACCGTCCGCGCCCCGGCGTGCTGCACCACGTCGCCAAGAGCGGCGAGGCGGTGTGGACCGTGCGCGCCGGCACGCAGCGCCAGATGGACGTCTACACCATCCGCACGCTGTGCGACCTTGCCGACACCTTCGCCGAAGGGCACGTGCGTTTCACCGTGCGCTCGAACATCGAGTTCATGGTGTCGAGCTTCGAGAAAGTGCAGCCGCTGGTCGACGCGCTGGAGGCGGCGGGCTTCCCGGTGGGCGGCACCGGCAACTCGGTGTCGATGATCTCGCACACCCAGGGCTGGTTGCACTGCGACATCCCCGGCACCGACGCGTCGGGCGTGGTGAAGGCCCTCATGGACGAACTCGAACAGGAGTTCCGAAACGAGGAGATGCCGAACCGGGTGAAGATCACGACGTCCTGCTGCCAGATCAACTGCGGCGGCCAGGGCGACATCGCCATCAACGTCCAGCACACCAAGCCGCCGAAGATCAACCACGACCTCGTCGCCAACGTCTGCGAGCGTCCGGCCGTGGTGGCGCGTTGCCCGGTGGCCGCCATCCGCCCGGCGCTGGTGAACGGCAAGCCGTCGCTGGAGGTGGACGAGAAGAAGTGCGTGTGCTGCGGCGCCTGCTACCCGCCGTGCCCGCCGATGCAGATCAACGATCCGGTGCACACCAAGATCGCCATCTGGGTGGGCGGCAAGCACTCCTCGACCCGCTCCAAGCCGACCTTCCATAAGCTGGTCGCCGCCGGCATCCCCAACAACGCCCCGCGTTGGCCGGAAGCCGCCGGCATCGTCAAGCAGATCCTCTACGCCTACAAGGAAAACGCCAAGCCGTGGGAACGGATGGGCGAGTGGATCGACCGCATCGGCTGGGCGCGCTTCTTCGAACTGACCGGCCTGCCCTTCACCAAGTACCACCTGGACAACTGGCGTGGCGGCCGCGCGAGCCTCAACGCCTCGGCCCAGCTCCGCTTCTAAGGGGAGGGCAGAGCCATGAAGTTCGCCATTCTCGTCAACGAGGGGCCCTACAACCACCAGGCGTCGGACAGCGCCTACCACTTCACCAAGGCCGCCCTCGACATGGGGCACGAGGTGGTGCGGGTCTTCTTCTACTACGACGGCGTGCTGAACGGGAACAAGCTGTCCGACCCGCCGCAGGACGACCGCAACATCGTCAAGCGCTGGTCGGCGCTGGCGGAGAAGCACGGCCTGGACCTCGCCGTCTGCGTCGCCGCCGGCCTGCGCCGCGGCATCAAGGAGGAGGTGCTGGCGCCCGGCTTCCGCATCACGGGCCTGGGCCAGCTCGTGGAGGCCGGCATCGACGCCGACCGCCTCATGACCTTCGGCGACTGAGCGGGGAGGAAGGAAGCCATGAGCGACGAACCCGTCATGAAGAAGTTCATGTACCTCAACCGCAAGGCGCCGCATGGCACCATCTACGCGCTTGAGGTGCTGGAGATGATCCTCATCGCCGCGATGTTCGACCAGGACGTCCACGTCTGCTTCCTGGACGACGGCGTGTACGAGCTGAAGAAGGGCCAGGACGCCAAAGGCGGGATCGAGGCCAAGGACTTCGCCAACACC
>NZ_DASPMG010000195.1:0-15567 GCF_035627195.1 Azospirillum sp.
TCGACGACAGCGGCGACCGCATCGGCGAGGCGGCCGGCGGCGGCACCGACGAGGCCCGCGTCACCGCCAACAGCTACACCCTGGACGAGCACGTCGAAAACCTCACCTTCGTCGGCACCGGCGCCTTTGCGGGTACGGGCAACGCCTCGGCCAACGTCATCACCGGCGGTATTGGCGCCGACACGCTGGACGGTGCGGCCGGCGCCGACACGCTGAGCGGCGGTGCGGGCGACGACGTCTACGCGGTGGACGATGCCGGCGACGTGGTCGCCGAGGCCGCGGGCCAGGGCACCGACGAGGTGCGCACCACGCTCACCGCCTACACGCTGGGCGCCGAGGTCGAGAACCTGACCTACACCGGTTCCGCCGCCGGGGCGCTGACCGGCAACGCCGGCAACAACGTGATCAGCGGTGCGGCGGGCGCCGACACGCTGGACGGCGGTGCGGGGGCGGACACGCTGGCCGGCGGGGGCGGCAACGACGTGTATCTGGTCGCCGACGCCGCCGACGCGGTGGTGGAGGGCACCGGCACGGGCAGCGGCACCGACGAGGTGCGCACGGCGCTGAACACCTACACGCTGGCCGCGAACGTGGAGACCCTGACCTACACCGGCACCGGACCGGCGGCGCTGACCGGCAACGCCGGCAACAACCTGATCGTCGCCGGGGCGGCGGCCGACACGCTGGTCGGCGACGCGGGCAACGACACGCTGAGCGGCGGTGCGGGCGCCGACGTGATGACCGGCGGCCTGGGCAACGACGTCTATCAGGTGGACGACGTCGGCGACGTGGTCACCGAGAACGCCGGGGAAGGCATCGACCGGGTGCGCAGCTCCATCACCCACACGCTGGGCGCCACGCTGGAGAACCTGACGCTGACCGGATCGGCCGCCATCGACGGCTTTGGCAACGCCGCCAACAACGTGATGAGCGGCAACGGCGCCGCCAACCGGCTGGAGGGCTATGGCGGCAACGACACGCTGAACGGCGGCGGCGGCGGCGACACGCTGGTCGGCGGCACCGGCAACGACCTGTACAGCGTCGACAACGCCGGTGACGTGCTGGTCGAACTGGCCGGCGAGGGCACCGACACGGTGAGCAGCACGGTTGGCTGGACGCTGGCGGCGGAGTTCGAGCACCTGACGCTGACCGGCAGCGCGGCGGTGAACGGCACCGGCAACGCCGAGGCCAACATCCTGATCGGCAACGGTGCCGCCAACCTCCTTCAGGGGCTGGACGGCAACGACACGCTGAGCGGGGCGGCGGGTGACGACACGCTGGAGGGCGGGGCGGGCGACGACCTGTACATCGTGGACAGCAGCGTCGAGGTGGTCACCGAACTGGCCGGCGAAGGCATCGACGCGGTGCAGAGCACGGCCAGCTATGCGCTGTCAGCGGAGGTGGAGAACCTGACGCTGACCGGCACCGCCGCCATCGACGGGACCGGCAACGCGCAGGCCAACACGCTGACCGGCAACGGGGCCGCCAACGTGCTGGACGGCGAGGCGGGCGCCGACACCATGGCCGGCGGCGGCGGCGGCGACACCTATGTGGTGGACGATGCCGGCGACGTGGTGAGCGAGACGGCCGGCGGCGGCAGCGACACGGTGCGCACGGCGCTGACCTACACGCTGGGCGGCGAGGTCGAGGGGCTGGTGCTGGAGGGCACGGCGGCGGTGGACGGCACCGGCAACGGCCTGGACAACACGCTGACCGGCAACGGCGCGGACAACGTGCTGAACGGCGGCGCCGGGGCGGACACGCTGACGGGCGGGGCGGGCAGCGACCTGTTCGTGATCGTTGCACCGGCCGAGGGCGGCGACACGGTGACCGACTTCACGGCGGGGGAGGACCGCATCGCGGTGGTGGGGCCAAACTTCGGCAGCGTGCCGGCGGGGGCGCTGTCGGCGTCCAACTTCACGCTGGACGCGGCGGCGGACGGTGACGACTGGTTCGTCTTCAACACCACGACCGGGGTGCTGTCGTTCGACGCCGATGGGTCGGGCGCCGGGGCGGCGGTGGCGCTCGCCACGCTGAACGTCACCATGCTCAGCGCCACCGACATCCTGGTGGTGCCAAGCTGAAGCGTGGCCACTGCGGGGAGGTGTGTAGAGCAGCCTCCCCGCCCGCGGTGTGAGCCAGAAGGATCATGAGATAAGCCCTTGGCGAGAATTAGGCGGGACGCGTCTCTGTCGAGCGACGAACGACACAATCGGTCTGGTTCAGGCCATCTGGTTCAAGCCATGGGCACTCACGCGGCAGGGGCTCCCGCATCACGGATCAGCCCCTCCTCCCTGGCCCTGTCCAGGAGGTGCTTCACCGACGACCGGCTCCACCGCAGCCCGCCTCGCGGTGTGCGCTGCCCCATCGCCTGGAGACGCCGGGCGATGCCGTCGAGGGTCAGGCCGGGTTCGGTGCGGGCGATGCCGGCGACCATCAGCACCAGGTCGTTGCTGTCCACCTTTTTCGGTGCGGCGTCGAGCACGGTGGCGCGGACCAGCCCGTCGCCGGCGAGCCGCCGCACCGCCCGGATCAGGCTGTTGCGCGTCCACGGCTTGCCGTCCCAGGGCCGCACCTTGCCGGCGGTGTCCAGCGCCCGCACCACCGTGTCCCAGGAGGCAGCCGGGCGAAGCGCCTCGACGGTGAGCAGGAACTCCGGCGCCCGCGCGATCACCTTCTCGTCCAGCCGGGCTTCGCGGGCGGCGGCGACCTTCCGCAGCGCATCCGGATCGCGCCGGCGCAGGCCGGGGTTGCCGGGCTTTTTCCCCTTGGCGACGGCCGCCTTCAGCCCGGCCTTCGAGCGCTCCCGGATCAGCGCGCGTTCGAACTCCGCCACGGCGCCGAGGATCTGCAGCGTGAACCGCCCCTGCGGGCTGGTGGTGTCGATCGGGTCGCCGAGCGAGCGGAAGCCGATGCCGCGCTTGTCCAGCCCGTCGATCACCTCCAGGAGGTGGGCGAGCGAGCGGGCCAGGCGGTCGATGCGGGCGACCACCAGCGTGTCGCCCTTGCACAGGCTGGCCAGCGCCTTGGCGAGCTGCGGGCGGGAGCGGTCGCCGCCGGAGGCGTGCTCCTTGAAGATCGTCGCGCAGCCGGCCTGCTGCAGGGCCATGATCTGCGGGTCGGTGGTCTGGTCTTCGGTGGAGACGCGGGCGTAGCCGACGAGGGCCATGGGCGGAGGGCTCCGAACAGCGGGATGTTGGGCCGGCCGGGACACCGGACTGGAGAAAGCCGTGCGCGAGTGCGTCCGGCCGGCCCAGTGTACAGAAACGCGGTACGCTTCATCCACCCGGATAAGCATGGACGCACACTCTGCACCACGCCCCAAGCCATTGTTTGTCCGTCTGTACACGCCGTCTGAACAGGCCGAGGAAAGGCCGGAATGGCCAGCAACGGCCCTTGCGCGATCACCCCGACAGCACCATCAAAGCCAGCGTTCCAGCGGCTTTATGCGGTGGTGGCAGGGGAGCGTGCGGGCCACGGAATCCACCTTTCGACGGTCCACATTGCCCAATCCACCGATGAACGTTCACGATTCCAGGAATGAACGTGCCCTGACACCCTCCACCACCGGCGCGCCACCCCACCAACACCCTTCGGCTACGGAAGTCATGCACAAGTTTGGTATCATTTCATGCGTTCGGCCCTCCGGTCGCGAGACCAGCCCCCATTGCGATCATCGCCCCTCTGATCCGCCGGCGCACGCCAGCCATTGGCGCCGCGCTGATCGTCGCGCGCCGACGCGGCGTGAATGCTCACGGGACTGGCATCGGGTGGCTGAGGCGCACGGTGCCGGAGGCCGTGTGGGTCTGGACGGCGACGTGCTGTGTTGCCTCACACGCTTGGCCTTCGGCCCACGATGCTGCGCAACCGGCACCGGCCCTCGGTGCCGGGCATGGCCGCCCCTGTCTCTTCGCGTTGCGTTTTCAACACCCGTCAGTCGGTCTCCGAACCGGAGCCGGGCAGCGCCGGCTCGGCGCCGAAGGGCCGGTTGATCACCGTGAGCACCTCGGTCGCGGTGAACAGCCGGTTGCGCCGGTAGCCGGTCCGCTCCGTCAGGATGCCGGCCCGCTCCAGCAGCTGAACCGCCGTGTCGGCCGCGCGGAACGTCACGCCGAGTTCCTTGGCCAGCCGGTTGACGGTGATCACCGGGTAGTGCGGCAGCAGGTCGAGGGCGCGCAGCGCCGCCGAGCCGCCGCGGAACGTCCGGCGCCGCAGCCAGATGTCACGGAGCTCCGCCAAGGCGCGGCGCGTCTCCATGAGTTCGTCCACCGTCGCCACCACCGCGTCGGCCAGGAAGCCGACCAGCACGTGCCACTCGAGACGCTGCTGCGCAGCCTTGAGGGCGTCATAGTACGCCTGCTTGTGTGCCTCGATGTACGGGCTGAGATAGAGCGGCACGCGCCCCTCGGCCGCCATCATCAGCGGCAGCAGCAAGCGGCCGACGCGGCCATTGCCGTCGCGGAACGGGTGCACGGCTTCGAAATGGGCGTGCCCGATCGCCATGCGGGTCAGGATGCCCTGCGTCATGGCCTGCATCCCCTCGTTCCGCAGGTATTCGAGGTTCTGATCGAGGCACGCCGGCACCGCGGCGGGCGGCGGCGGGTTGAAGGTCGAATACGCGATTCCCGCACCACCGATCCACACCACCACCCGGCGGAGGTCACCGGGCACGTCCTTGTACGCAGCGTCCCCCGTCATCACGGAGCGGTGCAGATGCCGCACCAGGTCGAGCGTGAAGATCGCCGTCCGCTGCGTCTGCGCGCAGGGAATCAGCCGGTCGAGCGCCCTGGCGTAATCCCGCACCTGCACGGCCGCCGCCGTCGCGCCTCCGTCGTCCGTCTCTTCGACGACGAGCAGTTCGTCGAGGGTCGAATTGGTGCCCTCGATGCCGGCGCTCGACACCGCCTCACGCCGCGTCAGCACGCGGCTCAGCAGGTACGGGTCGCGCAGGCCGGCCGCCAGTGCGTCGACGCGGGCGAGGGCTTGGTTGGCGGCCTCGCTGCGCGCCAGCACCGAGCCCAGCGGCACCGCGTCTTCCGGTGGCGGCAGCGGCACGACACCGTAGTGCGCGTGGTGCGGTTCGGGCAGGCGGACGAGCCGCTGGCGAACGTCATGGCACAGGTCTTCGCGGCGCATAGGGGCATAACCTTCAACGAGCGGCCGTGTCACGCCATCTTGCTGAAGGTTATCATGGCAACCTACATTATAGCAACCAGGAGTGGACTGTGGTAAAGGTTGTTTGTCTGCCATGGCTGGCGGCTGCAGGCAGCCGCTTCCCAGCCGCCGCCGTCCACCGCAGCGGGGTTCTCACGATGATCCGAGCGACGCCGGCATGCCTTGCGCTCGCGCACCAGCGCCGCTTGCAATTCCATCGCCACCCTCCCCCACGGCCTGCCGCACCCGCTCCAGTGCCACCCGGTCCCGCCCGGCGCGCCAGCGGCCGCGGGTTGCCCCCCGCAACGCCAATGAAGCGGGCCGATGGGTTGCCCGCGTCCGGCAGGGGCTCTGACGGCGGCCGACTCATCGATACGTACTCTTGTGACGCCCCGGACTCCGGCAGCGTCGGCCCGCGACTCGTACTCTTGTGACGCCCGTCACCGATTCCGCCAGCGCCGGGCCACATGGGATCCCTTATGTCTTCACCTCCTGCACCGGGGCTGCGGCGTTGCTCCGCCCCGGCCGGCCAGCCCACGTACTCTTGTGACGCCGCCGCCTCGTACTCTTGTGACACCCCCCACCCTGCCCCCGCGGCACGCCAGCGCGTACTCTTGTGACAGCATCACGGCCCTCCGCCCTTGGCTCCCTGCGTACTCTTGTGACGGTCCACCGATTCGCCATCCACCAAGGAAATGGCAAACATGCCAACCGGTTTATCCCCCGTATTCTTGTGACACCGCCAGCGTACTCTTGTGACGCGCGACTCGACGCGACTCGGGTTATCCCGCGTACTCTTGCGACGAAGCAAGTAGTAGATACCAAATAACTTCTTCAATTAGCCCCGTCACAAAAGTACGTGTTGCCTCTGACCGCGCGAGCACGGCATGGTGCCGGCACACAGAGAGGAAAGCATGGCCGAGATTCATGATCTCGTCCGGCAGCATGGCCGTGACGAAGCCCGCCGGTTGGTGCCCGCCGAGGAACGTCACCTCGTCGATATGGCCGCCGCCATGCTCGCCATCGAGAATCCAACCCTTGGCATCACCTACAGTGGATTCTGCCTCACCGCCCTGCCCCATCGAAAGCTTCCCGACGATCAGCGCTGGGAACGCCAGGGACACCAGGTGCGGCTCGTGGTTGAACCCGGCGTGCTGCCCAGTCGCGACGGTGCCACACAGCTCTACGGCGTACCCTATGGCTCGCGCGCGCGCCTCATCATCCTCTACCTGCAGACCCGGGCCATCCAGACCAACAGTCCTGAGGTCGAGCTGGGCGCCTCCATGCGTGAATGGATGGGACGCATGGGCGTGTCCGGCGGCGGCAAGCAGTATCGGGACGTCCGGGATCAGGCCAACCGCATCTCCGCATGCAACCTCACCTTTATCTGGCACGACCGCGGCAGCGCCCGGTTCCAGAAGGACAGCATCGTCAGGGGCGGAATACAGCTCTACGAACAGGACGAGGAAGACCAGCAGATGCGGCTGTGGGTCGACACCGTCCGGCTCAGCGACTCCTTCTTCACCGCCTTGCGCGACCATCCGGTGCCGGTCGCCGAGCCGGCGCTGCGGCAGATCGCCAACAACTCCACCGCCATCGACGCCTACATCTGGCTTGCCTACCGGCTGCACTCCTTGGAGCGCCCGACGCCCGTCACCTGGGCCGCGCTCTACCAGCAGTTCGGCGGCGGCTATGCTCAGCTCCGGCAATTCAAGGCCCGCTTCCTCGAACCATTGCGGGAGGCCCTGGCGGTCTACCCAGACGCCAAGGTCGAGGTGGACGACACCGGGCTCGTCCTGCACCCGTCCCGCCCCCCCATTCTTGGGCGCACCGCGCGGCTGCTGATCTGATCGGCCGCGTTGGGGCGCGTACTCTTGTGACGGGCCAGCGCGTACTTTGGTGACACGTTGCCTCGTACTCTTGTGACGCCCCCCACCGCACACCACCCCGACCTGTGCCAGAAGCCCTTCGTGCCAAGTTTTGGGACCGGCACCACCGGCACGCTCTCCGCTTGGTACCGTGTCACGGTCGGCGACAAATCAAAGCGATCGACGCCAGCAACACGGAATCCGACCACATCGTCCCCGATGTGGTTCGAGAGGTCTGGAGTGATGTCAGCCCCCCGGCATCCCCCCAGAACTGGCCGGGCACCTGTTCGTGCTGCGAGCCGCCCTGGTGCAGCATCATGCTGACCAGCGGGTTGCGCGGCCGACGCCAGCGGTGGATAGCACGAACAGACCGACATCCCGGCATGTCCGCCGCTTCGTCACACGGCAGGCGCCCGAACGGCTGCGGCTCGGTGCCACGTCAAGCCGCGTCACACGGATCTCCCATATCACCCCGGCCCGACCCATCGGCCTTCTGCTCTCGAAGATCTTCAGGATCGGTCTGATCACCTGCTAACGACCGCGCGCACGGCGCGTGTCGCGCTATACTCCGGTGCATTGCCACTGGCGGCTACCTCTTTCGGTGTGTATGCTCTCCACCGTCTCACCGTGAGACACACCGGCGGCATTTTTTCGCGCGCTCGTGTCTCACGGGTGAAACATCACCGGCCATGTCTCACGGGTGAAACACGATGCAGCCGCTTGCGCCGTCGCCGGCGCCGAAACGCTTCCTGATCACCAACCTTAAGGGCGGGTCGGGCAAGACCACGCTGGCACAGAACCTCCTTGTCGCTGCGGCGCTCGCGGGGCATCCCACGGCTGGCTACGACACCGACGCTCAGGCTCAGCTGGCGGAATGGTGGCAAGCCCGTCCGGACGAGGCCACGCCGGTGGGCATGTACGCCCGCCCGCTCAAAGGCATGCACGAGGCGCTCGCCGCCGCCGAAATCGAGGGGCCGGAAGCCGTGCGTGCGGCTGCGCAGGCCATCACCGACGCTCTGACGCCAGACGAGCCGTGCGAGGTCCTGGTGATCGACACGCCGCCTGGTATCGAGGCCTATCCGGCCGCCTACAAGCTGCTGGCCCTGGCCGCCGACATCGTCGTGGTGCCCTGCCAACCCAATCAGAAAGACCGCAGCTCAACCGAAAAGCTGCTCGACTTCCTGGCACCGCTGCGCAAACCGGTGGTCACCGTGCTGTCGCGCGTCAAGCCGCGCGTTTCCGATACCGCCACCACCCGGCGCCGCCTCGCTGCATTGGGCGCCGACGTCTGCCCGGTCGAGATTCCCGATCTCACGGAAGTGCACCGGGCCGGCGAACGCGGCCTCGGCGTCATGGAAGTGACCGGGCTCAAAAGCGCTGAGGACATGACGGCCGTGTGGAAGTATCTCTCCAGCCGAGCGGGGATGGCATGACGACCAAGGCGGCCCCGTTCAAGCTCACCAAGGGCCAGCTGCGCACCGACACGCGCGTGGAGGCCATCGACCGGGCACGCGTCATGCTCACCACGGCCGAACAGTTCCGCGATGAGATCAGCCGGCTGTGGTTCGAGAACGAGCGCCGGTTCGTCGAAATCGGCGAACTGCTGATCGACGCCCAGGAGCGCTTGAAACTGGAAGGCGGCGAGTGGATCGCCTGGGTGGAGGCCACCCTGCCCTTCAAGCGCGGCGTCGCCCACAAGCTCATGGCGGCGGCCCGCTTCATCCGCGACGAGGCCCTGCGCGCCCCTGAGCGCATCGCCTTGCTGCCGCCCTCCTACTCCACCGTCTACGAGATCTCCACGCTGCCCGAGCCGCTGCGCGAGGAAGCGTTCCGGGCCGGCCTCATCACACCGGCGACGCAACGCGAGGCGGTGAGCGAATTCAAAAGGGCGAGCAGCGCCAAGCCCGACGAGACGGCGGCGGAGATGCTGCTGCGCCGCGAGTTGCGGCGCTTGGAGCGACAGCGGGCCGCCCTCGACACCCGCATAGCCGAGATCCGGCGGCGGCTGGGCGAGTCCTGATCCCTGGCGGGGCGTGGCCGTGCGTCACGCCCCGCCCTCCTCCTCTTCTGCCGCCAGCCTTCCAAACTGCCCGGCGAAGGCGGCGCGCTCCAGGCACACGATGCCCGCACAGCGCGGCGTGTCCATGCCTCGCTCACCAACGTGGCGCCTCGCGCCGTTGCTCTGCCCGCCACGCGGCGGCGGCCTGGATCGCCGGAGTGGTGCGCAGCTCGGCCGGGTCCGCGGGCAGCCTCGGGCCGGCGGGCCGACGCCGGGGCAGCGCTGCGGATCGAAGCGATAGCCGACGCGAGCGTGCGGCCATTCGGTGAAGCGGCAATCCTGCGGCATCCAGCGGGTATGGCGCCCCTGCCACCACACGTGGTCGCCCGGCGTTGGCAGCTCTGCCGCCGACTCCATACAGTTGGCCGCCTTGTCGGCCCCGTCCATGCATAACAGCCGCGTATGCCCGCCCACCGTGGGCACCTCGGCAGTCCGGCCACCCACCTCGTCAGCCTCCCTACCCTTGCGCGTCGCGCGTCAGCACGTCCGCAAGTTCGGTCAGGCGTGCAAGCTTCCCTGTGTCCTGCACCGCATGGAGGTGGACGGCGCTGACGTCCGCTTCGGCAAGGTGGCCGCCGCGTAGCGACCAGCCGCTTTCAGCCGGGCCGATCACCGACCCAGCCGCCCGAGATCCCGTCGCCGGGACGCGGGATCCGGAGTGCCGGGTGATTGCTGGTGAGCCCGCTCTCACGGGTGGGGATCACGCTTCGTGGGATCGGCTCTCGCATTCCTTCTGATCGCATGGTGAGGCGGCCACGTGCCGACCACGGACGGACGCAGGAAGCCGGCGGCGAGCGGTCATCCGTCCTCGCCGTCGAGTGGGGAAGAGGGAGAGACGGGGCGGGCTCTCGGTGACGGGCTTCGGGGTTGGAAGAGAGGCTTCCGGCCGGCCCGTCGCGGAGACCCGCCATGCCCGACACCGCGCCAACCGTCCGCTCCGGCGCCGACCGGAGCAACCTCTATGCCGAGATCACCGCCCGCATCATCGCCGAACTGGAGGCCGGCCGGCTGCCCTGGGTCCAGCCCTGGGGAACCCCGGCCACTTCCGCCCCGCTCGGCCTGCCCCGCAACGCCGCCACCGGACGCGCCTACACCGGCGTGAACGTGCTCATCCTGTGGGGCGCCGTCGTCGCCCGCGGCTTCTCCGGCCAGGGCTGGCTCACCTTCCGTCAGGCTTTGGCTCTGGGCGGCCACGTCCGCAAGGGTGAGCGCGGCACCACCGTCGTCTACGCCGACCGTTTCATTTCCGACGACGAGCGCCGGCGCGCGCGGGACACCGGGGACGAACCCCAGTCAGTCCCCTTCCTGAAGCGCTTCACGGTCTTCAACTGCGACCAATGCGAGGACCTGCCCGACAGCATCGCCGTGGCGCCGCCGCCAATCCCGGAGGGGCTGATCCTGCCGCGGGCCGAGGCGCTGATCCGCGCCAGCGATGTGGATGTCCGCATCGGCGGCACCCGGGCCTTCTACAGCCCCCGGCACGACTACGTGCAGGTGCCGCCGCCGCAGGCCTTCTTCGAGCCCGTCAACTGGCACAGAACGGCTCTCCATGAGCTGAGCCACAGCAGCGGTCACCCGGAACGGCTGAACAGGGATCTGTCCGGGTCTTTCGGCTCCCGCAAGTACGCCTTCGAGGAACTGATTGCCGAAATTTCGGCCGCCTTTCTCTGCGCGGCGCTCGGCATCGTCCCCACCGTCCGCCACGCCGATTACCTCGGTGCGTGGTTGGACGTCCTTCGCGCGGACGATCACGCCATCGTCCGCGCCGCCAGCCAAGCCAGCAAGGCGGCCGACTACCTCCTCGGCTCCCTGCCCGAAGCCGCCCCCGCGGCCGGTGACGAGCGGGAGTCCGTGTGATGGGCGCGCTCTCCTCACGGTGCCAGCCGCCCGAGCCGGCGGCGGGGACGATCCGGCTGCGCGTCCCCAGTCTCGGCGCCGGCGTCCAGTCCACCACCCTGGCCCTGATGGCGGCGCACGGCATCATCGGCCCGATGCCCGACTGTGCCGTTTTCGCCGACACCGGCTGGAAGCCGCAGGTCGTCTACCCCCACCTCGCCTGGCTGATGGCGCCGGGGGTGCTGCCCATTCCGGTCCACGTCGTCTCGGCCGGCGATCTTCGGGCCGACCTCCTGGCCGGGGCGCGGGGGCAACACCGGGCGTCCATCCCCGCCGACACCCGCACCGTCACCCCACCCGGGACCGTGGTCCCGCTCGTCGGCGAAGACGGCCAGGGCGGGACGGTCGTCGTCGGCACGCGCGTCCTGCCGGCCGGCCGCGTCGCCATTGGCATGATCCGCAGACAGCGCACCGGCGACTGCAAGGTTGTGCCGATCCGCCGCAAGGTGCGCGAATTGGCCGGGATCGCCGGCCGGCGCTCGCCCACGGTTGCGATGGCAGAGGAGTGGCTGGGGATTTCGCTCGAGGAGGCGGCGCGCGTGAAGCCGTCGGTCGCGGGCTGGCAGGTCAACCGCTGGCCGCTGGTCGAGCGCCGGATGACGCGGCGCGACTGCCTGCTTTGGCTGGCCCGGCACGGCTATCCGGAGCCACCCCGCAGCGCCTGCATCGGCTGCCCCTTCCACTCCGACGGCCCACTGGCGCGGCTGCGCGACGGCGATCCCGACGCCCGGGCCGACGCCGTGGCGGTGGACCGGGCCATCCGCACCGGTTTTCGCGGCATCCGCGGCGAGGTCCATCTCCACCGCTCGGCCGTGCCGCTCGACGAGGCGGATCTGGCGACCGATGCCGACCGCGGCCAGCTCGATCTCTGGCCCAAAGAATGCGAGGGCCTGTGCGGTGTGCAGCTCCCGGTCCCCCTGATCGTCGGCGCACGGCGTGGGTGAGGCGGTCCGTCCCGGCAGCGTGGTGAGACCGGACGTTCAGGCGGGCGGCCGCTCGGACGCTTCCGGAGAGCGGCGCCATGAGGCGATGGTCCGCACCACCCGCAGGGCCTCGGCGTTGTCGTCGATGCACACGTGGCGCCGCAGTTCCGCCACCACCGGCCATTCGCCCCGTTCGTCGAAAGCCCGGCGCACCGCTGCGGCCATCGCCTCGTCGACCATGAACACCAGAACCCTCCCCGAACGGTTCCGCCGAACCTGGCCGGGATGATGCGCGTGGCGGGGCTCTCCGGCAAGCGGCCGTTCGGGCAGGATGGGAAGCGCCGGCCGGTTGCGGAGCCGCGCCTGGGGCAGAGGCAGAGGAGGGCGGGGGATCGGGTGACGGGTGAAGGAGGTCGGGAGAGAGGCTCCCGGCCGCCCGTCGCGGAGAACCCCACCATGGCCACGTCCAGGATCGTCCTCAACGCCTCGCGCGACATTCCCTTCAACAGGCTGGTGCTGTCACAGGCCAACGTCCGCACGGTCAAGGCCGGCGTCTCCATCGAGGAGCTCGCCGAGGACATCGCCCGGCGCACCCTGCTGCACAGCCTCGCCGTCCGCCCGGTGTTCGACGCCGAGGGCGCCGAGACCGGTGTCTTCGAGGTGCCGGTCGGCGGCCGCCGCTTCCGGGCGCTGGAGCTGCTGGTCAAGCAGAAGCGCATGAGCAGGACGCAGCCGGTGCCCTGCGTCGTGCGCACCGCCGGCAGCGCCGAGGAGGACTCGCTGGCCGAGAACGTCCAGCGCGCCCCCTTGCACCCGCTCGACCAGTTCCGCGCCTTCCAGACCCTGCGCGGGGCCGGGCTGGGCGAGGAGGAGATCGCCGCCCGCTTCTTCGTCGCCCCCGCCGTGGTGAGGCAGCGCCTGAAGCTGGCCGCCGTCGCACCGGCGCTGCTCGACGCCTACGCCGAGGACCGCATGACGCTGGACCAGCTGATGGCCTTCACCGTCAGCGGCGACCACGCCCGCCAGGAGCAGGTGTGGGAGGCGCTGTCGCGCGCCTACAGCCACGAGCCCTACCAGATCCGCCGGCTGCTCACCGAAGGCGCGGTGCGGGCGTCGGACAAGCGGGCGCTGTTCGTCGGCGTGGAAGCCTACGAGGCGGCCGGCGGAGCGGTGATGCGCGACCTCTTCCAGCACGACGACGGCGGCTGGCTGCAGGACCCGGCGCTGCTCGACCGGCTGGTCGCCGAGAAGCTGGAGGCCGAGGCGGCCACGGTGCAGGCGGAGGGCTGGAGGTGGGTGGAGGTGGCGCTGGCCTTTCCCTACGGCCACAGCCGGGGGCTGCGCCGTCTGGCCGGCGAGCCGGTGCCGCTGAGCGAGGCGGAGCAGGCAACCTATGATGCGCTGCACGCCGAGTACGAGCGGCTGGAGGCGAGCGAGCCGGCGGAAGCGGAGGAGCTGGAAGCGGCGGCGCGGCGTCTGGGCGCGATCGACCTGGAGCTGCGGGGGCTGGAGGAGCGGCCGCTGGTCTACGAGAGCGCCGAGGTGGCGCGGGCCGGGGTGTTCGTCAGTGTCGACGCCGAGGGCCGGCTCCAGGTCGACCGCGGCTACGTGCGGCCGGAGGACGAGGCACCGGTCGAGCCGGTGGTGCCGACCGGCGGCGCGGAGACGCCCGCCGACCCGGCCGGCGGTGGTGGGGCGGTGGCCGCCCAGCCGGCCGCCATCACGGGCGCTGCCAGCGTGTCGGCTCCGGTGCCGGACGCCGGGCCGGCGACGCCGGAGGAGGACGAGGGGCCGCGGCCGCTGCCCGAGCGGCTGCTGATCGAGCTGAGCGTGCACCGCACGCTGGCGCTGCGCGACGCGCTGGCCAACGACCCCGACACCGCCTTCCTGGCGGCGCTGCACGCGCTGTGCCTGCGCACCTTCACCCAGCGCCCCGGCGCGTCGTGCCTGGAGCTGGAGGTGAGGAGCGCCGGCTTCGGGGTGCAGCCGCCCGACCTCGCCGCCAGCGCCGCGGCCCGGGCGATCGACGCCCGCCAGCGCGCCTGGAGCTGCCAGCTGCCGGAGGAGCCGGAGGCCCTGTGGGAAGCGCTGGCGGGGTTCGACGGCGACAGCCGGGCGGCCCTGCTCGCCCACTGCGTCTCCTTCGGCCTCAACGCCGTCCACGAGCCCTGGAACCGCGCGCCGCAGCGCGCCGCCCACGCCGACGTGCTGGCCGAGGCGGTCGGCCTCGACATGGCGGCGGCCGGCTGGACGGCGACGGTGGACAGCTACCTCGGCCGGGTGCCGAAGGCGCGCATCCTGGAGGCGGTGCGCGAGGCGCGCGGGCCTGAAGCGGCACAGCTGATCGACCACCTGCGCAAGCCGGACATGGCCAGGGAAGCCGAGCGGCTGCTGGCCGGGAGCGGCTGGCTGCCCGAACCGCTGCGCCGGCCGCTGGACGCGAGCGCCTCCGGCGGGGCCGGCGGTGAGACCAACGCCGCCGCCGTGGAACCGGACGGTGGCGGCACCCCCCTGCCGGCCTTCCTGACCGGCGCCGGGGAGAGCCCGGACGCCGGGGACGACGCGGACCGCACCGAAGCGGCCGCCGCGTGAGGCGCACACCGCGGAGCGGCTCCGGCCGCTCCGCTCCGGCCCGCATCCTTCCGGAGACCCGCCATGGCGATCCCCGATCACGCGAAGACGAACTTCAACACGCTGCTGCGCGCCGCGACCGCCGGCGATCTGGCGCTGGTGCAGGGCACCGACGCCCGCACCGGCGCGGCCCGCTTCATTCTGTGCGCCGTCGTTCGGGACGGCGGCCAAGTGGTGCTCACCCCCTTCGGGCACCTGGCCGACGGCAATCCCTACGAGCTTTACGACCCACCGTTCGATCCCGGCGGGTAGAGGGCGAGGGCGGCGGGGGCGGGGTGAGCCGGAGCGGATCGAGAGAGCGTCCGCCGGCCGCTGGCCCCCCGCTCTCCCGGACCCTCCGCCATGACCCTGACCGCCGACCTCCAAACCGACACCCCCCGTCCTCCGGCCCCGGTGAACAGCGCGGCGGCCCTGCTCGCCGCCGCGGAACGGCTGCGGCCCGGCCTCGAACGCGGTCGTGTCCTCGACGCCGGCACGCTGCGCGCCGCGATGACCGCGGCGTTCGGCGGCTCCGACGCCGAGGGCGCCTGGAGCTGGAAGCTGGCGTACGACGCCGCCGAGGCGGCGCAGGTGCTGTTCCTGCGCCGCTTTGGCCCGGCAATGCAGACCCGCGCCGCCAGCCCGGCGACGTTTCTGGCCATGCTGGAACGGGTGGCGGCGCTGCTGCCCAGCCAGACCCGCCGCTCCGAAGAGAGCCAGGCCCGGCAGCAGTTCTCCACCCCGCTGCCGCTGGCCGGCGTGGTGGCCGCCGCCGCCGCGCTCACCCCGGCCGACCGGGTGCTGGAGCCCTCCGCCGGCACCGGCCTGCTCGCCGTCTTTGCCGAGCAGGTGGGGGCGGGTCTCGCCCTCAACGAGTTGGCGGACACCCGCGCCGCCCTGCTGGAGCGCCTGTTCCCCGGCGTCCCGGTGGCCCGCTTCGACGCGGCCAATATCCATGACCATCTCAATGCCGCGGTCCGGCCGACGGTGGTGCTGATGAACCCGCCCTTCTCGGCGCTGGCGGCGGTGGACGGCCGGGTGGCCGACGCCGCTGTCC
>NZ_DASPMG010000196.1:0-56606 GCF_035627195.1 Azospirillum sp.
GGTTGACCAACCTGCACGCCATGAACGGCATCAAGGTGCTGCTGTCCGGCTGCCTGAACGCGGTGGCGGTGGTCGCCTTCGTGGCCGGCGGGGCGGTGTACTGGACCGAGGCCATCATCATGACCGGCGCCTGCGTCGCCGGCGGCTACGCCGGTGCTGCACTGGCCCGCCGCATCCCGCCGCCGGTCCTGCGCAAGTTCGTCATCGCCGTGGGTCTGGCGATGACCGCGTACTTCTTCTGGAAGAGCATGTGAGCGTGACCGGCGCCGCCGCGGCGCCCCCCGCCGCGCCCCCCGCCGCGCGGCGGGGGGTGCCCCGGCGGCCGGCCGTCACGCGGCCTTGATCGAGGCGAGGAAGCGCTCGACCTCATGCCGCAGGGTTTCCGCCTGCTGCGCCAACTCGCCGGCGGCACCCAGCACTTGCTGCGCGGCCGAGCCCGTCTCCCCGGCGGTCTGCGTCACCTGGACGATGTTGCCCGACACCTCCTGCGTGCCGGCCGCGGCCTGCTGGACGTTGCGGGAGATCTCGTTGGTTGCCGCCCCCTGTTCCTCGATGGCGGCGGCGATCATCGTCGAGACGTCGTTGATCTGGGTGATGGTCCCGCCGATGCCGGCGATGGCGGTGACGGCGCCGCTGGTCGCGTCCTGGATCGCGGCGATCTGCGCGGCGATCTCGTCGGTCGCCTTGGCAGTCTGGCTCGCCAGGCTCTTGACCTCCCCGGCCACCACGGCGAAGCCCTTGCCGGCCTCGCCCGCGCGCGCCGCCTCGATGGTGGCGTTCAGCGCCAGCAGGTTGGTCTGGCTGGCGATGTTGGTGATCAGGCTGACCACGTCGCCGATCTTTTGCGCCGCGTCGGCCAAGCCGCGGACGGTGTCGTTCGTGCGCGTGGCCTCGGTTACCGCCTGCCCGGCGATTTGGGAGGAGCGGGTGACCTGCGTGCCGATCTCGCGAATCGAGCTGGCCATCTCCTCCGCCGCGGTGGCGACGGTCTGCACGTTGGCGCTGGTCTGCTCGGCGGCGGCGGCCACCACGGTCGCCTGGGTGTTGGTCTGCTGCGCCATGGCCGCCATGCTCTTGGCCGTGGCGTCCAGTTCCGAGGCGGCCGAGGCCACGGTGCGCAGCGCCGCCGTGGCGACGTTTTCGAAATTGCGGATCAGCCCATCGATGGTCTCGACCCGGCGCTGCTTGGCGGCCTGCTCGGCCGCCTGTTCGGCGGCCAGCGTCTCGGCCTTGATCAGCCCGTCCTTGAAGACCTGGACGGCGCGCGCCATGGCGCCGATCTCGTCCTGCCGCTCCGTCCCGGTGACCTCGACGCGCAGGTCGCGCCCGGCGAGGCGGTTCATGATCCCGGTGATGAACTGGATCGGCTTGGAGACGGTGGCGATCATCATCCACCCGGCGAACAGGCAGATGGCCGTCACCACGGCGAGGATGACGACGATGAGCGTCTTGCTGCTGGCGTAGATCTCGGCACCCCGATCGGCCGCGGCGTCGCCATTCTTGTCGTTGAATTCGACCAGTTCGCGCAGCAGCGTCCTGGCCTGCATGAACTGGGCGCGCCCGTCGCCACGGTACAGCTTGGCGGCGGCGCCGTTCTCGTCCTTGCGCGACAGTGGAAGCAGCGTCTGCTGGCTCAGCGTGAGGTAGCGGTCCCAGGCGTCGGAGAACTGCCGGTACTTGTCCGTCTCGAATCCCGGCGTCAGCAGCGCGGCGTACTTCCTGCGCAGCTCGTCCATCTCCTGCAGTACGTTCGCCATCGACCGTTCCTCCGCCGCGTTCTCCTCGGCACCGGAGGACATGACGTGGGCGCCTTCCAGGCCGCGGTAGCGCTCGGCCAGGCCGCTGATGGCGCCGATGTACCCGACGCTGGGCAGCCAATTGTCGCGGATCTCCGCCGCCCCGTCGTTCACCGCGGAGAGGCGGTTGATGGAAAACACGCCGAGGCCCAGCGTGCAGAACAGAACCAGCGAGAAGGCCAAGAGCGCTTTGGTGCGCACGCTGGCATTCGAAACCCAACCCATTTTCTTCTCCGCGCGAAAGAGCGGTGGCGAATTCTGGTGCGACCACCACTTTGACGAGGTGCCAGCCAACTGTCACGGCTGAGCGGTTCACAGCATTGCAGCAATCCCTATACCGGCTTGCCGCAGACGCTGTGTGACATCGTTCCGTGTCTGAAGAAGAAAGGAGCTTTTAGCGTGTTCTTATGCGCGCCTGTCAGGAAAGTCCTGCTTCCATTGCGCGCCGTCAGAGAAATTTACTTTATGCTAACGAAGTGAACCCTCGCATTTTGCACAGAACGACTGGAGATCCCGAATATGAAGTGCATTTTGCGAGTGGGCCGGCGGCGTGGATCCTCGCCTGCGCAGGGATGACGATTCGTGAGGTGGAGACGTATGAGAAATCCGATCGGGATCCAAGGGCCCCCGGCCCTTGGCGGAGAGCGCGAGAGGCGGCGCCTCTCGCATCGTCGGCTCAATCCGCCGCCAGACGCTCGCTCTCGTCTTCGGTGATGGCACACAGGGTGTCCCAGTCGATCTCGCCGGGGTGGGCGACCACGTGGTCGGCGGCTTCGAAGACCAGATGTGTGTGCTGCGGCCACGCCACGGTCAGCATGCCGGCGGCCTTGGCGGCGCGCGCACCCGTCGGGCTGTCCTCGATTACGGCGCAGGCCAGTGGGGAGACGCCCAGCCGCTCGGCCGCCAGCAGGTAGGGATCGGGGGCGGGCTTGCCGTTCGCCACGTCGTCGCGGCTGATGCCGAACTCGAAGTGGGGCAGGGACATGGCGCGCAGGTTGGCCTCCACAACGCGCCGGCCGCTGTTCGACACGCAGGCTTGGCGAAGCCCCTTGGCGGCGAACGCCTCGACCAGGGCGAAGGCGCCGTCGCGCGGGCTCACTTGGTCCAGCCATGCGATGTAGCGGTCGGTGATGGCATCGGCCCAGGCCTGGAAGGTCACCGGCATCGGCCGCACGGCGTGCAGGCGCGCGTAGAACTCGGGGAAGGCGATGCCCAGCGTGGCCGCGTACTCGGCGTCGGTCAGGTCATAGCCGTGGGCGCGGCACTCGGCGATGGTGGCGCGCTGGTGCCAGGGCTCGCTGTCCATCAGCGTGCCGTCGATGTCCCACAGCACGGCCCGGATGGCGGGCCGCCCCCCTGAAGAACGTGAAGACCGGTGCAGGGGAAAGGTATGCAGCGTCATCGCACCACCAGATCGTCGCGATGGATCATCTCGTCGCGACCACGGTAGCCGAGGATGGTTTCGATCTCGTTGCTCTTGCGCCGCACGATCAGCCGCGCGTCCTCCGCCGAATAGGCCGACAGGCCGCGGGCGATCTCGCGCCCCGTCCCGTCCTTCACCAGAACGAGGTCGCCGCGCTCGAACGCCCCCTCCACCGACGCCACGCCGGCCGGCAGCAGGCTGGCCCCCTGGCCCAGCGCGCGGGCGGCCCCGTCGTCCACCACGAAGGCGCCGGCCGGGTTCAGGTGCCCGGCGATCCACGCCTTGCGGGCGTTGGAGGGCTCGGCCGACGGCAGGAACCACGTGCAGGGTGCGCCACCCTCGGCCGTGGTCTTCTCCAGCGCCGCCAGGGGGTTCATGCGGGCACCCTTGGCGATCACCATGCGGCAGCCGCCGGCCATGGCGACGCGCGCGGCGGCGATCTTGGTGACCATCCCGCCGGAGCTGTAGCCGGGCGGCGGTTCGCCCGCCATGTCCTCGATGGCGCGGGTCAGCTCGCGCACCACGGGGATGTGGGTGGCGTCCGGGTCCTTGCGCGGGTCGGCGGTGTACAGCCCGTCGATGTCGGAGAGCAGGACCAGTGTGTCGGCGCTGATCATCTGCGCCACGCGCGCACCCAGCCGGTCGTTGTCGCCGAAGCGGATCTCGGCGGTGGCGACCGTGTCGTTCTCGTTGATCACCGGTACGGCGCCCAGCTTCAGCAGCGTGTCGATGGTGGCGCGGCCGTTCAGGTGGCGGCGCCGCTCCTCCGTGTCCTCCAGGGTCAGCAGCACCTGGGCCACGGTGATGTCGTGGCGGGCCAGCGTCTCCTGGTAGGCGTGCGCCAGACGGATCTGACCGGTGGCGGCGGCGGCCTGTTTCTCCTCCAGGCGCAGCGCGCGGCCGATCAGGCCCAGGTGCTCGCGCCCGGCGGCGACGGCGCCGGAGGTGACGATGACCACCTCGGTGCCGCGCGCGCGGCAGGCGGCGACATCGTCGGCCAGCGCGTCCAGCCACTGCCGGCGGATCTTCCCGGTCTTGCCGTCGACCAGCAGGGCCGAGCCGATCTTGACGACCAGACGGCGCGCGTCCAGCAGGGTGGGAACCGCAGGGACCTCAGCGCTTGTCGCCGTCATCGTCGCCATCGAAGCCGCCGTCTTCTTCGTCTTCTTCTTCCTCTTCCGCGTCGCCCCATTCATGGGCGTCGCGGTATTCGGTCCAATCCGCGTCGCGGTTGGTCTTGTAGGCCGGCTGAGTCGGCGGCAGGGTCTTGGTGGCCGGGGCCTGCAGGATGCCCGGCTCCTCCTCCTTCGCCTCGCGGATGGCCTGCAGCAGGCGGTAGAGCACGGCCTGCACGCCGTCGCGCGTGGCGCCGGACAGCACCATCACCTCGGCCCCCGACGCTTCCTCCAGGGCCGCCTTCTTCTCGGCGATCTCCTCTTCCAGGATGGCGTCGGCCTTGTTCAGGCCGATGATCTCCGGCTTGTCGGCCAGGACGCCGCCGCCGTAGGAGGCCAGCTCGTTGCGGATGACCTCATAGGCGTGCACCACGTCCTCGGCGGTGCCGTCGATCAGGTGCAGCAGGATGCGCGTGCGCTCCAGGTGGCCCAGGAAGCGGTCGCCCAGGCCGTGGCCCTCGTGCGCGCCCTCGATCAGGCCGGGCACGTCGGCCATCACGAACTCCTCCTCGCCCACGCGCACGACGCCCAGGTTGGGGGTCAGCGTGGTGAAGGGATAGTCGGCGATCTTCGGCTTGGCGGCGGTGGTGACGGCCAGGAAGGTCGACTTGCCGGCGTTGGGCAGGCCCACCAGCCCGGCATCGGCGATCAGCTTCAGGCGCAGCCATACCCAGCGCTCCTCGCCCGGCCAGCCGGGGTGGAACTTGCGCGGCGCGCGGTTGGTGGAGGTCTTGAAGTGCGCGTTGCCGTGGCCGCCGTCGCCGCCCTTCAGCAGCACGATGCGCTGGCCCACCTCGGTCAGGTCGGCGAGCACCGTCTCCTGGTCCTCGTCCAGCACCTGGGTCCCGACGGGCACGCGCAGGACCATGTCCTCGCCGCGGGCACCGTTGCGGTTGCTGCCCATGCCGTGGTGGCCGCGCTGCGCCTTGAAGTGCTGCTTGTAGCGGTAGTCGATGAGCGTGTTGAGGCCGTTCACCGCCTCCACGACCACGTCGCCGCCGCGTCCGCCGTCGCCGCCGTCCGGCCCGCCGAACTCGATGAATTTTTCGCGCCGGAAGGCCACGGCGCCGGGGCCACCGTCGCCGCTCTTCAGGAACACCTTGGCCTGGTCGAGGAACTTCATGAACCACCAACAACGAAAATCGGGGGCCGGTTGCCCGGTCCCCCGATCACGCAACTCTTATCGGTTCGGACGGGCGAGGGTTACTCGGCCGCGGCCGCCGGAGCCTGCTCGGCCACCAGCACGAAGGTGCGGCCGTTGGCGCCACGCTTGAACTCCACCCGGCCGTCCGTCAGGGCGAACAGGGTGTGGTCCTTGCCCATGCCGACGTTCGCGCCGGCGTGGTACTTGGTGCCGCGCTGGCGCACGATGATGTTGCCGGCGACGGCGGCCTGGCCGCCGAACAGCTTCACGCCGAGACGGCGGCCATCGGAATCGCGGCCGTTGCGCGACGAGCCGCCTGCCTTTTTATGTGCCATGGAACGCTACTCCTAATCTTCGGTCGGCGCCGGCTCAGGCCGCGCCGTTGATCCCGGTGATGCGCAGCACCGTCAGGTCCTGACGGTGGCCGTTCTTGCGGCGGTAGTTCTGGCGCCGCTTCTTCTTGAAGACGATGATCTTCGGGCCGCGGTCCTGCGCCACCACCTCGGCGGCGACGGTCGCGCCGGCAACGGTCGGCGTGCCGATCGTGGTGCTGCCGCCGTCGCTGACCATCAGCACGTCCTGGAGCGTGATGGAAGCGCCAGCCTCGACCTCGAGCTTCTCGACCTTGATCACGTCGCCGTTGGCGACCTTGTACTGCTTGCCGCCGGTGCGAATCACTGCAAACATCGTCGTATACCCACTTGCAAAACAAACGGCGGGCCGCCCGCCCACCGCTTTGAGGTGCGCGCCCGTTCGAGAGCGGCGATTTATACGCACGGCGACGCGAGAGTCAACAGGGTTCCCAGCAATATTTGCCCAAGCCGCCACGGCGGGCCGGGTCGGGCGCCGGCGGAAACCCGACGGAAAGCACGCTGCATAAATTTTCACCGATCCGCCCGCCAGCGGGGCAAGCTCCAGCGTCGCTATTCCCACCCGCCCTCCGATCGATTTAGCGCCTGGATTTGCCTAGTGAATCCGCAATCCGCCGCATTCCTCCGCAGTCCGCCCTAAAATTTGGCAGAAAAGTTGCAGGCATGAGCGCCCCGTGTGCCGTGCGATGGCTGAATTCCACGGTTTCGCTGCACAAGGAACGGGCTCTTCGGACCCGGAGTGCCGCGAAACCGCAGGGCTCGGCCCCCGCCACGGTTCGGGCGTCGAATCGTCCGTATCGTGGGCACATGCACAAGATTTAGGCGAGGACTGCGGCGCGGGGCGGGGATGCCCGGCCAATCCAGGGGAATCAACTGATATGGAACTTCGGCTGATGAAGATCGCGGCGCCGGCCGGCCTGTGCGGCGCCCTTCTCCCGGCGCTGCCGGCGCTGGCGGCGGACGCGCCGGCACCGGCAGCGGCGGGCGCCAACACGGCGTGGATCCTGATCGCCTCGGCACTGGTGCTGTTCATGACGCTGCCGGGGCTGGCGCTGTTCTACGGCGGGCTGGTGCGGGCGCGCAACGTGCTGTCGGTGCTGATGAACTGCTTCGCGATCTGCTGCATCGCCTCGCTGATCTGGGTGACCTTCGGCTATTCGCTGGCCTTCGACGCCGGCAATCCCTGGATCGGCACGCTGTCCAAGGCGTTCTTCGCCAACCTGACGACTCCGACGGCGACGGGCCTGCCGGAGAACGTCTTCGCGCTGTTCCAGATGACCTTCGCCATCATCACCCCGGCGCTGATCATCGGCGCCTTTCCGGAGCGGGCACCCTTCGCCTTCGTGGTGGTGTTCAGCGCGATCTGGCTGGTGCTGGTCTACATCCCGGCGGCGCACTGGCTGTGGGGCGGCGGCTGGCTGGCGGCCATGGGGGCGCTGGACTTCGCCGGCGGCATCGTCGTGCACACCACGGCCGGCGTCTCGGCCCTGGTGGCCGCCATCATGATCGGCAAGCGCCGCGGCTTCCCGCATGAGCTGATCCCGCCGCACAGCCCGGCCATGACCATGGCGGGTGCGGGCATCCTGTGGGTGGGCTGGTTCGGCTTCAACGGCGGCTCGGCGCTCGCCGCCGACGCCAGTGCGGCCAACGCCATCATCGCCACGCACGTGGCGGCCTCGGCCGGCGCGCTGACCTGGACGGCGATCGAGTGGCTGAAGCTGGGCAAGCCTACCTCGGTCGGCCTCGTCACCGGCTGCGTGGCGGGGCTGGCCACCATCACGCCGGCCGCCGGCTACGTGGGCCCGGGCGGCGCCATCGTCATCGGCACGCTGGGCGGCATCGTCTGCTTCTACGCGGTGATGCTGGTGAAGCACCGCCTGCTGATCGACGATTCGCTGGACGTCTTCGCCGTGCACGGCGTCGGCGGCATGCTGGGCTCCCTTCTGCTCAGCGTCTTCGCGCTGCCGCAGCTGGGCGGCAACGGTTTGGCGGAAGGCATGACGGTGCTGAGCCAGCTGGGCGTGCAGGCGCTGGCGGTGGGGGTGACCGGCCTGTGGTCGGGCGTCTTCACCTGGGGCATCGTCAAGCTGATCAACGTCGGCATCGAGCGCCGCGTCTCGGCCGAGGTGGAGTACGAGGGCCTGGACCTCACCACCCACGGCGAGCGCGCCTACGAGATTGGTTGAGGTGAGATCGGCTGAGGCCGAAACCCGCGGAAATCCGCCCCTGGAGCGCCCCTCGGACAAAAAGTTCGGGGGGCGCAATCCAGTGCTTGCAGCGGCGAAGCCTTTCGGTTAGGTTCCGCGCCGCTCCGCACTGCGGCGCCACGGATGGGTGGCAGAGTGGTTGAATGCACCGCACTCGAAATGCGGCGTACCCGCAAGGGTACCGGGAGTTCGAATCTCCCCCCATCCGCCAGCTTCGCTGGCTTCCAGGCCGGGCCGAAGCTCTCTTCTGATCCCCCGGACATCTCCTGAACATCTTGCCCTCGGCCGATGGCCTGCGCACGATAGCCCGCGCATGGTCGTGCGGCGACGCGGAGAGGGCGGATGGACGACGGGTTGTTCCTGATCCTGGGATTGGCCTACGGCCTCCTTCCCTTTCTCGGGCTGGTCAGCTTCCTGCGCCAGCGCAAACAGGCCGAGCGCATCGACGGGCTGGAACGGCAGATCGCCGGCCTGCGCGCCGAGGTCGTTGGCCTGCGCGGCGCCGCTCCGCCCCAGTCGGCTGTTGGGCCGGCCACCGGGCCGGCCGCTGAAATCCCCCTCGCGACCCCGATCGAGCCGCCGGTGCGCCCGGAAGCCGAGGCCGAATCGCCCGAACCGCCGCCCGAACCGCCGCCCGAATCGCCGGAACCGGCAACACCCCCACCGTTCGAACCGGCACCGATGCCGGCGGCGGCCCGCCTGTCCCTGCCGTCGCTGGAAAGCCTGCTGACCGGGCGCTGGCTGGTGTGGATCGGCGGCGTGGCGCTGGCGCTGGGCGGGGCGTTCCTGGTGCAGGTGTCCATCGAATCGGGCCTGATCACGCCGCCCGTGCGCATCCTGTTCGGCCTGGCGCTGTCCGTGGCGCTGGTGGCGGGGGCGGAGTGGCTGCGCCGCCGCCCGCCGGCGCGCGGCGTCGGCCCGCTCGGCCCCGACCACCTGACGCCCAGCGCCGCCGGGGCCGGTGTCGCGGTGGCCTACGCCGCCATCTACGCGGCCTACGGCCTGTACGGGCTGATCGCGCAGCTGTCGGCCTTCGTCGGCATGGCGCTGGTGTCGCTGGTCGCCGTGGGCCTGGGCCTGCTGCACGGGCCGGCGGTGGCGGCGCTGGGCATCGCCGGCGCGCTGGCCGTCCCTCTGGTGGTGGGCGGCGAGTCGGAGGATGGGGCGGCGCTGTTCGCCTACCTCGCCTCCGTCGTCGCGGTCGGCGGCTTCGCCGCCCGCTGGCGCGGCTGGGCGTGGGCGCTGCTGATGGCGCACGGCGGCGGCATCCTGTGGGTTCTCGTCTGGATCGTCTCCAGCATCGGCGGCGGCGAGCCGTGGACGGCCATGCTCTTCGTGCCCGCCGCGGGCGCCCTCGCCGCCGGCCTGCGCCGCCGGCCAGAGGAGGGCGGCGCGGAGGAGGGCGGCACGCTCGACCGCATCGGCGCGGTGCACGCCGGGCTGACCCTGCTGGGCACGCTGGCGCTGCTCTTCGCCACCGGCGACGCCGGGTTCGCCATGGCGCTGGGCGTCGCGGCGGCGGCGCTGCTGATGGTCGATGAACGGGCCGGAACGCGGCTGACCGGCGGCACGGCCGCGGCGCTCCTGGTGCTGCTGGCCGCCGTGGCGTCGGTGCACGAGAACGGCGGGCCGCGGCTGTTCCCGCTGGTCCTGGCGCCGGCCTTCGCCGCCGCCACCTTCGCCCTGGCGCACGGCAGCGTCCGCGCGGGCTGGTTCGCGCTGCTGGGCGCCGTCGGGCCGGCGCTGCTGGTGGCGCTCGGCTACGCGTTGTGGACCGACGGCAAGCCGGACGCCGGCTGGGCGCTGGTCGCCGTGGCGGTGGCGGCGCTGCACGTGGCGCTGGCGGCTGCGGCCGCGCGCTGGCGCGACGATGAGCGGGTGGGGGAGCGCTGGTCGGCGCTGCTGGCCGCGCATGCCACCGCGGCGCTGGCCGGCGTGGCGCTGGGCGCCGCCTTCATCCTGCGCGACGCGTGGCTCAGCGTGGCGCTGGCCGCGACGGTGGCGGGGGCGGCGTGGGTGCACCGCTCGGTCCCCGTGGCGGGGCTGCGGCACGCGGCGCTGGTCCTGGCCGGCATCGTGATCGTCCGCCTCGCCACCAACCCGGACGTGTTCGGCTATCCGCTGGGCGGCCCGCTGCCGGGCGTGTCGTGGATCTGGACCGGCTACGGCCTGTCGGCGCTGGCCTTCGTGGCGGCGCGGCGCGGCTTCGGCGAGGCCGCGTCGCTGACGCTGCGCACGGTGCTGGAGGGCGGGGCGCTGACCTTCCTCATCCTGCTGGTCAGCTTCCAGTTCCGCCTGTCCGTCGGCGGCGACCTCACGCACCCCGCCTACGGCCTCCTCGAACAGAGCCTCAACAGCGCGTGGTGGCTGGGTGTGGCCCTGTTCCTCTACGCCCGCGCCGGGCACAGCGAGAACCTGACCGTGCGCTGGGGCTGGCGGGTGCTGGGATTGATGGGGGCGGTGCAGGTGCTGGTGGGCCACCTGATCCTCGACAACCCGCTGGTCACCAACGACCCGGTGGGCGAGTGGCCGGTGGCGAACCTGCTGCTGCTGGCCTACGCGGTGCCGGCGGTGCTGGCCGGCGGCTTCGCCTGGGTGGCCGCGTGGCGCGGTCACCGGCGCCTGGGCCTCGCGGCCGGGGGCGGGGCGCTGCTGACCGCCTGGGTGTGGCTGTCGCTGTCGGTGCGCCAAGCCTTCCACGGCACGCACCTGGAGGCCGGCGCCGTGACGGACGGGGAGATGTACAGCTACTCCGTGGCGTGGCTGGCCTTCGGCGGCGCGTTGCTGGCCGTTGGGTTGTGGCGCGGCAGCCAGCTGTTCCGCTACGCCTCGCTCATTCTCATCCTCGCCAGCGTCGCCAAGGTGTTCCTGGTCGATTTGTCGGCGCTGGCGGGGCTGTGGCGGGCGGTGTCGTTCATCGGGCTGGGCGCGGCCTTGCTGGGCATCGGCCTCGTCTACCAGCGCTTCGTCCTGGTGCGCCCATCCGCCGCCGGCCCGGCGCTTGAGCCGGATCCTTGAGACTGGGCTGGGGGCACGGTAGAACGTGGCCGGTTGCAACCTTTCTGACGAGGTCTGGTGATGAAGGGCAAGGCGTTCGCCGCGATGGCGGTGGTGCTCGCGGGGTTCGGCGTGGCGGCGCCGGCGTTTTCCGACGATCTCGGAACGCTGATGAGCGCCTGCCGCGAGCGCGACGGCGGCCTGCCGGAACCGGTGTGCCAGTGCATCGCGTCCAAGATGACGAAGCAGGACCTCGCCGCCTACGCCCAGCTCGCCAAGGCGCGCGAGGGCAGCGAATCGCAGGTCGCCGCCTACGAGCGGCAGAACGCCGCCTTCGTCGCCAAGTTCGACGGCATCGTCAAGCGCTGCCAGCAGGGCGGCTGAACGTATGGCAGCAAGAGGGATTGCTTGCGTCGGTACTGGGGGCGGGACGGTGATTTAGCTGTCCCGCATTCGGTTGCGCGCCAGGTCAATTTGCTCTATCTCTGAAAGAAATGCCTGCTGTCTTTTCGAAAGACGGCCACGTGCTGCATTATCGATGGATGTGGACTCGGCAAATAGTGACATTCCAACCTTGGCTGCGCTCAGGGTGGCTTGGTCCACATCACCCAGAATTTTGTCGTTCGCGAACTCGCGAAGAGACAAGACTGCCTGTGAGAGCAGGTTGTAATAGGAAACAGGCTCATCGCAGTATGCGAGCAAGTCTGTAACGAATTTCATCTGAATCGCAGCTTCAGCGATTCGTGGCTTGGGATCATTATTCGCTGCAAGGGCGCGGACAAGCTCGCGAATGACGATAGCAATCTGAGCGGATATGAATTCTGAATTGGCGTTGGCTTTCAGGAACAGCTCTCTATCGCTCATAGTGGGCCTCGGGCTGTGAGTTGCACGCCACTTTCACTGTTGAATTTGTCTATAGAGTTGTTTTCACTTCCCCAGCATCCGCATCGCCGCGCGGTACAGGCGGCTGGCCGGGTCGGCGAGGCGGTCCACCACGCTGAAGTGGTGGGCGTTCGGCACCACGATCTCCTCCACGTCGTTGCCGGCCGCGCGCCACGCCTCGGCGTAGGCGGTCTGCTGGCGCTTTTCCTCGTCCGTTCCGTCGCCGCCGACGGCCAGCACCAGCGGCGGGGCCGGCGGGGCGGGGACGTGGTGGATGGGGCTGGCGCGCCGGGCCGACTCCGCGTCCAGCTTCAGCTGCTCCTGCACGGACGTGTGGCGCACCGGCTCCAGGTCGTAGATGCCGGCGATGCCGATGCCGCCCTTGATCAGGTCGCGCGGCAGGCCGTAGGCGGTCCAGTCGGTGGACAGCATCTCCGCCGTCAGGTGCCCGCCCGCCGAATGGCCGGACAGCACCATGCGCCCGGCGTCCACCCCATGCTCGCCCGCGTGTTCGGCCAGCCAGCGCACGGCATCGCGCACGTGCCCGGTCAGCTCCTCCAGCGTCACGTCGGGGCACAGGCCATAGCCGATGGTCGCCACCGCCACGCCGTCGCCCACGAACATATCGGCCAGGAACGAGAACTCGTCCTTCGACAGGCCGCGCCAGTAGCCGCCGTGGATGAACACGAACAGCGGCGCGCCGGCCCCCGCCGGGAACAGGTCGATGCGCTGGCGCGGGTGCGGTCCATACGGGATGTTCAGCTGGCCGCGCAGCCGGGCGCGCATGCCGGCGCTGTCGGCGGCCCAGCGGGCGATGAAGTCCGTGTGCTCGGGGATGCGGGCACGGAAATTGTACTCGTGCTCCAGCTCCGCCGGGGTCATGCCGCGATAGACGGCCGCTTCAGACGCCAAGATAGCGCTCCTTCAGGCTGGGGTCGGCGGTCAGCGCCGCCGAGGTGCCGGTCCAGGCGAGCCGGCCTTTCTCGATGACGTGGTGGCGGTCGGCCAGCCGCGCCAGCGCCGCGACGTTCTTGTCGACGACGAGGATCGACTGCCCCTCCGCCTTCAGCGTGGCGAGGCACTGCCAGATCTCCGCGCGCACCAGGGGGGCCAGCCCCTCCGTCGCCTCGTCCAGGATCAGCAGCTTCGGGTTGGTCATCAGCGCCCGCCCGATGGCCAGCATCTGCTGCTCGCCCCCCGACAGGGTGCGCGCCAGATTGCCCGCGCGCTCGGCCAGCCGCGGGAACAGGGCGCAGACGCGCGGCACCGTCCACGGGTTGGCGCGCCCGTCACGGTTGGCGGCGGTGGCGACGAGGTTCTCCAGCACGGTCAGCGTCGGGAAGACCTGCCGCCCCTCCGGCACCAGCCCGATGCCGACGCGGGCGATGCGGTGCGGCGGCTGCCCGGCCAGTTCCCGTCCCTCGAACGCCACGCGCCCGCCTGCCGGCGGCACGAGGCCCAGGATGGTGCGGATCGTCGTCGTCTTGCCCATGCCGTTGCGGCCCAGCAGCGTGGCGACCTCCCCGGCCTCCACCCACAGCTCCATACCGAACAGCACCTGGCTCTGCCCGTAGAACGCGGTGAGGCCCTCCACCTTCAGCATCACACCGCCTCCTCTTCGCCGAGGTAGGCTTCGCGCACGGATGGGTTGGCGCGGATCTCGGCCGGTGCCCCGGTGGCGAGATCCTTGCCGCGCACCAGCACGGTGATGCGGTCGGCCAGCGCGAAGACGGCGTCCATGTCGTGTTCGACCAGCAGGATGGTCAGGCCGCCCTTCAGCTCCGCCAGCAGTTCCACCATGCGCGCGGACTCCTCCGGCGCCATGCCGGCCATCGGCTCATCCAGCAACAGCAGCTTCGGGTTGGTCGCCAGCGCCATGGCGAGTTCCAACTGCCGCTTCTCGCCGTGCGCCAGCGCGTCGGCCGGCGTGTGGGCGCGCGATCCCAGCCCCACGCGCTCCAGCACCGCGCGCGCGGGGTCGGCAAGGTTCGGGTCGCGCCCGGCGTCGCGCCAGAAGCGGAAGCTGTGCCCCGCGTGCGCCTGCACCGCCAGCGCCACGTTGTCCAGCGCCGTAAAGCTGGGGAACACGGACGTGATCTGGAAGCTGCGCGCCAGCCCCAGGTGCGCGCGCCGGTGCACCGCCAGCCGCGTCACGTCCCGCCCCTGGAACAGGATGCGGCCCGAATCCGGCTCCAGCTCCCCCGTCAACTGGCCGATCAGCGTCGTCTTGCCGGCCCCGTTCGGCCCGATCAGCGCGTGCAGCTCGCCCTCGGCCACCTCCAGCGACAGATGGTCGGTGGCGGCGAGCCCGCCGAAGCGCTTGACCAGCCCCTCGACCCGCAGCATGGGCACCTGCAGCATGGGCGCGCTCATCGCCGCGCCCCCGTCAGCACGCCCCACACGCCGCGCCGGGCGTACAGCACGATCATCAAGAGGATGGGGCCCAGCACGATCTTCCAGTGCTCGCCCAGGCCGGGCCGCGCCAGCTCCATCACCTCCGGCACGAACTCCTCCAGCAGCAGCAGGGCCGCCGCCCCCAGAACCGGCCCCACCAGCGTGCCCATGCCACCCAGCACGACCATCACGATCAGGTCGCCCGACCGGCTCCAGTGCAAATACTGCGGCCCCACGAACAGCGTGGCGTTGGCCAGCAGCGCCCCCGCCAGCCCGGCGATGCCGCCGGCCAGCACGAAGGCCGCCAGCTTGTAGCGCGTGACCGGGTAGCCCAGTGCGCGCATGCGCCGCTCGTTGTCCTTGGCCCCGCGGATGACCCGCCCGAAGCGCGCGTTGACCAGCCGCCAGCCCAGCACCAGCACCGCCAGCAGGATGCCCAGCGCCACGTAATAGAAGGTGGTGTTGTCGGTGATGTTCGGCCCGCCGGGGAAGGTCGACCGGCTCCACAACGCGACGCCGTCGTCGCCGCCGTAGGCCCGCAGGCTTGTCATCAGGTAGAAGAGCATCTGCGCGAAGGCCAGCGTGATCATGATGAACGGCACGCCGGTGGTGCGCAGCGAGATGGCCCCGATCGGCAGCGCCGCCAGGGCGGCCACCAGGAACGCCAGCGGCCAGACGACGTACCCGTTCAGCGTGCCGGGCAGCCCGAACAGCGTCGACCCGTCCGCCTGATGGGCGAACAGGATGCCGACGACGTACCCGCCGATGCCGACGAACGCCGCGTGCCCGAAGCTGACCATTCCCCCGAAGCCGAGGATCAGGTCCAGGCTGACGGCGGCGAGTGCGAACACCAGGATGCGCGTCCCCAGCCGCACATAGAACGGCTCCCCCACCCACGCCGCCACCGGCGGCAACAGAACCGCCACGGCCAGCAGGACGAGGAGGGCGATACGGGTGCGGGTGAGGGGGGTCGGCATCGTCTCGGTCGGCAGGTTAAGCGTCGCCTTGGCAGGTCATTTCTGACACAGATGAACACAGATGGACACAGATGAAGGATATAAAGAAAATCATAGGGCTACGCGGCGAAACCCGATTTTTGGGGCGCCGAAGTTCAAGAGAAGTCCCCTGTTCAGGCCGGATGCGCGGAGGTAGTTCAGGACCTGTCCCGTATGGGTGGGGATGAGGCTTTCCACAGCCTTGATCTCGACGACGATGGTATCCGCGACGATCAGATCAGCGACGTAACGGCCGACCGGCGCGCACTTGTACTCGATCTTGAATTCGACCTCTTCCCGCGTTGCCAGTCCGCGCAGGCGCAATTCCTGAACCAGCGCTTTGCGGTACACCGCTTCGAGGAAACCGTGCCCCATGACATTGCCGACTTCAAACGCGGCCCCGATGATCTCATGTGTCAACGGATCTCTATCGCGGTCCAATAAATCATCATTCATATTCATCTGTGTCCATCTGTGTTCATCTGTGTCAAAAAATACTCAAACGGCCCCCGCACTCATCTCGTACAAATTCCACGCCGTCTTCTTCGCCACCCGGTCGTACAGCGTGCGGGCGCGGTAGTTGTCGTCGGCGGTGATCCAGCGGATGAAGGGCCAGCCGCGCTCCGTCGCCACATCCCGCAACCGTTCCAGAATCGCCTCGCCCACCCGCGTACCCCGCGCGTCCGGGTCAATGAACAGGTCGTCCAGGAAGCCCACGTCGGCGGCGCGGATCGGGCTCGGCATGCGGCGGACGTGCGCCAGCCCCACCACGCGGCCGTCCAGCACCGCCACCAGCCCCTCCATCTCGTGCGTCGGGTCGTGCAGCCAGCCCCACAGGCGGTCGAGTACGCTCTCGTCCTCCGGGCGCTTGTAGAAGGCCATGTAGCCACGGTAGAGGCGGCGCCAGTCCGCTTCGTGCTCCGGCGTCACCGCAACGATCTCAAGCTTCATGACTCACCCCGCGGGAAACAGGCCGCGCGGGCGGATCGCCAGCACCACGGCCATCAGGACGTAGATCAGCATGGAGGACAAGGACGCCCCCACGCCGTTGGCGCTGGCCGGGTCGAGGAACAGGCGGAACAGCCCCGGCAGCAGCGCGCGGCCCAGCGTGTCCACCACCCCCACCAGCAGCGCCCCCGCCAGCGCACCCCGGATCGATCCGATGCCGCCGATGACGATGACGACGAAGGTCAGGATCAGGATCTGCTCCCCCATCCCCACCTGCACGGCCAGCACCGGCCCGGCCATGGCGCCGGCCAGCGCCGCGAGGCCACACCCCAGCGCGAAGACGAGGCTGAACAGCAGCCGCACGTCCACGCCCAGCGCCGTCACCATCTCCCGGTTCGTCGCACCCGCGCGGATCAGCATGCCGACCCGCGTGCGCGAAATCAGCACCCACAGGAGCGCCGCCACCGCCACGCCGACGCCGATGATGGCGAGGCGGAAGGCCGGATACTTCAGCCCGAACAGGTCCACCGTGCCGGCCAGGGCGGCGGGCGGGTTCAGGAAGATCGGCACCGGGCCGAACAGGATGCGGACCAGCTCGTTGAAGAACAGGATCAGCCCGAAGGTCGCCAGCACCTGGTCCAGATGGTCGCGGCGGTAGAGGGTGCGCAGCGTCGTCACCTCCACCAGCAGGCCCAGCGCCGCGGTCGCCAGCACGGCGGCCGGCAGGGCCAGCAGGAAGCTGTCGAAGCTGCGCGTGAACAGCGCCGTCAGGTAGGCGCCGACCATGTAGAAGGACCCGTGCGCCAGGTTGATCAGGTCCATGATGCCGAAGACGAGCGTCAGCCCGGCTGCCATCAGGAACAGCATGACGCCCAGCTGGACCCCGTTCAGGCCCTGTTCGGCGACCAGCATCCAGTCCATCGCCGCCTCACTTCATCGCGCAGGACGCGGCGTGCACGTCGGCCACGTCGGTCGCGACGGTGCCGAGGATGCGGTTGGTCAAAGCGCCGTCCGGCCCCTTCACCACCTCGCGCAGGTAATAGGTCTGGATCGGGTAGTGGTTGGTGTTGAAGCGGAAGGCGCCGCGCGTGGACTCGAACGGCGCCGATTCCAGTGCCTTGCGCAGCGCGTCCTTGTCCGACAGGTCGCCGCCCACCGCCTTCACCGCCCCGTCGATCAGCCGCGCCGCGTCGTACGCCTGCGCGGCGTAGTACGACGGCTGCCGCCCGTACTTGGCCGTGAACGCCGCCATGAAGGCGCGGTTGGCCGGCACGTCCAGGTCCTGGCTCCATTGCAGGGTGTTCTTCACGCCCAGCACGGCGTCGCCCACCGCGCCGAAGGTGTCCTGGTCGAAGGAGAAGCCGGGGCCGATCAGCGGGATCTGCCCGACCAGCCCGGCCTGCTGGTACTGCTTCAGGAAGTTGATGCCCATGCCGCCGGGCAGGAAGATGAACACCGCGTCCGGCTGCGCCGCCTTCAGCGCCGTGATCTCGGCCGCGTAGTCCAGCTGCCCGAACTGGGTGAAAACCTCCCCCGCCACCTCCCCCTTGTAGGAGCGGCGGAAGCCGGCGACCACGTCCTTGCCCGACGGGTAGTTCGGCGCCATCACGTAGGCGCGCTTCACGCCCTGCTGCATGGCCGCCAGCCCGGCCATCTCCCCCACCACGTCCACCGTCCAGGAGACGTTGAAGAAGAAGGGCGAGCATTGCGCACCCGCCAGCTGCGCCGTGCCGGCGTTCGGGCTGATGAAGAAGACCTGCGCGTTGGCCAGCGTCGGCACCATGGCGAGCGCCAGATTGGACCAGATGGTGCCGGTGACCATGTGCACGCGGTCGCGCTCCACCATGCGGTTGGTCAGGCCGACGGCGACGTCCGGCTTCTGCTGGTCGTCCGCCTCGAACACCCTGGTCTCCAGGCCGCCCAGCTTGCCGCCCGCCTGTTCCAGCGCCAGCTGGAAGCCGTCGCGGATGTCGGCGCCGATCACGGCGCCGGGGCCGGACAGGGTGGTGAGAAAGCCGATGCGCAGCGTTTCGGCGGCGGATGCGGTGTTGGCGATCAGCGCGAGCGCGGCGGCGAGGAGGGGGAGGGTGCGGGGCATGGCGGGCCTCACAGGCATCAAAGCCCCTCTCCCTTGACGGGAGAGGGGTTGGGGAGAGGGTGGTTACAGCGGAGCTGGAAGAGAGTCTCGTCCCGGCTGCCGCCGGTAATCCCCCTCTCCCCAACCCCTCTCCCACAAGGGGAGAGGGGCTGAAAAGCCACCCTCACTTCATCCCGCAGTCCTTCGCGTAGGCATCCGCGTGGTCCTTGAACACCGTGCCAACCAGCTTGTTGGTCACCACGCCGTCGGCACCCTTCACCACCTCGCGCAGGTAGACGTTCTGCACCGGGTAGTGGTTGTTGTTGAAGGTGAACGACCCGCGCACCGACGCGATCTTGGCGGCCTTGAACGCGGCGCGCAGCTTGTCCTTGTCGGCGACGTTGCCGCCCACCGCCTTGACCGCCGCGTCGATGACCAGGGCCGCGTCATAGCCCTGGCTGGCGTACATGGACGGCAGGCGGTTGTGCTTGGCCTTGAAGCCGGCGACGAACTTCTGGTTCACCGGATTGTCCATGTCCGGGCTCCACTGCGCCGAGTTCTTGACGCCCAGCGCCGACTCGCCCACCGCGCCGAAGATGTCCTGGTCGAACGAGAAGCCGGGGCCGAACAGCGGCACCTGCCCCTTCAGGCCGGCCTGATCGTACTGCTTGATGAAGTTGATGCCCATGCCGCCGGGGTAGAAGACGTACACCGCGTCCGGCGCCGCCGCCTTCAGCTGCGCCAGCTCGGCCGCGTAGTCCAGCTGGCCCACCTGCGTGTACACCTCGCCGGCCGCCGCACCCTTGTAATAGCGCTTGAAGCCCGCCAGCGCGTCCTTGCCGGCCGGGTAGTTCGGCGCCATCAGGTAGACCTTCTTGAACCCCTGCTCCTGCACGTGCTGGCCGACCGCCTCGTGGATGGTGTCGTTCTGCCACGCCACGTTGAAGAAGTACGGGTTGCACTGCGATCCCGCCAGCTGCGACGGCCCGGCGTTCGGGCTGATGAAGAAGGTCTGCGCGTTCGCCAGCGTCGGCATCATGGCCAGCGCCAGATTGGACCACACCACGCCGGTGACCATGTGCACGCGGTCGCGCTCGACCATGCGGTTGGTCAGGCCCACGGCGACGTCCGGCTTCTGCTGGTCGTCCGCCTCCACCACCTGGGTGTCCAGGCCGCCCAGCTTGCCGCCCAGATGCTCCAGCGCCAGCGCGAAGCCGTCGCGGATGTCGATGCCCAGGCCCGCACCGGGGCCGGACAGCGTGGTGATCATGCCGATCTTCAGCGTTTCGGCGGCGCTCGCGGGACCGGCGAGCAGGGCAAGCGCGCTGGCAGCCGCCAGCAGGGTCCGGGTCGTCATGCGTCAACCTCCTCTGTTCAACCGGTTTCTTGTGTTCGTTGATCTTAAGCGATCTTAAGCGGCGCTCTGCAGGCGCCGTTGGTCGGCCCACGCGCGGGCGGTGGTCGGCCGCCCATCGTCGTCGATAAGGCCCCGTTCGCGCAACTCGGCGACATGGCCGACGAACCATTCGGCCGTGCTCGGCCGCTCCCACGCCTCCATCCAGTTCTGCTCCAGGAAGGCGAGGATGGCCGGCTGGCCCAGCTCCGCCTCCCACAGGATGCCGAGCAGCGAGGTCTGCGCCTCCTCGTGCATGCACTGCTGGAAGGTCAGCTTCTTGTCGGCCTTGGCCTCAACCAGCTTGGTCGTCTCCGGCCCCGGCCCCAGGCCGAAGTCGATCAGATGCCGGCGCTCCGGCGCCGCGACCAGCCAGTGCGCCACCTCGTGCACGATCACCGTGGCCTCGACGTCGGTGCGGATGACCTCGCCGTCCCACATGAACGACGCGCTCGGCCGTTCGTCCAGCGTGCCGATGCCGTGCGCGTGCGCCAATTCCACGCCCTGGGCGCGCTGCTCCGGCGTGTCGACGCCGCCGGTCACCGGCCACGTGTCGGCGATGCGGCGGAAGGCGGCCGCCGCCAGCGGCTGCCCCTCCAGGTGCCGCGCGAAAGTGGCGATCGCCTCGGGCATGACGTCGGCGGGAATGGGGGTAAGGATCATGATGACCGGTGCTGCTGCGGGAATGCGCGGGTAACCGCCCTATTTGCCCGCTCCCCGCATGTTCCCGCAAGCCCGGCGGGCGAGGACGCCGTGGATTTTCCGGGAATAGCGGGGGCGGCCGGCGTGTTCGTCGCGGGTGGTGGATGAAGATCGGGAAATCCTGGTCTCCGAATGACCACACTGACCACGGGAGAGGCATTTTGCCCTCGGGATGGGATCATGCTATACGCTCGGCGGCCTTTCGGACCGTGGAGGTCCGGCCATGCCTGATGTGACCTTGCGGCCGATCATGACTCTTCCCGACGCGTCTTCCCCAGCCCTGCGGGCGTCCGCTCCGGCGGCGCGGCCACGGCTGTCCGTCGTCGTTCCCTTCTACAACGAGGGGCCGAACGTCGAGGCGCTGTTCGCCCGCCTCGTCCCCGTGCTCGACACGCTGGGCCTGACGTGGGAGATCGTCTGCGTCAACGACGGCAGCCGCGACGACACCGTGGATCGCCTCGTCGCCGCGCACGGGCGTGAGCCGCGCATCAAGGTGGTCGACCTGTCGCGCAACTTCGGCAAGGAACTGGCGCTCACCGCCGGTCTGGCGCACGCCCGCGGCGACGCCGTGGTGCCGATGGACGCCGACCTCCAGCACCCGCCGGAGATGCTGGCCCAGTTCATCGCCAAGTGGCGCGAGGGCTTCGACGTGGTGGTCGCCGTGCGCAAGGCGCGCGTCGGCCAGAACTTCAAGCAGCGCGCGTTTGCGAAGATGTTCTACTGGGTCTTCGACCATCTGTCGGAGGTCAAGCTGCCGCGCGAGGTGGGCGACTTCCGCCTGATGGACCGCAAGGTCGTCGACGTCATCAACCGCATGCCCGAGCGCACGCGCTTCATGAAGGGCATCTTCGCCTGGGTCGGCTTCAAGACGGCATCCATCCCGTACGAGCAGGGGGAGCGCGCGGCCGGCGACACCAAGTGGGGCTTCGTCAAGCTGCTGCGCTTCGCCATCGACGGGCTGACCGCCTTCTCCACCTTCCCCTTGCGGGTGTGGAGCCTGGTGGGCATGGCGGTGTCGGGCTTCGCCTTCGTCTACATCGTGCTGCGCCTGCTGCGCACGCTGTTCTTCGGCGTCGACGTGCCGGGCTATGAATCGCTGATCGTCTCCGTGCTGTTCATGGGCGGGCTGCAGCTCATCACCCTGGGCATCATCGGCGACTACCTCGGCCGCGTCTTCGCCGAGGTGAAGGGCCGCCCGCTGTTCATCGTGCGCGAGACGCACGGCTTCGACCCGCCCCCCAACCCGGCCGCGGTGACCACCAAGGTCGTGGTGGAGGAAACGGTCTAGCCCCCTCCGCGCCGGCCGGCGCATCCGCCTGATCGCCGCCCGCGTCCGTCCCGCTCGACCCCGCCGCTTCCCATTCCTTCCCTATGGCACCGGGAAGGGATGGGTCGATGCACGCGCGCGGACTCGGGATCGGGCTGGCGCTGGCCGTTTCGGTGGGGCTCGCCGCGCCCGCGGCGGCGGTGCGCACCGACGGCCTGCGCGACACGGTGACGGCGGTGGCCGAACGCCGCCTGGGGGAGGTGGGACACGGCGGCCTCGTGGTCGGCGTGGTGCATGAGGGGCGCACGCTGGTCCTGGGCTTCGGCGACAGCGGGCAGGCCCAGGGGGGACAGGCGAAAGGCCGGCCCAACGGCCGCACCGTCTTCCAGATCGCCTCGCTGACCAAGCCCTTCACCGGCACCATCCTGGCCGAGCTGATCCGCGCCGGCGCCGTGCGCGCCAGCGACCCGCTGCGCCGCCACCTCGCCGCCAGCCCGCGCGTACCGGAATACGACGGGCGGCCGATCCGGCTGGTCGACCTCGCCACCCACACCGCCGGCCTGCCCAACGTGCCGGAGACGCCCAACTTCTCCTGGTCGCGCCTGGAGGACCCCCGCAACCCCTACAAGCCGCTGACCCGCGCCGAGGTGGACGCCTGGCTGGCCGGCTATGAACTCGCCGCCCCGCCCGGCACGCGCTTCCGCTACTCCAACGTCGGCATGGCCGTGCTGGGCGAGGCGCTGGAGGCGGCGGCCGGCGCCAGCTACCCCGACCTGCTGAAGCGCGTGGTCACCGCCCGCTTCGGCCTGAAGGACACGACCCTGACGCTGTCGGCCGAGCAGCGCGCCCGCAAGGCCGTCGGCCACGCCCGCGGCCGCCCGGTCCCGGATTGGGAGGCGCCGGCCATGCAGCCCTCCTTCGGCCTCTACTCCACCGCCGACGATCTGGTGGCGTGGCTGCGCGTCAACCTGGGCGACTGCCCCGGCGGCTGCGGCGACGACGCGGCCCGCACCCTGGCGCTCGCCCAGACCGTGCAGGTGGAGGGGCGCGCGCTGGCCGATCCCGGCACGCTGGGGCTGGGGGCGATGGCGCTGGGCTGGTTCGTGTCGCCGGCGGCGGACGGTACGCCGATCTACTGGCACAGCGGCTCCACCGGCGGCTTCAACGCCTACATGGCGTTCTCCCGGGCCCACCGCTGGGCCGTGGTGACGCTGAACAACAGCGACCCCGAACGCGTGGTCGCCGACCGCGTCGCCGTCGATCTGGTGCGCGTGTTCGAGGATCGTTGAGCGGCACGCCTGGATTTGCACGCGGCAGACGGGTAGGATCCGGCGCTCCTTCAATCATGCGCCGGTGGAACGACGTGGCGGAACCCTACGCTCAGTTGCTCGACTTCGGGACCCTTCACCGGCTCGGCATCGAGCGCTACCAGCAGGGTGACGTGGCGGGTGCCGCCGACCTGATCGCGCGCTCCATCGCCCAGTACCCGCAGCCCGGCGCGTTCTGCGACCTCGGCGTCATGCTGCACATGCTGGGCCGGCTGGCGGAGGCGGAGGACGCCTACCGCACCGCGCTCCGGCTCCAGCCGCAGTATCCGGAGGCGCAGAACAACCTGGGCATCACGCTGCACACGCAAGCACGGTTCGACGACGCCGAGGCCGCCTACCGCGCCGCCCTCGGCCTGCGCCCGGACTATGCGGAGGCGTTGAACAACCTTGCTGTCACGCTCACCGACCTGACGCGGACGGAGGAGGCGCTGGCCGCCTGCCGCGCGGCGCTCTGCCTGTTCCCGGACTACGTGAACGCGCACCTCACCCGCGCCAACGCGCTGCTGGCGGAGGACCGGACGGACGCGGCGCTGGCCGCCTTCGAAACCGCCCTCACCCTGCACCCGCACAGCCTGGAGGGCCTCGTCAACCACGGCAACGCCCTGAAGCGCGCCGGCCGCCAGGAGGAGGCGCTGGCGCGCTACGATCAGGCGCTGGCCCTGCACCCCGGCTATGTGGAGGCGCGCGTCAACCGCTCGTTCCTTCTGCTCGGCCGCGGCGACATGCAAAACGGCTGGTTCGAGTACGAGTGGCGCTTCTGCACCCCCGGTCTCGCCGCCCACCGCCTTCCCCAGCCGCAATGGACGGGGGAGCCGCTGGAGGGCCGCACCATCCTCCTGCACGCCGAGCAGGGGTTCGGCGACACGCTGCAGTTCGTGCGCTACGCTCCGCTCGTGGCGCAGCGCGGCGGCCGCGTGCTGCTGGGGGCGCCCGCGCCGCTGCACCGCCTGCTGCGCACCCTGCCGGGCGTCGAGCGGGTGCTGGAGCCGAACGAGCCGCCGCCGCCCTTCGACCTGCATTGCCCGATGATGAGCCTGCCGCTGGCCTTCGGCACGCGGCTGGACACGGTCCCGGCGGAGGTGCCCTACTTCTTCCCCGATCCGGCCGACGTGGCGGCGTGGCGCGCGCGGCTGCCGGATGACGGCGTGCTGAAGGTCGGCCTCGTCTGGGCCGGCAACCCGCGCCCGAACATGCCGCACGCCAATCTGGTGGACCGCCGCCGCTCCCTGCGGCTGGCGCAGCTCGCCCCGCTGGCCGGCGTGGCCGGCGTGCGCTTCGTCAGCCTGCAGAAGGACGGCGACGCCGCCGTCCAGACCAAGGACCCGCCGGCCGGCATGGACCTCGTGGACCCGATGGGGGAGGTGGGCGATTTCGCCGACACGGCGGCGCTGATCGCCACGCTCGACCTCGTGATCGGCGTGGACACCTCGGTCATCCATCTGGCCGGCGCGCTCGGCAAGCCGGTGTGGGTGCTGTCCCGCTTCGACGGCTGCTGGCGCTGGCTGCAGGGCCGCGACGACAGCCCCTGGTACCCGACGATGCGCCTGTTCCGCCAACAGGCGCCGGGCGCGTGGGAACCGGTGATCGAACGGGTGGCGGAGGCGCTGCGGGAACGGGTGTCCTGAGCGCTGCTCAATGCAGCCGGCGCGGCGGCGTGTCGGCCTTGGGTTCGGGGCGGCGCTGGGCGGCGGGGGCCAGCGGCCCGGCCTGATGGTGCGCCATGCGCCACGCCCCGTCCTCCCGCACGAACAGGTTGGAGGCGGCCAGCACCCCGCCTCCGATCATCTCCTCGCACAGCACCAGCGCCGTGTCGCCGTACATCTGCACCACCGCGTTGCGGACGTGCACGGCGGTGGGCTCCGGTTGGGACATCAGCTCGCGCCAGCTGCGCAGCACCGCCTCCCGCCCCGCCAGCAGCGGCCAGCCCGGATGCAGGCAGGCGACCGGCAGCCGCCGCGCCCACAGCGCCTCCATGGCCGGATAATCGTACGTGGCGAAGGCCCGGTAGAAGGCCTGGTTGAGGGCCAGCACGGCATCCTGGTCGGTCATGGCGGCGCTCCACGTCGAGAGAGGCAGACTGTGTAGGCAGCCGGGCCGGGGCTGTAAAGGACGCTATTCCGCCGCGTGCCGTCCGTGCGTGTCGCCGCCGTCGACGGCGGGCAGCGGCGCGCTGGCCGGGCCGTTCAGCACCGTGCCGTCCACCGCGAAGCGGGAGCCGTGGCAGGGGCAGTCCCAGGTCTTCTCGCCGGGGTTCCAATGTACCACGCACTTCAGGTGCGTGCACACGGCCGACCGGCGGTGCACCTGCCCCTGCTCGTCCCGGTACACGGCCACCGGCTGGGCGCCGCGCCGCATCACCGCCCCCTCGCCGGGGCGGATCTGCGCCTCGTCCTTCACCTCGCCGGGTTTGACGAGGTCCAGGTAGCGGCGCGCCACGTCCAGGTTCTCGCGCAGGTACTCGCCCAGGCTGCTCGTCATCTGGCGCGTCGGGTCGTACAGCATCGCCCACGGGTTCTCCCGCCCCAGCACGAGGTCGGTGATCAGCAGCCCGGCGATGGTGCCGTGCGTCATGCCCATGCCGCTGTCGCCGGTGGCGATGAACACGCGCTCGCCCCGGCCGGCGTCGTGGCCGATGAAGGCCAGCCCGTCGAACGGCTCCAGCACCTGCCCCGACCAGCGGTGTTCCACCGCACCCGCCATGGGGAAGTGGACGCGCGTCCATTCCTCCAGGCGCGCCCAACGCTCGTCCATGTCGCGGGCCTCGCCGGTCTTGTGGTCCTCGCCGCCGACGATCAGCAGGTCGTGGTCGGCCATCGGCTGGAGCCGCACGTAATGGTACGGGTCGAGCGTGTCCCAGTAGAGCGCGTTCGGCACCGCGCCCTTGTCCACGCGCGCGGCGATGGCGTAGGTGCGGTAGGGGGCCTGCTTGGTGTGGATGGCGAACAGGTCGCTGATGGGGGAATTGGTCGCCACCACCACGGCCCCGGCCTCCACGGTGGTGTCGCCGAACGTCACCCACGCCTTGTCCGCGTCCTGGCCCACGCCGGTGACGTGCACGCCGGTGGCGAGGTCGCCGCCGCGCGCCTGGAACGCGCGCACCAGCCCGGCCAGGTACTTCAGCGGGTGGAAGGTCGCCTGGGCCGGGAAGCGCAGGCAGGGGCCGGGGTGCGACACCGGGGCCGGCGGGTGGTCGAACTTGTCCACGCCCACGTGCCCGGCGCGGAACGCCGCCTCCCGCTCGCGGTCCAGCGAGGCGGGATCCTGCCCCGGCGCCAGCATCAGCCAGCCCTCGATGCGAACGAAGTCGCAGGCGATGTTCTCCTCCCGCGCCAGCCGCTCGATGGTGTCGATGGCGGTGCAGTGGCTCTGGCGGGCGAGGCGCGCGCCGCCCTCGCTGTGGATGCGCTCCATCTCGGTGAAGCGGTCGTCCAGCACGTCGGACAGGTGCGCGGTGGTGCGCCCGGTCTCGCCGTCGCCCGGTGCGCCGTCGTCCAGCAGCAGCACCCGGCGCCCCTCGCGCTGGAGCAGGTAGGCGGTGGTGACCCCGGCGATGCCGGCGCCGACGACGATCACGTCGGGCCGCACCGTGCGCGGATTGGCGTTCGCCTGCGGCATGGGCGCCGTGTCCATCCACGGCGATTTCGTGGAGCCGGATCCCTGCATCGCCTGTTTCTCCCGTGCATGAGCGTCACCGTTGAGCAACAACGGGCGCGGCAAGGGGGTTCCGGCCCTGTTGCAAGCGGCTTTCACGGCCGCGCCCACGCTGCTAGGCTGCGACGCGACCCTCGGGGCAACTGCAAGTGCTGGCCATGACCGACCGCCTTTCCATCGCGCTCGCCCAGACGAACCCCACCGTCGGCAACGTGACCGCCAACATCGACCGCATCCGCGAGGCACGGGCCGAGGCCGCCGCGCGCGGCGCCGACCTCGTCGTCTGCTCCGAACTGGTGGTCTGCGGCTACCCGCCGGAAGATCTGGTGCTGAAGCCCTTCTTCCTCGATCTGGTCGAGAACGCCGTGAACGGCTTCGCGCAGGAGACGGCGGACGGCGGCCCGGCCGTGCTGATCGGCGCCCCCTGGCGCCAGGACGGGCGCACCTACAACGCGGCCGTCCTGCTGGACGGCGGCAAGGTGGCGGCGGTGCGGTTCAAGCACGACCTGCCCAACTACGGCGTCTTCGACGAGAAGCGCGTGTTCGCCGCCGGCCCGCTGCCCGGCCCCATCAACTTCCGCGGCGTGCGCCTGGGCGTCCTGGTGTGCGAGGACATGTGGACCCCCGACGCGGCCGAGACGCTGGCCGAGACCGGGGCGGAGATCCTCATCGTCCCCAACGGCAGCCCCTACGAGGTGGACAAGCACGACCGCCGAGTCCAACTGGCCGTGGCCCGCGTCACCGAAACCGGCTTGCCGCTCATCTACGTCAATCAGGTGGGCGGCCAGGACGAGCTGGTGTTCGACGGCGCCAGCTTCGCGCTGGGTGCGGACCGCGCGCTGAAGGCGCAGGCCCCCTCGTTTGCCGAGCACCTGACGCTCACCCGCTGGGAGCGTGGCGAGGACGAGGTCTGGCACTGCCGCGAGGGCGAGGTGGTGCCCCCCGCCATGGGGCCGGCCGGCATCTATCAGGCGCTGGTGCTGGGGCTGAAGGACTATGTGAACAAGAACCGCTTCCCCGGCGTCATCCTGGGCATGTCCGGCGGCGTCGATTCCGCGCTGTCGGCCGCCATCGCGGTGGACGCGCTGGGGGCGGACCGCGTGCATTGCGTGATGATGCCGTCTCCCTACACCTCGCAGGAGAGCCTGGACGACGCGGCGGAAGCCGCGGAGCTGCTGGGCTGCCGGATCGACACGATCCCGATCATTCCGGCCATGGAGGCGTTCGACCGCATGCTGGCCCCCGCGTTCGCCGGCCGCGACCCCGATATCACGGAGGAGAACCTGCAGGCGCGCTCGCGCGGGATGACGCTGATGGCGCTGTCCAACAAGTTCGGCGCCATGGTGCTGTCCACCGGCAACAAGTCGGAGATGTCGGTGGGCTATTCCACCCTCTACGGCGACATGTGCGGCGGCTACGCCGTGCTGAAGGACGTCTACAAGACGACGGTGTACGAGCTGTGCCGCTGGCGCAACGCCAACCTGCCGCCCGACGCCCGCGGCCCGGCCGGCCGCGTGGTGCCCGAGCGCATCATCACCAAGGCCCCCACGGCCGAGCTGAAGCCCGGCCAGAAGGACCAGGACACCCTGCCGCCCTACGACGAGCTGGACGACATCCTGGAGTGTCTGGTGGAGCTGGATCTCGGCATCCCCGACATCGTCGCTCGCGGCCACGCCCCGGCGACGGTGAACCGCGTCTGGCGCATGCTGCACCTGGCCGAATACAAGCGCCGCCAGGCCCCGCCGGGCGTGAAGATCACCCGCCGCATCTTCAACCGCGACCGCCGCTATCCCATCACCAACGGCTTTACCAGCATCGTGTGAGGGCCATCGCCTGAGGGCCATCGCCTGAGGGCCATCACCTAAGGGTAGGGACCGCGTTTCGCCCGAATTGCGCCGGGCGCGTGCCCGACCGGACGCCCCGCCGCCACGTCCGCGCTTCACGCGAGGCCGGCCGGCGGCGCTATGATGCGGTGTCCGGACGGGGGAGGCGGCCATGGGCGGGTTCGCGTTTGCGACGCTGAAGCGGGCGCTGGAGACGAGCGACGCGGAGACGCTGCTCGGCCTTTACGCCGATGACGCCGAAATGACGGTCGTCGACCGCAACCGGCCGCCCAGCGCGCCGATGACGCTTGCCGGCAGGCCGGCGATCGAGGCGTTCTGGCGGGACGTCTGCGCGCGCGACATGACGCACCGGGTCGGCCGCGAGGTGGTCGGAGCCGACCGCGTCGCCTTCGTCGAGGAGTGTGCCTATCCCGACGGCTGCCACGTCATGTCGTCGATGACGCTCGACCTGCGCGACGGCCGCATCGCCCGGCACCTGACCGTCCAGGCCTGGGACGAGGTGAGCTGCGCCGCCGGGTGATTGGCGGCCGCTCAAGTCCAAGGGTTGAGCAGGGCTACACCGGTCGGTGCCAAATGCTTCTCGTTGCGGCTGACCAGCGTCATACCATGGTGCAGGGCGGTGGCGGCCAGCAGGGCATCCTCGATCGGGGCGCCGGGGCATTGCGCCAGAATGCGTCCCCAGCGGTCGGCGACGGCCCGGTCGACGTCGAGGATGCGGCTGGCGTAGACCGCATCGAGCATAGCGAGCCACGCTTCGAAGACGGCGGCGGAATCGGGGTCCCTCGGGCGCAGCCGTTCCACGCCCTTGCGGATTTCTCCAAGGGTGATGACGCTCAGGTAGAGGGTTTCATCGTCCGCGGCGGCCATCCAGGACTTCACGCCGGGGTTCCCCTCGCGGCGTCGGGCTTCCGACAGGACGTTGGTGTCGAGCAGGAACCTCACAGGTCAATCGTCCGCTCGGTGTGGAGCGGACGATCCAGGTCCAGCTTCTCGAACGGCGCGCTGAGCAGGAACTCCTTGAAGGAGCGCTGGCTGGCGCGCAGCCGTTCGTACTCCTCGGCGGACAGGACGACGGCGGCGGGCGTGCCGTGCTTGGTGACCGTCTGGGCGCCGTCGCGCTGCGCCCGTTCGATCACCTCGCTGAAGCGTGCCTTGGCCTCCGCAACCGTCCAACGGTCCCCGTCCATGGCTCGCCTCCGTCACGGTCATGCATGACTATTATCGTCATCCATGGTGGTGACGGCAAGCCGGGTGGGAACCGTATGCACGTCACCCCGCCAGTTGGATCAGCGCCTTCACCGTGTTCTCCGCCCCCGTGGCGATCTGGCCCACCGTCGCGTCCAGCATGTAGCAGGGCGACGTCACCACCTTGTGCGTGCGGTCCACCACCACCTCGCAATGCGTGGTGTCCCGGTGCTTCGCCCCCAGGGCCTCCAGCGCCTGCGCCGTGCCGGCGTCGGAGCCGATGGTCAGCTCCACGCCCTCGCCGCCCAGCAGCTTGGCGAGGATGGCCGGCGCGATGCACAGCGCGCCGATCGGCTTGCCGGCCGCCTTCATGGCCCGCACCGCCTTCTCCACGTCCGGGTTCACCGTGCAGTCCGGGCCCTGGAACGCGAAGGTGGAGAGGTTCTTGGCCGCGCCGAAGCCGCCGGGGAAGATCAGCACGTCCACGTCCTCCGCCCGGAAGGTGGCGAGGTCGCTGATCTTGCCGCGCGCGATGCGGGCGGATTCCACCAGCACGTTGCGGGTCTGCGCCATCTCCTGGCCGCTCAGGTGGTCGATCACGTGCGCCTGGTCGACGTCGGGGGCGTAGCACACGGCCTCCGCCCCCGCGCGGTCGATGGCCAGCAGGGTGCACACCGCCTCGTGGATCTCGGCGCCGTCGAAGACGCCGCAGCCGGACAGCACGACGCCGAACCGGAGCTTCTTGTCCGTCATGTTCCTTCCTCCCATTCCAGCGAGGGCGTTACCGTATCACTCCTTGGGCTTGGCGTGCAGGCGCTTCTGCCCGGCGACGAAGCGGGCCAGCGTGTCGGACAGCACGCCGCGCGGGATCATCGCCTCGATCAGCTGGAAGCGGCCGCGTGTCGCCCACGCCTTCTCCAGCGCGGCGGCCAGCTCCACGCGGGTGGAGACGCGCACCCCGTCGCCACCCATGGCCCCGGCCATCTCGGCGAAGCGCCAGTCGTCCAGGTCGTTGAAGGCCGATTCCGGCTGGAAGGTGCGCAGCATCTCCCAGCTGGTGTTGTTGAACACCACCACGATGGGGTCGATGCCGAAGCGGCGGCAGTTGCCCAGCTCCCACCCCGTCATCTGGAACGCCCCGTCGCCGACGAGGCAGAGCACGCGCTGCCCGCTGGCCACCTGCGCCCCCATGGCGGCCGGCACGCCGAAGCCCATGCCGGCGTAATAGCCCGGCGCCATCAAGCCCGAGTCCAGCAGGTCCATGGCGGTGAACAGGCAGTCGCCGATGTCCGACGCGATCAGCGGCGCGCCGTGCTTGCGCGCCATGTCGTTGATGCCGCGCGCGATGTCCATCGGCCCGATGGGCGCGCCGTCCGCCACCAGCCCGGCCGGCAGGTCGCGCCGCCGTGCATCGTCCGCCGTGCGGTTCGAGGCCGGCAGCCGCTCCAGCAGCGCGTCGACCAGCCGGTCCAGCGGGATGTCGCGGTAGGTGTGGTATCCCAGGTGCACCTCGCGGTCGAAGGCGTGGATGGTCTTGCGCAGGTCGATCTTGGTCTCCGACACCGCGAAGTTGGTGTCGGACAGCAGCGTGCCCAGCAGGAACAGCCCGTCCGACTCCTCGACCAGCTTGGTGATCGCCGGCTCCCCCGCCACGCCCAGGTAGGTGCCGAGCGGCGGCCATGGGGCGCCCGACAGCAGCCCGCGCCCCATGAAGGAGGTGACCACCGGCACGCCCAGCCGCCGCGCCAGCTCCGCCGCCTTGTCCTCCAGCCCATAGCGGCGCACCTCGACGCACACCATCAGCACCGGCGCCTTGGCGGCGCGCAGCCGGGCCAGCACCTCGTCCGCGCAGGCGGCGACGGCGTCGTCGTCCACCGGCAGGGCGGGGTCGTCACCCACCGGCTCCACCTCCCGGTTCACCATGTCGCGCGGCAGTTCCAGGTACACGGGGCGGGAGTAGGCGCGGGCGGCCCCCAGCACGCGGGCGATCTCGGCCGGCGCCGTGGCCGGGTCGTCCAGGCGCGCCTGCGCCACGGTGATCTCCTGGTAGACGCGGTACTGCGTGTCCAGCGTCTTGCCCTGGTGGTGCAGCAACAGCCCGCCGCCCTCGCCGGCCCCCGGCGCGCCGGAGATGACGACGACCGGCGATTTCTCCGCGTACGCCCCCGCCACCGCGTTGACGACGTTCAGCGCTCCCGCCCCGTAGGTGACGGCGGCCACGCCCAGCGTGGAGCCGACGCGCGCCGCGGCGTCGGCGGCGAATCCGACGCCGGGCTCGTGGCTCAGCGTGACCAGCGGCAGGACCTTGGATTCCTCCATGACCTTGAAGAACGGCAGCGCGAAATCGCCCGGAATCCCGAACACCGTGTGCGCCCCGCGCGCCTTCAGCGCGTGCAGCAGAGCCTCCGCGAGCTTCATTCCCCGACCTTTCCCTGACTATGGGTATGTTGTAGGCATATGTTTTCTGATGAAAACATATCCGATGAAAAAGTCGCCGTCACCAGGGAAGGCGGGGTGGGGAGGGTTACGCTGTCTTACGTCGCCAGCGCCTCCGCCACGCGGCCGACCACCGCGTCCCAGGCGCCGGGCTCCGACTGGCGGAACAGGCGGACGGAGGGGTACCAGGGGCTGTCCTCGCGCCCCAGCATCCAGCGCCAGTCCGGCGCGAAGGGCAGCAGCACCAAGGCCGGCCGGCCGAGCGTCCCGGCCAGATGCGCCACGGCGGTGTCGACGGTGACCACGAGGTCGAGCGCCGACAGGGCCGCCGCCGTCTCGGCGAAGTTGGCCAGGAAGGGTGCCGCGTCGAAGGGCGCGCGGCCGTCGGGCCAGGGCGCCGGGTCGGCCGCCGCCGGGCCGGTCTGCAGGGAGACCAGCTGCACGCCGGGCACGGCGGCCAGCGGCGCCAGGACAGCCACGGGCAGGGAGCGACGGCGGTCGTTGGCGTGCGTGCGCCGGCCGGCCCACACGATGCCGCAGCGCAGCCGGGCGCCGGGTGCCGCCGCCGCCAGCCGGTCCGCCCACACGGCGCTCGCCGTTTCGGGCACGCGCAGGAGCGGGGTATCGGGCGCGAAGGGCTGCGGGCGGTCCAGCAGCAGCGGCAGGCTCATCAGCGGCGCGTGCAGGTCGAAGGGCGGCAGCCCGCCGCCGTCGGGGAAGTCGGCGGCGCGCGCCACCACCTCCACCCCCACGGCGGCGGGCGAGGCGGCGACCAGGGCCAGGAGCGGCTCCTGCACCTCCAGCACCACGCGCGCCGGACCGGCCGCGCGCACCAGCGGCAGGTAGCGCAGGAACTGCAGCGTGTCGCCCATGCCCTGTTCGGCGTGCAGCAGGATGGCGCGGCCGGCCAGCGGTCCGCCGTCCCACGCCGGCTGGACGAAGCGGCGGCGCTGGTCACGCATCACCGGCGCCCGCCAGCGCCATTCGTACTCCCGCCAGCCGTTTGCGAAGTCCCCCAGCGCCAGCCGCGCCAGCGCGCGGTTCCAGCGGGCGTCGGCGTGCTCCGGGTCGGCCGCCAGCACGCGGGTGTAGCACGCCTGCGCCTCCTCCAGGGCGTTGAGGTCGCCCAGCGCGTTGCCCAGGTTGTTGAGCGCGCCCGCGTGCCCCGGCGCGCGGTCCAGCACCGCGCGGTACTGCGCGACGGCGTCGGTGGGGCGGTCCGCCCGCTCCAGCGCGACGCCGAGGTTGAACAGGGTGTCCGGGTCGCCCGGCTTCATGCCCAGCAGCCGTTCGAAGCAGGCGACGGCCTCGGCGGCCTCGCCGTGTTCGGTGAGCGAGACGCCCAGGTTGTTGAGCGCGCCCATGTGTCCCGGCGTGGCCGGCGTCGGCGCGCGGCCCAGCGCCTTGCGGTGGACGGCGACCGCCTCCTCCAGCCGGCCCTGCCCGCGCAGCGCCAGCCCCAGGTTGCCGAGCACCCCGACATCGTTCGGAGCGAGCCGCAACGCGGCGCGCAGACACGCCTCCGCCTCCTCCAGCCGCCCTTCGACGAGGTGGATGGCGCCGAGATTGCCGTGCGCGTGGTACGTCTCCGGCCGGCGCGGGTGACGCCGGATCATGTCGCGGTACAGCGCCTCGGCCCCACGCAGATCACCGGCCATGTGCAGCTTCAGGGCCGCCTGCAAACTCGTCTTGCCACTCATTTCGGAACGGAAACCTCTGGCTTTGGCGCGCGTGGATTTATCCCGCTATGCATACCAATGCGGGAAGCCGTGCACCTTATCGCCAGTGTCGCGGGGCGTCCATGCGGCATTCCTGCCGGTTCCGGGGGCGGCCGTGCCGCCCCGATCTTCATGCGCTTATCCCAGATGCCGTCCGGCTCGCTTCCGGTGACGCCTGGCGCCGCGTTCGGTATGGGCGCGGCGTGGTGTTTCGGTTATGGACAGCGGGCAAGCGAAGGCCACACCCCGCCCGGTTGGGCGGAGAGGGGCGGCCGGCGGGGGGCGTCAGAACATTTCGATAACGCCAGGGGTGCGCAGATAATCGGCGGGGAAGTAGAGCGTCACCTGATGGTCGCCGCCGAAGTGCAGGACGACGCGGCCGCTGGCGTGGAACTCGGCGTCGGCCAGCAGGTCCTCCACCGTTTCGTAGCCGGCGCCGTTGATGAAGCGCTCCACCAGGATGCGGTCGTGGCCTGTGACGCCCACGGTGCCGCCGTCGGAGGAAAGATACTCGATCTGGTCCTGGCCGCTGTTGGAGCGGAAGATGAAGACATCGTCGCCAGCCGAACCGAACAGAGTGTCCCGACCGCCGCCGCCTTCGAACGTGTCGTTGCCCTCATAGCCCATCAGGCGATCATTGCCGTCGCCACCGTTCAGGTAGTCGTTGCCATCCCCTCCCAGGAGGGTGTCGTTGCCCAGATTCCCGTACGATGTACTCGATCCATGGTCACCCGAAATGGCATCATCGCCCTGTCCACCATACAGGGTGTCGTCTCCCTCACCTCCGCCAAGATCGTCGTTGCCCATGTTTCCATACAGAAGATCGTCGCCGTAATCGGCGTTGAGGAGGTCGGCACCCTGACCACCGAACAGGGTGTCGCTCCCCTCCTCGCCGAACATCCGATCTGCGCCCTGATTGCCGTACATGAGGTCGTTGCCTTGACCGCCAAAGAGCTGGTCATCGCCCATCCCCGCAATCAGCGTGTCGTCGGCTTCGTTGCCGTTCAGGAGGTCGTTGCCCTCGCCGCTGTCTTCGTAGTCGGCCCCTTTCGCCCCGACGAAATGGTCGTCTCCCGTCCCACCGATCAGCGTGTCGTTGCCATCCTCCCCGTCCAGCCAATCATCACCGGTACCGCCGGACAGCAGGTCGGCACCGGCCGAACCGGTCAGGTTGTCATTGCCGGCACCGCCCAGCAGCACGTCGTTGCCATCCGCGCCCTTCATGCTGTCGTCGCCGTCGCCGCCGTCCAGGCTGTCGTCGCCGGCCCCGCCGTACAGCGTGTCGTTGCCGCCCAGCCCGAGCAGCGTGTCGGCATCGGCGCTACCGGCCATGCCGTCGCCCGCCTCCGTGCCGGAACGCAACTGACCGGCGGCCTGCGCCGCGCGCGCGGCCCACGAAGTGCTGCCGACCTTCATCCACGTGAATTCCGAGGACGGCGCGGCGCGGGCAGCAAAAAGGTGGTCAAATCCCATGCCGGCATCCCTCTATGTGCGAGCCGCGACGAGGCGCGGCACGCCTCGGTAGTGCATACACGGTAGCGTGGTTGTTTTCGGGAAGGCAAGAGGACTGGAAGTGCTGCGGCAAACAAGCGCGTGCACCGACCGTTTGCGGCATATCAAGATATGCCGACTGTGCCTTGCGCAGGGTATTCGGTCGTCTGAAAAAGAGAAGCGTTAAATAAAATTACGATGAATTTTCCCCGGTTGGCCCCGCCCCCACCTTCGCCGCCTCCAGAATTTCCTCCGACAGCGTCGGGTCGTCCACCGCGCGGGCCATGACCATGGCGCCGACCATGGTCGCCACCGTCGCCAGCGCGCGCTCCCGGCGGTCCGGACCTTCCGGCAGCGTGTCGGCGACCAGCGCGGCCAGCGCCTCGATGCCTTCGGTGAAGGCGTGGCGGGTCTCGGGGGCGGCGCGGGGGGCCTCGGCACCCAGGGCGGCGATGGCGCAGCCGGCCCCCGGCGCGTCGCGGTGGCGCGGCGACAGGTAGAGGTCCAGCAGGGCGCGCAGCCCCTCCGGCCCCGGCCCCGCCTTGGACGCCGCCGCCTTGGACACTGCCTTCGACAGCGCGGCGCGGCCCTTGGTCAGCGCCTCCTCCACCGCCGCCGCGACCAGCGCGTCCTTGGACGCGAAGTGGCCGTAGAAGCCGCCGTGCGTCAGGCCGGCGGCCTTCATCAGGTCGGCCACGCCGATGCCCTCCACCCCGCGCTCGCGGAACAGGCGGGACGCGGTCTCCAGGATGCGGGCGCGGCTCTGCTCCTTGTGCTCCTTGGAATAGCGCATGGCGGGGGGCTTCCTTCGGCCAAAGGGTCGGTTGACAGATTGGATGACGGGCGTCATGTTTTCAATAACATGATGATCGTCATTCAATAAGGAGGGTGCCATGACCGCCGGAGATTCCATCGTCATCGCTGGGGCGGCGCGCACGCCGCTCGGCCGCTACCAGGGGGAACTGGCGGCGCTGCCCGCCCCGCGCCTGGGCGAGGCCGCCATCCGCGCGGCGCTGGAACGCGCCCGCGTGGCGCCGGATCGGGTGGACGAGGGGCTGATGGGCTGCGTGCTGCCGGCCGGGCAGGGGCAGGCCCCGGCGCGGCAGGCCATGCGCTTCGCCGGCATCCCCGACGCCGCCGGGGCGACGACGGTGAACAAGGTCTGCGGCTCCGGCATGAAGGCGGTGATGCTGGCGCACGACCTGCTGGTGGCGGGCAGCGCCGACGTGGTGGTGGCCGGCGGCATGGAGAGCATGTCGAACGCCGCCTACCTGCTGGACCGTGCGCGCGGCGGCTACCGCATGGGGCACGGCATGGTCTACGACCACATGATGCTGGACGGGCTGGAGGACGCCTACGACAAGGGCCGCTCCATGGGCACCTTCGGGGAGGCGACGGCGGCGCGCTACGGCTTCACCCGCGCCGAGCAGGACGCCTACGCGGCCGAGACGCTGCGCCGCGCGCAGGACGCCATCCGCACCGGCGCTTTCGAGGCGGAGGTGGTGCCCGTCGCCGTGCCGGCGCGCGGCGGTGCCGTGGTGGCGCACGACGAGAACCCGCCCAAGGTCTCGCCCGACAAGATCCCGGCGCTGAAGCCCGCCTTCGCGCCCGACGGCACCATCACCGCCGCCAGTTCCAGCGCCAACGCCGACGGCGCCGCGGCACTGGTGCTGACGCGCGCCAGCGTGGCCGAGCGCCTGGGCCTGCCGGTGCTGGCCCGCATCGCCGGCCACGCCGGCCACGCGCAGGAACCGGCGTGGTTCACCACCGCCCCCATCGGTGCCATGACCAAGCTGCTGGACCGCGTGGGCTGGCGGGCATCCGACGTCGACCTGTTCGAGATCAACGAGGCCTTCGCCGTGGTGGTGATGGCGGCGATGCGCGACCTGGGCCTGACGCACGACCGGGTGAACGTGCACGGCGGTGCCTGCGCGCTGGGCCACCCGATCGGCGCCTCGGGTGCCCGCATCATCGTCACGCTGCTGCACGCCATGGCCCGCCGGGGCGCGCGGCGCGGCGTGGCCTCCCTGTGCATCGGCGGCGGCGAAGCCACGGCGGTGGCGGTCGAGCGGGTGGGGTAGGGCGGCGGAAGGAGAACAGGGGACACGGATGGACACGGATGCCGGCTGAAGCCGGCGCACGGATGGACACTGATGAAAGGAAATAATTTTCTTATCCGTGTCCATCCGTGCAAAATCCGTGTCCATCCGTGTAAAAATTCAGCACGAGCCACCGGTGAGAGCCATGACCGAGCAGCTCGACAACGTCACCCCCGGCGACATCCTGCGCGAGGAATTCCTGGAGCCGATGGGCGTCAGCCAAGCCGATCTGGCGCGCGCCACCGGGCTGTCCACCGCCGCCGTATCGGAGATCGTCAACGGCAAGCGGGCCGTCACCGCCGAGGCCGACCTGCGGCTGTGCCGGTACTTCGGCCTGACCGAGGGCTATTGGATGCGGTTGCAGGTGGCGCACGACCTGCTGGCGGCCCGGCGGCGGATCGGCGCCGACCTTGACCGCATCACGCCACGGGCGGCCTGAGTCTTTGCCTTGCAAGCCGCGATTGCTTCGCTACCATCCCGCGCATATTCATGCATGGAGGTGGCGATGCGGCGTTGGTTCGGGATTGTTGCAACCCTTGGCCTGGTTCTGGCCGGCTGCGCGCCGCAGGGGGCGGTCTACGACCGATCCATCTACAGCACCGCGGTGTACGACGCGCAGAACGTCAAGCCGCTGAAGCCGCTCTCCTACCCGGTGCAGGCGGCGACGCTGACCAGCTATCCCAAGTGGGGCGAGGACGCGGTGGGCAAGACCACCACGCTCCAGCGCGACACCTGGATCACCGTCGAGCCGGAGGTGAAGGCGGTCTGCAGCACCTACCCGCGCGCCCAGGTGCTGGAGAAGCTGCACCAGCTGTTGGGCCTGAAGCCGGCCACCGAGGACGACGCCAAGCAGCGCTTCGTGCGCTTCGTCATCACCAGGGCGCAGCCGGTCGGCCCCACCGGTGCGGGTATCTTCCGCCCCTGCGCCGACCCCGACCCGGCCGCCACCTCCTGCGGCAACGCCATCAAGGGGCCGGACGCGTACGTGGCGTGGTTCGCCAAGCAGATGGCCTCGTCCTACGTGGTGGCGCCGACGGTGAAGGACGCCGGCTATCCCTGGACGCGGCTGGGCTACACCTACAACTGGGACCCGGCGGCGCCGACGCCGGTGGGCGCCCAGGAATACGTCGTGCCCGCCGGCACCGAGGTGACGGTGACCGAGGTGGTGAAGCCCGAGGACTACTGCGCGGCGCAATAAGGAAAAGGGCGGCGCCGGCGCTCTTCCGGCGCCGGCGCCGCCCACGGACCCGCCCCCCTGAACCGGCCCCCTGAACCGATCGCGTCAGCGGCAATCGGCGTCGTTGTCGCTGCCCAGCGGGCCGGGCAGGTATTCGAACTGGTCCTTCCAGTAGGACTGCGGCTGCTCGCCGTCGTAGGTGGCGCCGGCCTGGCAGTGCTTCTTCGGCGGCAGGGCGACACCCTTGCCCTTCTCGCAGCCCGGCGTCTCGCCGTCGTTGCCGCCGTTGCCCCAGCCGCAGTTGCCCTTCTTGGTGGTGTCCGGCTCGTCATAGCCCCAGGCCAGCGCGGCGTTGCGCGACCCGTCGACGACCAGCCCGACGCCCGCCAGCGGCAGGGCCACGCCCAGCACGCCGGCCGCGGCCAGCAAACGCCGCAGTGTCGTTTTGTTGCTCGCTGATGTTTTTTCGTTGCTCGTCATGTAAAATCTCCTTTACGCCTTGGTGGAGACTTGGCAAGTGGTGGGATTTGCCTTGGCCTGACAACAGTCGAATCTTGCCGTCATTTCGTCCAGCAAGCGTCCGTGGTGATCCTTTTGCGGCGAAGTCTTGGCGCTGCGCCCCGAACGTGCGAACGCGGATGGCGCCGCCGGGGCTTTGCCGGCCGTGCCCGCCGTGCTATCGCAATGCGCAGCGTCCGAAACCGTCATCGAACTCCGGGAATTGCCGCATGTCCGTCGCCGTCCGTTTCGCCCCGAGCCCGACCGGGTTGCTGCACGTGGGCAACGTGCGCCTCGCCCTGGTCAACTGGCTGTTCGCGCGCAAGCAGGGCGGCGATTTCCTGCTGCGCCTGGACGACACGGACGAGGAACGCTCGCGCCCCGAATACGCCGCCGGGATCGAGGAGGACCTGCGCTGGCTGGGCCTGACCTGGGACCGCTTCGCGCGCGAGAGCGACCGCTACGGCCGCTACGCCGCCGTGGCGGACCAGCTGAAGGCGGCCGGCCGCCTCTACCCCTGCTACGAGACGGCGGAGGAGCTGTCGCTGAAGCGCGCCAGCCTGATCGGCCAGGGCAAGCCGCCGATCTACGACCGCGCGGCACTCCGCCTGACCGACGACGCCCGCGCGACGTACGAGGCGGCGGGGCGCAAGCCGCACTGGCGCTTCAAGCTGGAGCATACGGCCGTGGAGTGGACCGACCTCGTGCGCGGGCCGGTGCATTTCGAAGGGGCGGCGCTGTCCGACCCCGTGCTGATCCGCGAGGACGGCCGGCCGCTCTACACGCTGACCTCGGTGGTGGACGACGCCGACCTCGCCATCACCCACGTCATCCGGGGCGAGGACCACGTCGCCAACACCGCCGTGCAGATCCAGATTTGGCAGGCGCTGGGTGCGGCCGTGCCGACCTTCGCGCACCTGCCGCTGCTGACGGACGCGGGCGGGCAGGGCCTGTCGAAGCGGCTGGGCAGCGGCAGCGTCAAGGCCCTGCGCGAGGATGAGGGGATCGAGCCGATGGCGCTCGCCAGCCTGCTCGCCAAGCTCGGCACCTCGGACGCCATCGAGCCGCGCCTGACGCTGGACGAGCTGGTGGCCGAGTTCGACATCGCCAAGGTCGCGCGCGGCACGCCCAAGTTCGACGGGGAGGAGCTGAAGCGCCTCAACGCCCGCATCCTGCACCTGACGCCGTTCGACGCGGTGGCCGGCCGGCTGGAGGCGCTGGGCTTCGCCGGTGCCGACGCCGCCTTCTGGGACGCCGTGCGGCCGAACCTGGAAACGCTGGCCGACGTCGGCGAATGGTGGACGGTGACGCACGCCCCCGTGGCCCCGGTGATCGGCGACGCCGCCTTCACCGCGACGGCCGCCGGCCTGCTTCCCGATGAACCGTGGGACACCGCCACCTGGGGGACCTGGACCAACGCCGTGAAGCAGGCGACGGGCCGGAAGGGGAAGGATCTGTTCCTGCCGTTGCGCCAGGCGCTGACCGGGCGCGACCATGGACCGGAACTGAAGAACCTGCTACCCCTGATCGGCCGGGCACGCGCTGTGCGACGCCTGTCCGGAGAGACCGCATAAGAAGAACGGGACCGCCATGCCGCTGGACCTCTACAACACGCTGACCCGCCGCAAGGAACGCTTCGAGCCGCAGACGCCCGATTCCGTCGGCATGTACGTGTGTGGTCCCACGGTGTACGACACCGCGCACATCGGCAACGCCCGCCCGGTGGTGGTGTTCGACGTGCTGTACCGGCTGCTGAAGCGCCTGTACGCGCAGGTGACGTACGTCCGCAACATCACCGACGTGGACGACAAGATCATCGACCGCTCCCGCGACAGCGGCGAGCCGATCGAGGCCCTGACCGAACGCACCACGCGCCTCTACCACGAGGACATGGGCGCCCTGAACGCGCTGCGCCCGGACATCGAGCCGCGCGCCACCCACCACATCGCGCAGATGATCGCGATGATCCAGCGCCTGATCGACACCGGCCACGCGTACGCGGCCGAGGGGCACGTGCTGTTCTCCGTCCCCTCCATGGCCGACTACGGCCAGCTCTCCCGCCGCTCGGTGGACGAGCTGATCGCCGGGGCGCGGGTGGAGGTGGCGCCCTACAAGCGCGACGCGCAGGACTTCGTTCTGTGGAAGCCGAGTGCGGCGGAGCAGCCGGGCTGGGACAGCCCCTGGGGCCGCGGCCGGCCGGGCTGGCACATCGAATGCTCCGCCATGTCGCAGGAACACCTGGGGGCGACCTTCGACATCCACGGCGGCGGCCTGGACCTGATCTTCCCGCACCACGAGAACGAGATCGCGCAGAGCCGCTGCGCCCACGGCACCTCGCACATGGCGAAGTACTGGGTGCACAACGGCTTCGTCACGGTGGAAGGCGAGAAGATGTCCAAGTCCCTGGGCAACTTCTTCACCGTGCATGACCTGCTGGACGAGTATCCGGGCGAGGCGATCCGCCTGACACTGCTCAGCGCCCATTACCGCCAGCCGCTGGACTTCACCCGCGACGGGCTGAAACAGGCCAAGGCGGCGCTCGACCGCTGGTACGGCGCCCTGCGCGGCGACCCGGCGCCCATCGGCGGCGACCTGCCGTTCGACGTGCTGGCGGCGCTGGAGGACGACCTCAACACCCCGCTGGCCATCAGCCACCTGCACGAGCTGGCGGGTGCGGTGAACCGCGCCGGCGACCCGGTGACCAAGGCCGCCTGCAAGGGCTCCCTGCTGGCCGCCGGCCGCGCCATGGGCCTGCTGGAGCAGGACCCGGAGGCGTGGTTCCGCTGGGCGCCCAAGGGTGCGGCGCAGCTGGACGACGCGGCGATCGAACAGCTGATCGCCGACCGCCAGGCGGCGCGCAAGGGCAAGGACTTCGCCGAGGCCGACCGCATCCGCAAGGCGCTCCTGGACCAGGGCATCGTCCTGGAAGACGGCCCCGGCGGCACCACCTGGAAGCGCGCGTAGCTTTTACCTCCCTCCCTCGCCTCCGGCGGGGGAGGGGTTGGTTACGCCGGCCGCATCGCCGCCGGCTCTCGCATGTCGGCGCCGATGGGGGCGTCGCGGGCGGCGCCGCGCATCTCCTCGGGCGGGCGGGGCAGGCCGGTGCGGTCGCTGTAGTCGGGCGGCGGGCCGGCCGCATCCGGCTCGTCGGCGTTCAGCAACTGCGTGCACAGCACGTCCAGCGCCGTCACCCCGGCCACCGCGGCGATGGCGAGGCCGACGCTGTCGCGCCGGGGGTTCTCGCGGTCCAGGCCGCGCGCCAGCGTGGCGAGGTCCAGCGCGTCGCCGCCGACGCGGCCCCAGATCCACGGCTTCGGGTCGCCCAGCGCCAGGATGCCCACGCCGGTGGCGATCTCCCGCGCGCCATAGGCGCGGATCAGGCCGGTGTGGTCCTCCATGCCCAGCGTGCGGGCCAGGGTGCGCCCCGCCACCAGTTCCGTCACGCCCAGCGCGATGCTGAACCAGCCCAGGCCGCGCGCCAGCGCGTCGCCGGTCGAGCCTCTGTGATAATAGGCCATAGCTCTTTCCTTTCCCTCAGACGGCGGGCGGGGCCGTCCGGCCCCTTGCCTTCGCGGCCATGTGGCCGCGGGGCCTCAACGGCCCAGTCGCGCTGCGCGCTCCCCTTACGGCTTGAGCACCACCTTGACGCAGCCGTCCTGCTTCTCGCGGAAGGTCGCGTACATCTGCGGTCCCTGCTCCAGGCCGACGGTGTGCGTGATGACGAAGGACGGGTCGATCTGCCCCTCCTGGATGCGGCGGAGCAGGTCGTCGGTCCAGCGGTTGACGTGCGTCTGGCCCATGCGCCACGTCAGACCCTTGTTCATCGACGCGCCGAACGGGATCTTGTCCAGCAGCCCGCCGTACACGCCGGGGATGGAGATCGTGCCCGCCGGCCGGCAGACGTAGATCATCTCGCGCAGCACGTGCGGCCGGTCGCTTTCCAGCATCACCGCCTGCTTGGCGCGGTCGTAGATGGAATCGAGCGTGGCGGTGGCGTGCGCCTCCATGCCCACGGCGTCGATGCACTTCTCCGGGCCCTTGCCGCCGGTCAGCTCCTTCAGGCGCTCGACGACGCTCTCCTCGTCGAAGTTGATGGTGATGGCGCCGCCGGCCTTGGCCATGGACAGCCGCTCGGGCACGCGGTCGATGGCGATGACCTGTTTCGCCCCCAGCAGCAGCGCGCTGCGGATCGTCATCTGGCCCACCGGACCCGCACCCCAGATCGCCACCGTGTCGGTCGGCTGGATGTCGCACTGCGCCGCCGCCTGCCAGCCGGTGGGGAAGATGTCGCCCAGGAACAGCACCTGTTCGTCCGTCAGCCCGTCGGGGATCTTCACGTGCGTGCGGTCGGCGAAGGGGACGCGCACGTATTCCGCCTGCCCGCCGGCATAGCCGCCGGTCAGGTGCGTGTAGCCGAACAGCCCGGCGGTGGCGTGGCCGAACACCTTGTCCGCCACGTCCTTGTTGCGGTTGGAGCGTTCGCAGACCGAGAAGTTGCCGCGTTTGCACTGCTCGCATTCGCCGCAGATGATGGTGAAGGGCACCACCACGCGGTCGCCCACCTTCAAGGCACCCTTGGCTTCCGGCCCGACCTCGACTACCTCGCCCATGAATTCGTGGCCCATGACGTCGCCGGACATCATGCCGGGCATGAAGCCGTCGTACAGGTGCAGGTCCGAGCCGCAGATGGCGCAGGTCGTCACCTTGATGATGGCGTCGCGCGGATGTTCGATCGTCGGATCGGGGACGGTGTCGTAGCGTATGTCGCCTTTGCCGTGCCAGCACAGCGCTTTCATCGCGTATCTCCCTCGCTTGACACCTGCGATGACAATCGCCGCGCCGTTGCGTTCCGCTGCGCGCTTCAAATCGGCCCTTTCCCGTGTTAAAGCAGCCGTGGGGCGCCCGCATCCGGCGGGTCGGCCCCGCTTTCGTTTCCGCGCCCGCGTTAAGGCGGGTGGCCTATGGGAGTTTTCCGATGCTCTGGCTCGCCGCCTACATCGGCAGCGTTGTCGCGATCAACGTTGCCTTCAGCGCGGCCCCGCACCTGGACCTTTTGTGGTCGTGCTGGGCCGGCCTCATCTTCATCCTGCGCGACATGGTGCAGGTACGCTACGGCCACTGGTCCATCGCCGCCATGCTGGCGGCCTGCGTGGCCTCGTACCTGCTGGCCGACCCGTTCGTCGCCACCGCCAGCGTCACCGCCTTCGCCGTGTCGGAGATGATCGACTGGGCGGTCTTCTCGGTGACCCGCCGGCCGCTGCGCGACCGGCTGTGGATCAGCTCGTCCATCTCGGTGCCGGTCGACACCGCGCTGTTCTTCGGCATGATCGGCGTGTGGGACCCGGCGGTGTGGACGGTGGGCCTCGCGTCCAAGCTGTTCGGCATCAGCATCGTCTGGGCGCTGATGCGCGCCCGCGAGGCCCGCGCCGTCGCGGCGTGACGGACCGCAGCGAGGCGCGCCGGCAAATTCCGGCACGCCTTGCTTCGCCGGACTGCGGTTTCTCACGAAGCAACAAAGGCGACCAAGAACACAAGGAGGCTCCGGCTTGGCGGCACCCCTGCGGCCGGGCCGGCGCCTCTTTGTGCGCTTACGTCCCCTTTGTTGCTTCGTGATCCCATGAGGCCGGCGTTACCGGCGCTTCCCGTGCCCCCGAAGCCTCCTCACCCCCACGCCCCGCAGTCCTTCACCACGATGGCGAAGCGGTCGGCCAGCGCCGCCAGTTCGGCGCGCTGCAGCTCGTCCGCCGTTACCACGCCACCCAATGGATCCGGCAGGTCGCGCGTCGCCGTGGCGGCGGCCACCAGCGTGTTGCGGTAGCCGAGGTCGAGCGCGGCGCGCACCGTGGCCGAGATGCACATGTGCGTCTGGAAGCCGGCGACGATCAGCTCCGGCCGGCCGGCGGCCTTGAGGCGCTCGTGCAGGTCGGTGCCGGCGAAGGAGTTGGGCAGGCCCTTCACCACCACCGCCTCGCCGTCCACGGGGGCGACGGCCGCGATGATGGCGCTGCCCGGCCCTTCCGGATCGAACAGCGCGCCGCCGGGCTTGCCGTGGTGCACCACGTGGAACACCGGCGCGCCGTGGCGGCGGGCGAGGTCCAGCAGGCGGGCGGTCTCCGCCACTGCGGCGTCGATGCCGGCCAGCGTCAGCTTTCCGGCCGCCGTGTACTCCACCTGCGCGTCGACGATCACCAGGGCGGCGCGGTCGAACGGGGCGGGGTGGGCCGGCGCGCCGGCCATGGCGAGAAGGCTGCGGGGGGTGGTCATGATGGTCTCCCTGATCGGTTGGTGCCCCCTTCGTACCCCGTTCATTTCCGCGCAGCCATTCGCTATCCTCGTGCAATGGCTGTTCAAAATCGATCAGGCCCCCCGACAGGCCCATTGGACTGGGAGGATCTGCGCGTCTTCGTGGCGCTGGCGCGGGCGGGCAGCCTGTCGGCGGCGGCGCGGGCGCTGAAGGTCAGCCACGCCACCGTCGGCCGCCGCATCGCCGCGCTGGAGGACACGCTGGGCCGCGCCCTGTTCGACCGCCGCGCCGACGGCTACGCGCTGACTGCCGAGGGGGCGGCGGTGCTGGAACTGGCCGCCGGCATGGACGAGCGGGCGCTGGCCATCCTGCGCCGCGCCGGCCGCGACGCCGGGCTGACCGGCACGGTGCGCCTGACCGCCACGGAATCCCTGGCCGAGCGCTTCCTGATCCCGCGCCTCGCCGCCTTCCGCCGCCGCCATCCCGGCATCGACCTGGAGGTGTTGAGCGATCCGCGCTCCCTCAGCCTCGCCAAGCGGGAGGCCGACGTGGCCGTGCGCCTCGCCCGGCCGCAGGCGGGGGAACTGGTCACCCGCCGCCTCGCCGCCATCGCCTACGGCGTCTACGCCGCACCGGACGGCGACGCGTCGGCCTGGGTGGGCTACGACGACTCCTACGCCCATCTGCCGGAGGCGCAGTGGCTGGCCCGGCACGCAACCGGCGCGCGCGTGGCGTTGCGGGCCAACAGCCTGCCGGCGCAGATCGCCGCCGTGCGGGCCGGCTTCGGCAAGGCGCTGCTGCCGCGCTGGTTCGCCGAGGAGGAGGGCGGCCTCCTGCCCCTGCCGCCGCCCGCCCCGCCGCCGGTGCGCGAGGCGTGGCTGGTGGTGCACCGCGACCTGAAGGACGTGCCGCGCGTGCGCGCCCTGATCGACGCCGTGGCCGCCGCCTTCGACGCGGAGCGGGACCGGCTGGGAACCCACTCCGTGTAGGGGCATGCGGCAACTTGTCGCGGCGCCGGGAGCCCTTATCTTGAATCGGGAGAGGTGTCCGTCACGGCGGGAGAGGATCGATGGCCGCATTGTTCTGGACGTTTGCCGCCTGGTACGCGTGCGGCGTCGCCAGCTTCCTGTACTGGTGGACGGAGGACGAGCCGGTGAACCGCGTCGTCCTCATGGACGCGCTGGCCTTCGGCGTGATGGGACCGTGCAACCTGCTGCTCGGCTACCTCATCCACCGCCTGCCCGACGCCGACCAGGAGGAAGGCGAGCCCGTTCCCGTGCGCATCCGCACGCGCGACCGGCGTTGAGGCAGGCTTCACTTTTGCCCCCTCCCTAACCCTCCCCCTCTTCGAGGTGGAGGGGACTGCCGCCGCTCTACCCTCCACCGCGCAGCGGGGGAGGGTGGCGAGCGCAAGCGAGCCGGGAGGGGGCCGCGTGGTCGTCGCTACGCAATGAGCCGCGCCCGCTCCTCGCCCGCCGCTCGGGCGGAGGCCGGCAGCTCGACCAGGAAGACGGTGCCGCGCCCGACGCGCGAGAGCACCCGCACCCGGTAGCCCAGCAGGCGCGTCAGCCGCGCCACCGTGGCCAGCCCCAGGCCCAGGCCCTTGGAGCGGTCGCGCTCCGGGTTGCCCACCTGGTAGAAGTCCTCGAAGATCAGGTGCAGGCGGTCGCGCGGGATGCCGGGGCCGGTGTCCTGCACCTTGATCACCGCGCCGCCCCGGCACGTGCGGCAGGACAGCAGGATGGTGCCGCTGCGCGTGTATTTCAGCGCGTTGTGCAGCAGGTTGCGCACGACGCGCTCCAGCATCGTCGGGTCGGTGTTCACGGTGACGGCGCGCAGGCGGATGCGCAGGGTCAGCCCCTTGGCCTCGGCCTCCGCGCGCAGCTCGCCGCCCAGGCGCGCCAGGAACATCGGCAGGTCCACCGGGCGAACCTGCGGGTGGGCGGCGCCGCTTTCCAGGGCGGCGATGTCCATCAGCGCGTTCAGCATGCGCTGCGCGGCGTCGAACCCGTCGCGCGCGCCGTCGACCAGCCGCCGCATGCCGGACGACGCCGGGTGCTCGGCGATCAGGTGCAGGTAGATGCCCAGCGTCTGCAGCGGCTGGCGCAGGTCGTGGCTGGCCGCCGCCAGGAACCGGCTCTTGGCGGCGTTGGCGTGCTCCGCCTCGGCGCTGGCGCGGGCCACCGCCGCATAGCTGTGGCGCAACGCCGCCGCCTGCCGCCGCTCGGCCAGCAGGGCGCGGGTGACGGCGCCGATCAGCACGCTGATGACCAGCCCGGCCGCCAGCGCCACCAGCGGCATGCGGCGGTCTACGGTGGCCTCGAACGCCGCCGTGGCGGCGATCTCCATCCGCCAGGGGCGGCCGAAGACGTTGACGGTGGTTGCGGCGTGCTGCCGGCCGCCGGGTTCGCCCGCGCTGTCGAACATCAGCGCCTCGGCCGCCGGCGCGGTGCCGTCGTAGAGCCGCACGTGCAGGTGCTCGCGCAGGCTGCCGGTGAGGAGGGAGTCCATCAGGTCGTTCATGCGGAACGGGCTGTAGACGAAGCCGCGGATCGCCGCGCGCCGCTCCGCCACCGTCGCCAGCGGCCGTGTCCAGTCGTAGACCGGCAGGTAGATGAGGAAGCCGGGCTGCACGTTCTCCCGCGTCTCCTGCACCAGCGTGACCTTGGCCGTGGCGACCGGCCGGCCCTCGTCGCGCGCCCGGTCCATGGCGGTGCGCCGCGTCGGCTCGGCGTGCATGTCGTAGCCGAAGGCGCGCAGGTTGCGGCCGGAGAACGGCTCCAGGTACAGGATGGGGAAGTAGGCGTCGCGCGGCCCCGGCGGCGTCACCGTGTAGCCGGGGAAGCCCTCGGCCCGCACCGCCGCCTCGTGCGCCGCCAGCCGGTCCGGCGGCACGTGCACGGCGAAGCCGATGCCCTGGATGCCGGGGGAGTGCAGGTCGACCCGCAGCCCGCCCACATAGGTGCGCCATTCGGCGCGGGTGACGTCGCCGCTGGCGTCTACGAAGGCGACCCCGCCGCGCAGCAGTTGCTCATAGGCGTTGAGGCGGGCGTTCACGGTGTCGGACAGGTCGCGCACCATGCCGCGGAAGCGCGCCTCGGCCAGCCGGTCCACCTGGTGCGCCAGCAGCCACCAGCCCAGCACCGTCAGCAGCAGGCTGAGCCCCAGCATCACCGCCGGCTCCCAGGCGAACGCCCGGTGCGGCGGCGCGTCGTCTTTCCGGTCCGGATTATCCTCGGTGGACGGCTCACCCATGGCACGCCATCCCCTACGCCGTGCCGGGGTGCAGCGTCTGCGTCAGGACGGCGTGCAGGTGCGGCGGCAGCACCGGCTTTTGCAGCACCGTCAGGCCGCAGGCGCGCGCCTCGTGCAGGTTCTCGGTGGAGGTGTCGCCGGTGATGATGATGCTTGGCACCTCGTGTCCGACCATGCTGCGCAGCCGCTGGATGGCCTGCAGCCCCGTGCGCCCCTCGCGCAGGCGGTAGTCGGCGACGATGAGATCCAGGGCCAGGTGCGGGGCCTGCCCCTGCAGCTTGTCCACCGCCTCGTCCTCGCTCTCGGCCGCCAGAACGTCGTAGCCCCAGGCGTCCAGCAGGATGTTGAAGGCCTGCAGGACGCTGACTTCATCGTCGATGACCATGATCAGGTGGCGGGCTGAGTTCGTCACGATTCCATGGGCTGTGGTGGCTGAGGGCAGTGGTGGCTGGGTGCGGCCGGGCTGGGCAGGATGCCTGTTTCGTAAACATAGTCGGGCACGCGGACGTTTCCAACGAATGCGCTCGATCCCGGCGAATCGGCGGAGGAAGTGGTTGAGAAGTGGCGGCGCTTCCGCCATTCTTCCTGCCTTTTCGGCATAGGTTCCCCCTTGGGGGTCCCTTCGGGACGAAGGTTAGGCGATGACCGGCGAACGCATCTACCTGTACGACACCACCCTGCGCGACGGGGCGCAGACCCAGGACGTGGACTTCTCGGTCGCCGACAAGATCGCCATCGCCAAGGACCTCGACCGCCTGGGCATCGACTATGTCGAGGGCGGCTGGCCCGGTGCGAACCCCACCGACGACCAGTTCTTCGCGCAGGCGCCGGAGATGGACCGCGCCACCTTCACCGCATTCGGCATGACCCGCCGGCCAGGCCGGAGTGCAGCCAACGATCCCGGCCTGTCGGCGCTGTTCAACTCGCGCTGCAAGGCGGTGTGCATGGTGGGCAAGACGTGGGACTACCACGTCGACGTGGCGCTGGGCATCCCGCGCGACGAGAACCTGGAGCTGATCCGCGACAGCGTCGCCGCCGCGCGCGAGGCCAAGGGCGAGGCGCTGTTCGACGCCGAGCATTTCTTCGACGGCTACAAGCGCAACCCCGAATACGCCGTGTCCTGCATCAAGGCGGCGTACGAGGCCGGGGCGCGCTGGGTCGTGCTGTGCGACACCAACGGTGGCACCCTGCCGCACGAGATCGACGCCATCGTGCGCGAGGTGGTGGAGACGCACGGCATCCCCGGCGAGAACCTGGGCATCCACTGCCACAACGACACCGAGAACGCGGTCGCCAACTCGCTGGCCGCCGTGCGTGCCGGCGTGCGCATGATCCAGGGCACCATCAACGGCCTGGGCGAGCGCTGCGGCAACGCCAACCTCGTCTCGCTGATCCCCACGCTGATGCTGAAGCTGGGCTACGAGACCGGCGTCCGGCGGGATGAGCTGCCGCGCCTCACCGCGCTCAGCCACACCCTGGACGAGCGGCTGAACCGCGCGCCCAACCGCCACGCCCCCTACGTCGGCGCCAGCGCCTTCGCGCACAAGGGCGGCCTGCACGTCTCCGCGATCGAGCGCAACCCCGACACCTACGAGCACGTGCCGCCCGACGCGGTCGGCAACCGCCGCGTCATCGTCGTGTCCGACCAGGCCGGCCGGTCCAACATCGTGGCCCGCCTGCGCGAGATCGGCGTGGAGATCGACGGCAAGGATCCGCGCCTGCCGCAGCTCCTCGACCTCGTCAAGCTGCGCGACACCGAGGGCTACGCCTACGACACGGCGGAGGCCAGCTTCGAGCTGCTGGTGCGCGGCCAGCTGAAGCAGCTGCCCAACTACTTCGAACTGCTGCGCTTCCACGTCACGGACGAGCGGCGCTACAACGCCAAGGGCGATCTGGTCATCGAGTCCGAGGCGGTGGTGCGCGTGCGCATGGGCCAGACCATCCACCTGCACGTCGCCGACGGCAACGGCCCGGTGAACGCGCTGGACCAGGCCATGCGCAAGGCGCTGGAGCCGGTGTACCCGGAGCTGGAAGGCATCAAGCTGGTCGACTACCGCGTGCGCATCCTGGCCGCCAGCGACGCCACCGGCGCCAAGCCGCGCGTGCTGATCCGCTCGCAGAACGCCGACGGGACGGAGTTCTCGACGCTGGGCGTCTCCACCAACATCATCGAGGCGTCGATGGAGGCACTGGTGGACAGCTACGCCTACACCCTCTTCAAGGCCGGCGTGACGGCACGGACCTGACATGACCTCCGGCAAGGACCCCAACCGCCCCTTCATCACCGGCGGCCCGTCGATCATCCTGGTCGAGCCGCAGCTCGGCGAGAACATCGGCGCCTGCGCGCGCGCCATGCTGAACTGCGGGCTGACCGACCTGCGCCTCGTGCGCCCGCGCGACGGCTGGCCGAACGAGAAGGCGACGGCCGCGGCCAGCGGCGCCGACCTCGTGCTCGACAACGCCAAGCTTTTCGCGACGACGGCGGAGGCCGTGGCCGACCTGCACGTGGTCTACGCCACCACCGTGCGCACCCGCGGCATGATCCAGGAGTTCGTGACGCCCCGCGTGGCGGCGGAGCAGCTGCGCGCCCACTACGCCGCCGGCCACGGCACGGGCGTGATGTTCGGGCCGGAGCGCACCGGCCTCGTCAACGACGACCTGACGCTGGCGGAAAAGCTCATCACCGTGCCGCTCAACCCGGCCTTCAGCTCGCTGAACCTCGCCCAGGCCGTGCTGCTGATCGGCTACGAGTGGTTCCAGACCGGCGAGGTGCCGCCCGACCGCGTCCTGCACACCGGCCAGACCCGCCCGGCCACCAAGGCGGAGCTGCTGAACTTCTTCGACCATGTGGAGAGCGAGCTGGACCGCACCGGCTTCTTCACCACGCCGGAGAAGCGCCCCTCCATGGTGCGCACCATCCGCAACGCGTTCGAGCGCATGCAGATGACGGAACAGGAGGTGCGCACCTTCCACGGCATCATCGCCGCGCTGACCGGCCGGCGGAAGGGCGAGAAGTAGGGCCTATTCGGCGGCGTCCTTGCGCGCCATGTGGGCGCGCAGGATGGCGTTGACGGCCTCGTCGGGCAGTCCGCCGCCCTGGCCCGCGATCCATGCCGCGACGTCCTCGTCCAGGCGGACCCAGCGATGGCGGTTGCGCAGGGGCACCTGGATGAAGCCGCGCTCGAACGCATCGGGCGGCATGGGCGGGTTGGCATCCGGATCCCCGGGGACGGCCCGTTCCACGTCCTCCTCGGTCATGGCCTCGACGCGCGCCCAGTCGGTCTTGCCTTTACCAAGCTGATCCGCCGTGCGCCTGACGATACGCTCTGCGCTCATGGGTGCGCGCCCTCCGCGCTGAAATGATCCGGATGTTGCCCTGCCGGAACGTGTAGATCACCGTGTAAAGCCGGCCGCCGATGGGGCCGGTCGCCAGGAACCGTTCCTCGCCGCGATACGCCGCCGGTTCGACCCAGGCGTCCTCAAGCAAGATGGCGGCGGCGTCCTCGAAGTCGATGCCGTGCTTGGCGATGTTCGCCGCGTTCTTGGCCTCGTCCCACTCGAACTCCCCGCCAAATGCCATGTCGAGCCTACGCCGGTGATGCCCATGCGTCCAGCGCGCCGCGGGCCTGCGGCAGCGGGCGCGTGGCGGATCGTCGCCCAGGGGCGTACACTGCGCGATGCGTCACACCATCGCATGGGGTTGGCCATGACTTCTTCGCGCGCGCAGACGCTGGCGGTCGTGCGGGAGGCGCTGGCGCGCTTCGCCGCCAACGATGTCGAGGGGCTCCTGAAGCTGCTCGACGACGACGTGGAATGGCAGGAGCCGGACACCGGCGGCCGTCTGCCGTGGAGCGGCTATTACCGCGGCAAGTCGGGCGTGCTGATCTGGCTGCAGGCGCTGGGCGCCGTCGACGACCTGAAGATCGAGCCGCGCGAGTTCCTGGCCGACGGCGACCGTGTCGTCGTGCTGGCGCGCGAGACGGGGCGCATGCGTGCCACCGGCCGCGCCTTCGACAGCGATCTGGCGCTGGTCTTCACCGTGGCCGGCGGCCGGATCACGGCCATGCGCGTGTTCGCCAACACCGCCGCCCAGGTCGAGGCCGCGACGGCCCACTGACTCCGCCACAACCTGTTTGACAGGCGCCGCGCGATGCGTATAGTGCGCGGCCTCACTCCCGGGAAGGTGGGCGTGCGTCCGTTTTGACGCCCGGTCCTCGGATGGCTGCCCCATGGGCGGCCGCTGCTGGAACTACCGGGACAACATCAGCTCGTCCAAAACGAGGATCACATGAGCAAGCGTCAAGAGTCCAAGTACAAGATCGACCGCCGCCTCGGCGTCAACCTGTGGGGCCGCGCCAAGAGCCCGGTGAACCGCCGCGAGTACGGCCCCGGCCAGCACGGCCAGCGCCGCAAGAAGCCGTCGGACTACGGCCTGCAGCTGATGGCCAAGCAGAAGCTGAAGGGCTACTACGGCAACATCGGCGAGAAGCAGTTCCGCAAGATCTACCAGGAGGCCGTGCGCCGCAAGGGCGACACCGGCGAGAACCTGATCGCCCTGCTGGAGCGCCGCCTGGACGCCGTCGTCTACCGCATGAAGTTCGCGCCGACCCCGTTCGCCGCGCGCCAGATCATCAACCACGGCCACATCCTGGTGAACGGCCGCCGCCTGAACGTGCCGTCGGCGCAGATCAAGGACGGCGACACCATCGAGGTGAAGTCGAAGTCCAAGCAGATGGCGCTGATCCTGGAGTCGGTGTCCTCGCAGGAGCGCGACATCCCCGAGTACCTGGAAGTCGACACCGGCGCCATGAAGGGCAAGTTCGTCCGCGCCCCGCAGCTGGCGGACGTGCCGTACCCGGTGCAGATGGAACCGAACCTGGTCATCGAGTTCTACTCGCGCTGATCGATCGGTTTTCCGCCGAGACAGGAAAGGCCGCGCCTCCGGGCGCGGCCTTTTTCGTTGCGCGCCCAGTCGTCGCGTGCCCTGTCGTCGCGGTGCGGGCGCGCCGCGACCGGGATTCTGGAAATGCGGCAGTATAATTATGCATTTTACTTGAATAGATTAAATTTCTTCTAGACGCTGTTTCTCATCAATACCGTGCACCGGCGGCGGGGAACACGAATGACCAAGCCTGTATGGAGTTCCTGGACGGACCTGGGGCGGCTGAGCATCAACACGAACGTGCAGCGGGGACGCCAACTCGCCGCGTTGCCCAACGACGGCGGCGGGGTGGACGTGCACCTGGTCGGCGACGACGGCGAGATCTGGCGCCGGTCGCTGGACGGCGGCGGGGCGCATGGCTGGGGCCCGTGGCATGGCCTGGGCAATCCATCCATTCAGAAGACCAGGGGCATGGTCGCGGTCATGAGCCATATCGCCGCCGGCCGCTCGGGGAGCGGCCGCGTGGCGGTGTTCCACAAGCTGCGGGGAAACAACCTGCTCGACTGCTGCCTTCTGGAGGACGGGCGGGTTCCTGGCTCTTGGGTGGTCCACTCCCAGAACGCCGGGCTTCCCAACGACGGCCGGTTGGACTTCCAGTGGATGTTGGAGCAGGCCACGCCCGGCGACTGGGTGCAAATGGCCGTGGCGACGGATGGCGAAGGCCGCGTCAACGTGTTCGCCATCGCTTCGGACCAGACGCTGTACCGGTACCGGCTGGAGAGCGAGGCGCCCCCCGCCTGGTCCGCCCAGGACCTCGGTGTCCGATGCCAGGAAGTCGCCGTGGCGTGCAACGGCGACGGCATGTTGGAAGTGTTCTACGGCGCCGTGGGGCAGCCGGTCCGTCATTTCCGGCAGGCCGGCGTGGGGTCCCGGGAATGGTCGCCCGTGCGCGACATCTTCGACCGCGCGTGCGAGGGCGTCGCCGCCGTGCGCATCGCCGACGGCCGTGTCGCGGCGTTCGTCATCGCCGACAAGCACGCCTTCGTCAACAAGCGGGTCCGGACGGCGTCCGACGACTGGATGGGCTGGCATAATCTTGGCGGCAACTGCCGGAAGATCATCGTGCCCGTCAACGGCCAGGGGCACGCGATCGCCCTGACCGGATACCTCGGCCTCGACCATATCCAGGAGGATGCCGCGTCCGAAACCGGCTGGTCGCAACGGATGCCACTGACCACCATGCAGACCTGTGGCCAGGTCGCCGCGGCCCAGGGGAACGGGCGGCTGGACGTGGTCTTCCTCCGCCTGCCGGACGGTGCCGACCCGCGCCCTCAACTCATGCACGCGTGTCTGTACGACGCATTGCCCGGGCCGGCGGGCTGGTCCGCGTGGCAGATGCTGGACGACGGACGGCGCGAGATCGCCATCGCTCAAGGCAGGTCATCGGACGCAGCGCTCGCCATCGGCCGGGACCAGACGCTGTTCCACTTCCGGAAGGACGGCGGCACTCCCACCGGCTGGTCGGCGCGGCAAGCGATGAGCGGCCCGTGGAAGCGCGTCGCCATCACGGCCTGCCACCCCGACCTGACGGCGTTTGCCATCCACGCCGATGGTACGCTCCGGTGCGCGTCGCGGAAATCCTCGCCGGATGCCGGTGGTCCCTGGTCGGATTGGCAGAACCTGGGCGGCAACTGGGAGGCGGTCGCGCCGTTCGGCCATATCAAGTCGTCGCCGGGCGTGGTTGCCCTGGGTGCGGACGGCACGCTTCGCTACACGACGGACGTGAAGGCATCCGGTGAATGGTCCACCTGGGCAACGCTGGAGGGCTCGTGGAAACGCGTCGCCGCCGGTCTGACCCGGGCGATGACGCTGGACGTGTTCGCCATCGGCACGGACGACCAGCTTTATTACCAATGGGTGGATCTCTGGCACGGCGAATCTCGCTGGACGGGCTGGGATTGCCTGGGCGGCGCCTGGAAGGAGGTCGCCGTGTCGAACGGCCCGTTCGACTACGGAGGGGTGGTCTTCGCCATCGGCATGGATGACGCGCTCTACCGCATGCATCAAACACCCCATGGCTGGTCGGCTTGGGAGAACATGGGCGGCCGGTGGTCGCGCGTCGCCGCGTTTTGGAATGCCAATGGGCCGTTGGAGGTGTGCGCCATCTCCCAGCAGGGCGTGCTCTACAACATCCAGGACGCCGGGCGGACCGTCAACCCATGGCGTCCCCCTCTCCCTCGCCAGCGGTAGCGTGCGCCGCCGGCGCCTGGAACGGGGCATGTGACCCGGTGAGGGCAGGCGCGCCCGTTTGTCTCGGCCTTTTCCGTTGCGGGCGCGCCGTGGCTTCGCTTTGATGGCGCGGTGCGGGCGGGACCCGCAACGGAGAGGTGCGTGGTCATGAACGAAGACCGGGTGCAGCGGCGGCTCACCACGATCCTGGCCGCCGACGTGGCCGGCTACTCCCGCCTGATGGGGGAGGAGGAGGAGGGCACGCTGGCCGCGCTGAAGGCGCACCGGCGCGAGCTGATCGACCCCAAGATCGCCGAGCATCGCGGGCGCGTCGTCAAGACCACCGGCGACGGCCTGCTGGTGGAATTCCCCAGCGTCGTCGACGCCGTCCGCTGCGCCGTGGAGGTGCAGCGCGGCATGTCCCTGCGCAACGAGACGGTGCCGGCCGGCCGGCGGCTGGAATTCCGCATGGGCGTCAACGTCGGCGACGTCATCATCGACGAGGACGGCGACATCTTCGGCGACGGCGTGAACGTCGCCGCACGGCTGGAAGGTCTGGCCGATCCCGGCGGCATCGTCGTCAGCCGTTCGGTGCGCGACTACGTGCGCGACAAGCTGTCCTTCGACTTCGAGGACATGGGCGAGCGGCGCGTCAAGAACATCGCCCGGCCGGTCGAGGTGCACCGCGTCCGCTACGGCGGCGGCGATCTGGCGGCGGTGGCCGGCGCCACGCAGCTGATCGCCCCGGCGCTGCACCCGCCGCCGCCCGAGCCGCCGGCCCGGAAGGGAGCGCCGTGG
>NZ_DASPMG010000197.1:0-3105 GCF_035627195.1 Azospirillum sp.
CGGCGGGCGCCTGCTGGGCGCGCCGGGGCTGCCGGGCGGCGCCAACACGGCGGTGCTGGGCAACACGGCGGCCGGCATCGGCAACAAGGCGGTGCAGCAGGGCATGGTCTTCCAGGGGGCGGGCTTCGGCACCGCCAACACGCTGGCCGGCCAGAACACTGCCGCCGGCATCGGCAACTTCGCCGGCCAGAGCCTGTTCTCCGTCCAGCGCTGACGCGACACCACGGCCAAGGGAAGGGGCCGCCTTCGGGCGGCCCCTTCTTCATGTCCGGTTCAGAGGGGCCGGTTCAGGCGGCGGTCTTCTCGGCCGCGCCGAGGCAGGCGCGGATCGCGTCGTCCAGGGTGGCGGCGTGGTAGGGCTTGCGCAGGATCCGGTGCGCGGGGACGACGCCGTCCTGCAATTCGGCGGCGTAGCCGGTGGTCAGCAGCACGGGAAGGCGCGGGTGGCGGCGGGCGATCTCCTGCGCCAACTGCACGCCGCTCATGCCGCCGGGCATCACCACGTCGGAGACGACCACGTCGAAGCGATGCCCACCGTCCAGCAGCGCCAGCGCCGCGTCGGCGCGGTCGGCCACCGTCGTGCGGTAGCCCAGGCGGTCGAGCAGCGCCGCCGCCGTCTCGGCCACCGCCGCTTCGTCGTCGACCACCAGCACGCTGCAAGGCGCCGCCCCGGTGGCCGGCGGTGCGGCGTCCATCGCCTCCGGCGCGGCGGCCCGGCGGGCGCGCGGCAGGAAGAGGGTCAGAGTCGTGCCGGCGCCGAGCCGACTGTCCAGCGCCACGCCGCCGCCGGACTGGGTGGCGAAGCCGTACACCTGGCTGAGCCCCAGGCCGGTGCCCTTGCCGGCTTCCTTGGTGGTGAAGAAGGGCTCGAAGGCGTGCTCCACGGCCTCGGGCGGCATGCCGGCGCCGGTGTCGATCAGGTCGACGCGTACGAAGTCGCCGCTCAGGTGCGGCTGGCGGCCCTCCCCATCGCCATCGCCATCACCGTCGCGCGGCAGTTCGGCGTTGCGCAGCGCGATGCGGAAGACGCCGCCCGTCGGCATGGCGTCGCGCGCGTTGACGGCGGCGTTGAGCAGCGCCAGATCGAGCTGTTCGGGATCGACGTCGACCGGCCAGAGGTCGGGCGGCGACTCGATGCGCAGCGCGATGTCCCGGCGCAACGCCCCGGCGAGCAGGTCGTGGACGGCTTCCAGGTGCGCGGGTAGGGCGATGACCTCGGAGCGCAGCACCGCCCGCCGCGCGAAGGTGAGCAGCTGCCGGGTCAGCGCCGCCCCACGCTCGGCCGCCTGCATGGCCAGTTCCAGCCGCCGGCGCGTCTTGCCATCCGTGACGGTGGGCAGCACCAGGCTGACGCTGCCGCTGACGATGGTCAGCAGGTTGTTGAAGTCGTGCGCGATGCCGCCGGTGAGCTGGCCGATCGCCTCCATCTTCTGCGCCTGCCGCAGGGCGGCGTCGGCGCGCCGCTGGGTCGCGATGTCGCGCAGCACCAGCCACGCCAGCACGCCGGCCAACAGCACGCTGCCGGCCGCACCCAGTGCGGCGACCAGCACGGAGCGGCTGCGCGCCACTTCGAACGCGGCGACCGGGATGCCGAAATGCACCGACCAGCCGGTCAGCGGCGACAGGCGGAAGAACGCGGTGACGTCGACGCCGTCCAGCGTGCGGCCGGCGTAGAACCCCTCGCCCTGGCCCGAGCGGATGGCGTTCAGGCTGAATTCGTTCACCGTCCGCCCGACGTAGCGCTCGGCGTCGCGGGTGCGGGCGACGATCCGCCCCTCGCGGTCGACGACGATGCCGACCCATTCCGCCGGCACGTCGGCGCCGCCCACCACGGCCCCGATGCCGGTGGGCGTGAGCACGGCCGTGAGCACGTAGCGCAACGCGCCGTCGCGCACCACCGGCACACGGATCGGCATGAGCTGCAGCCGGTTCTCCGGCCCCGGCGGGTTGATCCCGCCGACCACCGGGCGGCCGGTGCGCGCGATCTCGGCGAAGCTGGCCGGGTCGACCACCGTGCCCAGCGGCGCGTCGAGCGGCTGGCGCAGGTTCATCAGCAGGTTGCCCCGCGGGTCGGCCAGGGTCATCGTGTGCCAGCCCGGCTGGGCGTCGCGGACGCGCCGCGCCTCCTCGTGGAAGGCGGCGAGGTCGCCGTGGTCGAGGTGGGTGGACTGGGCCAGCGCCTCGACCACCCGCAGGTGTCCGTCGACCTCGCGTTCGACCAGCTCCACCACACGGGCGACGCGCCGGCGGGTGTCGTCCTCGATGGCGCGCCGCTCCTGCTGCGCCACGGTGACGACGAGCACCGACGCCAGCCCGACCAGCGGCAACAGCGCCGCGAGCAGCAGGGCGAGCAGCCGGGACCGGGTGTGGTTCACGCGAACACATCCTAATGAGTGCGCCGGCCCTGGCCGGCTCGCGCGCAGTGTACTCCTGTCGCACGCCGCGTGCTACGTGCACCGACGGTTGCGGCGGGTGCCATCAAAAACAAAAAAGGCGCCCCGTAGGCGCCAATAAACCGGTCTCCAAAGGCCCCCGGCCTTTGGCGGGAGGGTGCGGGAGGGCAGGGCCCTCCCGCGCAACGTCCCCTCAAATCACACGTCCAGCAGCAGGCGCCGCGGGTCCTCGATGCACTCCTTGATGCGCACCAGGAAGGTGACGGCTTCCTTGCCGTCGATGATGCGGTGATCGTAGGAGAGCGCCAGGTACATCATCGGGCGGATCTCGATCTTGCCGTTCACCACGACCGCGCGGTCCATGGTCTTGTGCATGCCGAGGATCGCCGACTGCGGCGGGTTGATGATTGGCGTCGACATCAGCGAGCCGTACACGCCGCCGTTCGAGATGGTGAAGGTGCCGCCGGTCAGCTCGTCCATGGACAGCTTGCCGTCGCGGCCCTTCTTGCCCAACTCGCCAATCTTCGCCTCGATCTGGGCGAAGCTCATCTGGTCGGCGTCGCGCACGATGGGAACCACCAGACCCTGCGGCGTGCCGACGGCGACGCCGATGTCGTAGTAGTTCTTGTAGACGATGTCGGTGCCGTCGATCTCGGCGTTCACCGCCGGGATCTCCTTCAGCGCCTGGATGGCGGCGCGCACGAAGAAGGAC
>NZ_DASPMG010000198.1:0-25177 GCF_035627195.1 Azospirillum sp.
GCGGCGCTGCCCGAGCGCGAGCCGCACCCGGCGCTGTTCGACGGGCTGCTGGCGCTGCTGGACGTGCTGGACACGGCACCAGCCTGGCCGGAGGCCTACGTGCGCTGGGAGGTCGGGCTGCTGGGCGAGCTGGGGTTCGGGTTGGACCTCGACCGGTGCGCGGTGACGGGCAGCAACGACTATCTGGCCTTCGTCAGCCCGCGCACCGGGCGCGCCGTGTCGGCGGCGGTGGGCGAACCGTTCCGCGACCGGCTGCTGCCGCTGCCGGGCTTCCTGATCGGGCGCGGGTTCGGCGGCCGGGAGGAGGTGGCGGAGGGGCTGCGCCTGACCGCCTTCTTCCTGGAGCGGCACGTGCTGAACGCGCCGCTGCCGCCGGCCCGCGTGCGGCTGGCGGATCGGCTGGGGCGCGCGGCGTAACCCCTGGCGCGCGTACGTGCGCCGGCCGTGACAACCGGGACTGGATTCGCTAGCGTGCCCTCGTTCTTTCGGCGAGGGAGGGGGCGATGCCCGGTGGATTCGCGCACCTGACGGCGATCGGCGAACTGCGCAGCCGGCTGGACGAGCTGGACATGCCCGGCGGGGCCAAATTCGCCGTGGCGCAGAACCTGCGCTTCTGCGAGCTGGGTGCGGTGAGCCCCGACTATCCCTATCTGGCGCCGATCGGCAGCTCGAAGGACTGGGCCGACCGCATGCATTACGTGCGCACCGGCGGGGTGATCCGCGCGGCGGCGCGGCGCGTGCGCGATCTCGCCCCCGCCCGGCGGCCGGCGGCGCTGGCGTGGCTGCTGGGCTACACCTCGCACGTGGCGCTGGACCTGTCGATCCACCCGGTGGTGGAGCGGCGCGTCGGCCCGTACCAGGGCAACGAGACGGCGCACCGGGACTGCGAGATGCACCAGGACGTCCACGTCTTCCAGCGGGTCAACCTGGGCGGCCTCGGCCCGGCGGCGTTCGTTCGCACGGGCATCGCGTGGTGCGACGACAGCGGCCACATGGACGCCGTCACCGAGGTGTTCGAAGGGGCGCTGGCCGACACGCACCCAGACCTGTACGCGCAGAGCCCGCCGAACGTGGCGCTCTGGCACCAGGGGTACACCCGGATCGTCGACGTGGTGGACAGCGCCATCCGCTACGTTCCCTTCGCCCGCCACCTGCTGGACGGCCACGCCGTGTTCTACCCGGCGCTGAAAGACCTGAACCGCAGCTACATCGACGACCTCGACACGCCGTACGGACGGCAGGGCTACGACGCGGTGTTCGACTGGGCCATCGGCAACGTCGGGCGCTGGTGGGAGGCGGTGGCGCAGGGCGTCTACGACGACCCGGCGGCGCTCGACGCCATCGTCGACGCCAATTTGGACACCGGGCGCCTCGACGGCGCCTACGTGTTCTGGACCGAACCCGCCATCGCCTGAGCCACCGTCTGAGGAGTCCTGCCATGCGCCATCGGATCGCCGCCGCCCTGCTGATCACCGTTCTGGCCGCGCCGGTTGCCTGGGCGGACGATCTCGCCGCGCTCGGCAACCCGCTACGCTACATCGCCAGCGCGGTGGATGGGGCGGTGCGCTACGATCCCGGTGTGGCCGATCTCACCGGCATGCCGCTCATCGAGTACGCGACGAAGAACGACACGACGCTGCTGGCCCCCTACCGCAACTCCGACCGCTACACGCTGGACGCGCGGCGCGACGGCCAGCACTCGGCCGTGCTGCTGTGCGCCGGCGACCGGGCGCTGTACGAGGACGCCGGCTGCACCGGCCCCATGGACTGGAACGGTGTGGAGCAGCCGCGCCCGTGCGCCTTCGCGCTCGACCTGGCCCAGGTCTGCGCCAAGCCGCCGGCGAAGCCCTAACCCGGCGGCACCGCCTCGGTCACGAGGCGGGCGCCCAGCGCGCCCATGACGGCGCCGGCGAGGCGGTCGATCCACGTCTTGGAGCGAAGGTACGCGGCGCGCGGGCGGTCGGCGGAGAAGGCCACCGCCACCACCGTGTACCACCCGGCCTCGATCAGGAAGACCAGCGGCGGCAGCGCCAGGACAACCCACAGCGGCGGATGCTCCGGCAGCAATGCGGCGAAGATGCTGCCGTAGACGATGGCGGTCTTCGGGTTGCTGAGCTGCGTGGCCAGCCCGAACAGCAGGGAGCGGCCGAAGCCGCCCGCCGCGCGTTCCCCGGATTCGGCGACCACGATCGGCTGCGCCGCCCCCTGCCAGAGCCGGTAGGCGAGGTACAGCAGGTACGCCCCGCCGGCCAGCTTCAGCGCCAGATAGAGCCAGCCGACCTGCGCCAGCGCGGCGTGCAGGCCCAGCAGCGCCAGCGCCGCGAAGACCACGCCGCCGAACCCCATGCCCAGCGCCGCCGCCACGCCGTTGCGCCGCGACACGGCGATGGCCGTGCGCGCCACCACCACGAAACTCGGCCCCGGGCTGGCGGCGCCGACGGCGAGCGCCGCCAGGATGCTGAGGAAAGCGAAGACTGCGTCCGCTGGGGCGTCCATGGCGGGCTCCTGGGGGGCGTCGGGGAGAGGGGCGGATGGTACGACGGACCGCTGCGCCTGTCACCCGTTCCGCCGCCCTGAAATAGAACATATAGAGAACACGTTGCGCTGGATTTTCGCCCCGGATCTGGCTAGGGTGCGGCCATGAAGACACCCGTGCCGGCATCCGAGATCCTGGACAAGCCGCTCGCCGAGGCGCTTGGCGAGCGTTACCTGAGCTATGCGCTCTCCACCATCATGGCGCGGTCGCTGCCCGACGTGCGCGACGGGCTGAAGCCGGTGCACCGCCGGCTGCTCTACGCCATGAGCGAGCTGCGCCTGAACCCCGACACGCCGCCCAAGAAGTCGGCGCGCGTGGTCGGCGACGTGATCGGTAAGTACCACCCGCACGGCGACACGGCGGTGTACGACGCGCTGGTCCGGCTGGCGCAGGACTTCGCGGTGCGCTACCGCCTCATCGACGGCCAGGGCAACTTCGGCAACGTCGACGGCGACAACGCCGCGGCCATGCGATACACCGAGGCGCGCCTGACCGAGGTCGCCAAGGCGCTGCTGGAAGGCATCGACGAGGACGCGGTCGACTTCCGCGCCACCTACGACGGCGACGGGGAGGAGCCGGCGGTCCTGCCGGCCAACTTCCCCAACCTGCTGGCCAACGGGTCCAGCGGCATCGCGGTCGGCATGGCGACGAACATCCCGCCGCACAACGTGGGCGAGATCTGCAACGCGCTGCGCCTCGTCCTGAAGCACAAGCAGGACACGGTGAAGGCGCTGGCCGCCGGCAAGGAACGCCCGGCGGAGCCGCGCATCGAGGACCTCGTCTCGCTGATGTCCGGCCCGGACTTCCCCACGGGCGGCGTGCTGGTCGAGCCGCGCGCCAGCGTGGTGGAGACCTACCGCACCGGACGCGGCTCCTTCCGGCTGCGCGCCCGGTGGCACAAGGAGCCGCTGGGGCAGGGCACCTGGCAGATCGTCGTCACCGAGATCCCCTACCAGGTGCAGAAGGCGCGGCTGGTCGAGAAGATCGCCGAGCTGCTGACGGCCCGCAAACTGATCCTGCTGGAGGACGTGCGCGACGAATCGGCGGAGGACATCCGCCTCGTGCTGGTGCCCAAGAGCCGCAACGTGGATCCCGAGGTCCTGATGGCCTCGCTGTTCCAGGCCACCGACCTGGAGATCCGCTTCGCGATGAACATGAACGTGCTGGACAAGGACAACGTCCCGCGCGTGATGAACCTGTTCGAGGTGCTGGACGCCTTCCTGGACCACCGGCACGAGGTGCTGGTCCGCCGCTCCAACAACCGGCTGCGGCAGATCGACCACCGGTTGGAGATCCTGGGCGGCTACCTGATCGCCTACCTGAACCTGGACGAGGTGATCCGCATCATCCGCGAGGAGGACGAGCCCAAGCAGGAGCTGATGCGTGCCTTCGAGCTGACCGAAGTGCAGGCGGACGCCATCCTCAACATGCGCCTGCGCAACCTGCGCAAGCTGGAGGAGATGGAGATCCGCAAGGAGCACGACGGGCTGACGGCCGAGCGGGCGGAGCTGGTCGAGCTGCTGGGCGACGAGTCCCTGCGCTGGAAGCGCATCGGCAAGGAGACGGACGACACCCGCAAGCGATTCGGCGACGACCGCCGGACCGAGGTGGCCGACGCCCCCGCCGCCATCGAGGTGCCGCTGGACGCCATGGTGGAGCGCGAGCCGCTGACCGTCCTGTGCTCGGAGAAGGGCTGGATCCGCGCCGTGCGCGGCCACCTGGACGACGCCGGCATCGCCGAGGTGAAGTACAAGGAAGGCGACCGGCACCGCTTCGCCGTGCGCTGCGAGACCACCGACAAGATCCTGGTCTTCGGCAGCAACGGCAAGTTCTTCACGCTGGCCGCCGACAAGCTGCCGCGCGGCCGCGGCTTCGGCGAGCCGGTGCGCCTGATGATCGACCTGGGCAACGACGCCGACATCGTCGAGCTGTTCAAGCACCAGGGCGACCGCAAGCTGATCGTCGCGTCGGAGGACGGCCGCGGCTTCCAGGTGGAGGAGAACGAGGTGCTGGCGCAGACCCGCGCCGGCAAGCAGGTGCTGAACCTGGAGGACGGCAAGGCGGCGCGCGTCTGCGTGCCGGTGGAGGGCGACCACGTCGCCGTCATCGGCAACAACCGCAAGCTGCTGGTCTTCCCGCTGTTCGAGCTGCCGGTGCTGGCGCGCGGCAAGGGCGTGCAGCTGCAGAAGTACAAGGACGGAAGCCTGTCCGACGTGAAGACCTTCACGCTGGCCGACGGCCTGTCGTGGAACCTGGGCGACCGGGTGCGCGTCGAGACCAACATCAAGAACTGGCTGGCCAGCCGCGCCGGCGTCGGCCACCTGCCGCCCAACGGCTTCCCGAAGAACAACAAGTTTTCGTGAGGGGCGCTATGTAGGTTGGGTTGAGCCGCAGGTGAAAACCCAACGTGTCCGCGATGCCGGGCGCGTTGGGTTTTCGCTGGCGCTCAACCCGACCTGCGGCTTCCTTCGTGGGAAGCGGTCCGGTGTGAAATTCTCCCGATTTGGTATGACCAGCGGATGCTTGGGCTTGATACCACCCATGCGTTTCCGGCATAGTTGCGTCCTGCAAAGACGCCGGGCGCGGTCGGCTTTTCCGCCGCCGACGCAACCGGGGCGACAAATCGGGGGAGGACAGGCGTGACCTTTCGGGTTCCGTGCGGGCCGGTCGAATCGACGCCCGCGCCACGGTCCGTGGCACCACGCTCCACGGCCTCCATTGCATCCGCACTTTGCCGGTCGCCCCGCCGCCAGCCCGTCGCGGGCTGGTGACGGCCGGGCGCCATAAAACTCGCGCGACAAGCGACAACCAGGGAGTCTCCTTCATGAAGCGTCGTCAATTCCTCGCCACCGCTGGCGTCGGCGCCGCCGCCAGCACCATCGCCGCGCCGGCGATCGCGCAGAGCGCGCCGGAAATCCAGTGGCGTTGCGCTTCCAGCTTCCCGAAGAGCCTGGACACCATCTTCGGCGCCGCCGAGACGGTCGCGAAGATGGTGTCCGAGGCGACCGACGGCAAGTTCCAGATCCGCGTCTTCGCCGGCGGCGAGATCGTCCCGGGCCTGCAGGTGCTGGACGCCGTGCAGAACGGCACGGTGCAGTGCGGCCACACGGTGTCCTACTACTACGTCGGCAAGGACGCGACGCTGGGCTTCGACGCGTCGATGCCGTTCGGCCTGAACGCCCGCCAGCAGATGGCGTGGATGACGCACGGCGGCGGCCTCGAGCTGATGCGCGAGGTGTTCAAGAACTACAACATCGTGCAGTTCCCGGCCGGCAACACGGGCACGCAGATGGGCGGCTGGTTCCGTAAGGAGATCAAGACCGTCGATGACCTGAAGGGCCTGAAGTTCCGCATCGGCGGCTACGCCGGCAAGGTCATCTCCAAGCTGGGCGTGGTGCCGCAACAGATCGCCGGCGGCGACATCTACCCGTCCCTGGAGAAGGGCACCATCGACGCGGCCGAGTGGGTCGGCCCGTACGACGACGAGAAGCTGGGCTTCAACAAGGTCGCCAAGTACTACTACTATCCGGGCTGGTGGGAAGGCGGGCCGCAGGTGTCGCTGCTGGTGAACCAGGGCGAGTACGAGAAGCTGCCGAAGGCCTACAAGTCGATCCTCGACCAGGCCTGCGCCTACGCCAACACCTCGATGCTCGGCAAGTACGACGTGCAGAACATGGACGCGCTGAAGCGTCTCGTGGGCGCCGGCACGCAGCTGAAGCCGTTCCCGCGCGACGTGATGCAGGCCTGCTATCAGGCGGCCTTCGACACCTACGAGGAAGAGGCGAAGACCAACGAGCGCTTCAAGAAGGTCTACGAGGCGTGGCGCAAGTTCCGCGACGAGGAGTACCTGTGGTTCCGCGTCGCCGAGTACAGCTTCGACCAGTTCGTCTATTCGGCCCCGCCGCCGAAGAAGTCGTAAGCGGCTTCCGCTTCGGCCGGAACGGAAAAGCCCCGCGCAAGCGGGGCTTTTTCTTTTTTGGCGTCATGCAGTCGTGTCTGTCGGCGCAAACTCGCCGATGTCTCGCTCTTGCAGCAACCAGCGGTGCCCGTCCTTGCGGTAGGTGCTGAGCGGGCCGCGCCCGAACGCCTCGCCGGTCCAGGAACGCACCTCCAGCGTCAGCTCCGGCATGGCCACCGTGATGATGTTGTAGGCGTTCGCCTCGTTGCGCAGCCGGGTGGAGGTGGCGGTGGACGCCTGGGCCACCAGGATGGAGCGCGCCACCTGGGTGTGGAAGGTCGCCAGCTCGCCGGAATAGGCGCGGTGCAGGTGGCCGGCCAGCAGCAGGTCGACGCCGCACGCCTCCAGCGCCGGGAGCGCCAGCTTGTGGCGGTCGACCAGCCGCGTCCACGGCGCGTCGGGCGGCGGCAGGAACGGGTGGTGGGTGAAGACGATCTTGAAGACGTGCGGCGGCAGGTCGTCGAACACCTCGCGGATGCGGGCGATCTGGGCGCGGTTGATGCGCCCGTGCGAGAAGTCGAGGATGACCGAGCGCGCGGTGTTCAGCCCCAGCACGGCGATTTCCGAATCGACGTGCAGCGGGCTGAGGTCGCGGCTGATGTAGCGCTTGTAGTAGCGGAACGGGTCGAGAAGGAAGCGGCGCACGACGTTGAAGACCGGGATGTCGTGGTTGCCGGGCACCACCAGATAGGGAAAGGGCAGGCGCTCCAGGAACGCCCGCGCCTCCCGGAACATGCTGCGCCGGGCCCGCTGCACCAAGTCGCCGGAGATGATCACCAGGTCGGGCCGGTGCGCCATCAGGTCGGCCAGCAGCCCCTCCACGACCCGCGGATCGATGCGGCCGAAATGCAGGTCGGAGATGTGGGCCAGCGTCCTCAAGGAGGCGTCCTCATGACCCGGGGGCGTGCGGATAGAGCACGTTGAGCGCCTTCGGGCGGATCCGGTAGACCAGCGGCGGGGTGAGGCGGCGCACCTCCCCGTCGTTGGCGACGCGCAGCCGCCGGCGCCGGCTGTAGACGGTCAGCGTGGTCGCCTGCAGCGTCTCCAACTCCTCGTCCTGGTGCCACGTTCCCAGCGCCATGCCGGCCAGCAGGCGGACCAGCCCCCACTTGCTGCGGTGGCGCGCCACGTAGATGCCGAGCGTGCCGGAGTCGAGCGCGGCGCGCCGCACCACCGGCCCCCAGCCCTCGTCGTAGGGATTGTTGGACACCGCCAGCACCGGCGTGCGCACGCGCCGCGGCCCCTCGCCGAAGTCGAGGTGCACGTCGAGCAGCGGGAAGTCGTGCACCGCCTTGACCAGGGCCAGCGCCATGGCCGGCCATTTGCGCAGGCCGTGGCGGCGGCGCTGCTCCTCGCGCTCCTGCACGACTCGCGGGTAGAAGCCGAGGATGGAGGCGTTGAGGAAGACCTCGCCGTTCACCTCGGCCACGTCCATGGGGCGCACGTTGCCCTGCGCCACGGCGTGCACGGCCGCCTCCAGCTCCAGCGGGGTGCCGAGGTCGCGGGCCAGCAGGTTCATGGTGCCCAGCGGCAGCACGCCCAGCGTCTTGCCGGTCGGCATCACGGCGTTGACGGCGCTCAGGATCGTGCCGTCGCCGCCGCCGACCACCACGGTGCCGGCGTCCGACGACGCGGCGTTGCGGATGGCGTCGGCGCAGCCCTCCGCTTTGGCGCTGTGCACCTCCACCTCGGCGCCGGTCTGGCGGAAGGCGGACTCGATCGTCCGCACCGCCTCGTCGAGCGGAAGGCCCAGCAGGGTGCCGGCGGACTGGTTGAGAACGACGGCGACCTTCATCGCAGGGGACCCCCGTTGCGGCTCTGTCTCAGCATGGCTCGTGCGGCGGAACGGGAAAAGAGGGGAGGTGTTCCGCCCGGCCGGAGCAATCGGGGCGGAGCCTTCGACCGGTGACCGGATATTCATTTGTAGACTGAATTTCATGATGTATGGATATTCGAATGTTACAGCGCCGCGTCACTGCGGAGGGCGGGCGGACGGCGGCGTTGACCTGCGAAAAACCGGCCGGCGGCGGGCACTTTCCGGGCGATCGACCGTTAATGACGGAAAATCCTCGCGGGACTTGTCTCAAAAACCGCCCTGCTGGAGTGAACGGGGCGAAGCAAACGGGACGGGGAGGACGGAGATGGCGACGGTGGCGTTCATCGGCCTGGGCAACATGGGCCTGCCCATGGCGCTCAACCTGCTCAAGGCCGGGCACCGGGTGATCGGCTTCGACGTGGCCGCGGCATGCCTGGACAAGGCGCGCGCGGCGGGGGCGGAGGCCGCGGACAGCGCGGCGCAGGCGGCGGCCGGCGCGGACGTGGTGATCACCATGCTGCCCACCGGGCGCGAGGTGCGGGAGATCTACGCCGGCGCAGGCGGCCTGATCGGCGCGGCGCGGCCGGACGCGCTGCTCGTCGACTGCTCCACCATCGACGTGGAGACGGCGCGCGCCATGGCGGCGCGGGCGCGGGAAGCGGGCTACGACATGATCGACGCGCCGGTGTCCGGCGGCACCATCGGGGCGGAGGCGGCGACGCTGACCTTCATGGTGGGCGGCGAGGCGGCGGCCTTCGCCCGCGCCGAGCCCGTGCTGTCGGCCATGGGCCGCGCCGTGATCCACGCGGGGCCGAGCGGAACGGGGCAGGCGGCCAAGATCTGCAACAACATGATCGCCGGCATCACCATGATCGGCGTGTCGGAAGCCTTCGTGCTGGCCCAGGCGCTTGGACTTGACGCGCAGAAGTTGTTCGACATCGCGTCCAAGTCGTCGGGGCAATGCTGGGCGCTGACCACCTACTGCCCGGTGCCGGGACCGGTGCCCGGTTCCCCGGCGAATCGCGCCTACGAGGGTGGATTCGCGGCCGGCTTGATGCTCAAGGACTTGCGTCTGGCGCAGATGGCGGCGATGCAGAGCGGTGCGGCGACGCCGATGGGCGCGGAAGCCGCCGCGATGTATGCGCTTTTCTGCAATTCGGGACGATCCGGTATGGACTTTTCCGCGATTATTAAGATGATTGCGGGCGAATGATCGGTTAACGTGTTGTTAGCTGTGTGTGACGGCCCCGTTGCGGGCCCGCGATTTGGTACCAGCGTTCAGGTACCAGCGTTCAGGTATGAGCCAAAGGAGACCGCGGTGCGCAAACCCTACTACGAGAGCATCCTCTTGATCGAAAGGCTCCACCGCCACTTTCTCGAGGTGCTCAAGACCGAGCTCGACCGGCTCGGCATCCAGGATATAAACAACGTTCAGAGCCTCATCCTCTACAACATCGGCGAGGATGAGATGACGGTCGGCGAGCTGACCGCGCGCGGCTACTATCTCGGCTCGAACGTCTCCTACAACGTGAAGAAGATGGTTGAGAACGGCTATCTGGGGCAGGAGCGTTCGCCGCACGACCGCCGTTCGGTCCGCGTCCGCCTGTCGGAGAAGGGCCTGGACCTGCGCGAAAAGATCAGCCGCATGTTCGAGCGCCACCTCCAGGCGCTGGAGAAGGCCGGCTTCTCGGACGAAGAGCTGGTCAAGACCAACGAGACCCTGCGCAAGCTGGAGCGTTTCTGGTCGGCCTCGCTCGACTACAGCGGCTTTCCGCTGACCTCGGCCGCCTGAGCGGCCGCACGGCTCTTTACCGGTCTCCCGTTCCGGGGAGCGTGCCCGCTGCGCGGTGAGAGCGCGCGGGCTCTTCCTTCCGCGCCCCGCGCCCGGCGCTCCCCGACCACGGCCGCCCCACCCCCCTAGGGCGGCCGCCGATTCTCCGACTCGAAACGCAATTTCATTCAGGACGACGCCGGCCCCATGGCCCGCGCGCCCCTTCGGCTGCCCGTTCGGTGTGCAGATGCGATGATTTGCCCGACAAATCACTTCGTTGCTGAAGGAACCTCTTGCGGATCATCAGCGGTTCGGTAACCTCTTGGAAGAACTAGAAGGCCGCCGCCGTCGGGCGAGTGCCACCGCAGGACAGGGGAGGACGATGACGCAGGACGTCATCCTGGAAACGCGCGGATTGACCAAGGAATTCCGCGGCTTCGTCGCGGTTCGCGACGTCAATCTGCATGTGCGCAAGGGAACCATCCACGCGCTGATCGGGCCGAACGGGGCGGGCAAGACCACGGTCTTCAACCTGCTGACCAAGTTCCTGATTCCGTCGCAGGGGCAGATCCTCTACCGCGGGCAGGACATCACCACGATGAAGCCGGCCGACGTGGCGCGACTGGGAATCGTGCGGTCTTTCCAGATCTCGGCGGTGTTCCCGCACCTGACCGTGCTGGAGAACGTGCGCGTGGCACTGCAGCGCCAGCTCGGCACCAGCTTCCACTTCTGGCGGCCGGAGGGTTCGCTGGAGAACCTGAACGACCGGGCGATGGAACTGCTGGAGGACGTGGGCGTCGCCGAATACGCGCGCCTGCCCGCCGCCGAGCTGCCGTACGGGCGCAAGCGGGCGCTGGAGATCGCCACGACGCTGGCGCTGGACCCGGAGATGCTGCTGCTGGACGAGCCGCTGGCCGGCATGGGCCACGAGGACATCGGGCGAATCGCCCAGCTGATCCGCCGCGTGGCCGCCACCCGCACCGTCCTGATGGTGGAGCACAATCTGTCGGTCGTGGCCGACCTGTCCGACCACATCACCGTGCTGGCGCGCGGCGAGATCCTGGCGGAGGGGCCGTACTCCGAGGTCTCGCGCCATCCGAAAGTGAAGGAAGCCTACATGGGCTCGACCACCGTGGGAGGCGGACATGCCTGACGCCGTGATGCCGGACGCGCGCGCCACCACCACCGGCGCCATGCTGGAGGTGAAGGACCTGCAGGCGTTCTATGGCGAGAGCCACGTTCTGCACGGCGTGAGCCTGGAAGTGCGCCAGGGCGAGGTGGTGACGCTGCTGGGCCGCAACGGCGCCGGCAAGACCACCACCATGCGCTCCATCATGGGCATCGTCGGCAAGCGCCAGGGCTCCATCCGCTTCCAGGGGCAGGAGCTGATCGGCATGGCCCAGCACAGGATCCCGCGCCTGGGCATCGGCTACGTGCCGGAGGAGCGCGGCATCTTCGCGTCGCTCTCGGTCGACGAGAACCTGATGCTGCCGCCGGTGGTCAAGCCGGGCGGCATGACGGTCCAGCAGATCTACGACCTGTTCCCCAACCTGAAGGGGCGCGGCTCCACCCAGGGCACCCGGCTGTCGGGCGGCGAGCAGCAGATGCTGGCCATCGCCCGCATCCTGCGCACCGGCGCCAACCTGATCCTGCTGGACGAGCCCACCGAAGGCTTGGCGCCGGTGATCATCGAGCAGATCGGCGTCGCCGTGCGGGCGCTCAAGCAGAAGGGCTTCACCATCCTGCTGGTCGAGCAGAACTTCCGCTTCGCCGCCACCATCGCCGACCGCCATTACGTGTTCGAGGAAGGGCACGTGGTGGACATGATCCCCAACGACGCCCTGGAGCAGAACATGGGCAAGCTCCACGAATACCTGGGGGTGTAGCGGCGCGGCCCGGGACTCGGACAGAACGCCGGGATCACAGAACAGAAACCGTCAAAACGGATACATGGGGAGGTTAACAACATGATGGCTCGCTTTCTGGCTGGTGTTGCGCTGGTGGCCCTGACGAGCGGGACCGCGCTGGCGCAGGGCAAGATTTCCGGCGATACGGTCAAGATCGGCGTCCTCAACGACCGGTCCGGCCTGTACGCCGACCTGGGCGGCGAGGGTTCGGCCGTCGCCGCGCGCATGGCGGCGGAGGAGATGGGCGGCAAGGTGCTCGGCAAGACCATCGAGGTCATCGTCGCCGACCACCAGAACAAGCCGGACATCGGTTCCAACGTCGCCCGCCAGTGGATCGACCAGGACGGCGTCGACGTCATCGTCGACGTGCCGAACTCCGGCGTCGCGCTGGCCGTGCAGGAGGTGACCAAGACCAAGCAGAAGGTGTTCCTGGCCCTTGGCCCCGCCACCTCGCGCCTGACCGGCGACGCCTGCTCGCCCTACACCTTCCACTGGGCGTACGACACCTACGCGCTGGCCGTCGGCACCGGCCGCACCATCGTGGAGCAGGGCGGCAAGAAGTGGTTCTTCCTGACCGCCGACTACGCCTTCGGCCACCAACTGGAGGCCGACACCTCGGCGGTGGTGAAGAAGGCCGGCGGCACGGTGGTGGGTGCTGTGCGCCATCCGCTGAACACGGCCGACTTCTCGTCCTTCCTGCTGCAGGCCCAGGGCTCGGGCGCCGACATCATCGGCATGGCCAACGCCGGCGGCGACACCATCAACACCATCAAGCAGGCCTCCGAATTCGGCCTGCAGCAGAGCGGCAAGCAGAAGCTGGCCGGCCTGCTGCTGTTCCTGTCCGACGTGCACGCGCTGGGCCTGCAGGTCTCGCAGGGGCTGGAGCTGACGACCGGCTACTACTGGGACCTGAACGACGAGACGCGCGGCTGGGCCAAGAAGTACATGGAGAAGACCGGCAAGATGCCGACCATGGTGCAGGCCGGCACCTACTCCGCCGTGCGGCACTACCTGAAGGCCATCGAGGCCGCCGGTACCGACGAGGGTCCGGCCGTGGCCGAGAAGATGCGCGCCACCCCGGTCAACGACAGCTTCGCCAAGAACGGCAAGATCTGGCCGAACGGCCGCATGGTGCACGACATGTATCTGGCCCGCGTGAAGAAGCCGGCCGATTCGAAAGGCCCCTGGGACTATTACCAGATCATCAAGACGATCCCGGGCGACGAGGCCTTCCAGAACCCGAAGGAGAGCGGCTGCCCGCTTTCCAAGTAAGCGACGCCGTGTAAGCGCCGGGCAACGGCGCGCCGCATAACCCGCGGCCCGTCCCCTCCGCCCCGTTCCGGGGGGAGGGGATCGGCGTCGGGGGCAGAAAGAACAGGGGGAGTAACTGTATGTCTACGGTGCTGGGGATACCGCCGCAGGCGTTGTTCGGACAGCTCTTGCTCGGCCTGATCAACGGGTCGTTCTACGCGCTGCTCAGCCTCGGGCTGGCGGTGATCTTCGGCATGCTGAACGTCATCAACTTCGCGCACGGCGCCTTGTACATGCTGGGCGCGTTCGTGGCATGGCTTCTGCTGCAGACCTTCGGCATCGGCTACTGGCCGTCGCTGCTGCTGGCGCCGCTGATCGTCGGCGCCTTCGGCATCGTGCTGGAGAAGACGCTGCTGAGCCGGCTGTACAAGCTGGACCACCTCTATGGCCTGCTGCTGACGTTCGGCGTGGCGCTCATCGTCGAGGGCATGTTCCGCCACTGGTACGGCGTGTCGGGCCAGCCCTATCCGATTCCCGACGCGCTGAAGGGCGGCCAGAACCTGGGATTCATGTTCCTGCCCAACTACCGCGGCTGGGTCGTCGTGGCGTCCATCGTGGTGTGCCTGCTGACCTGGTACGCCATCGAGAAGACCAAGCTGGGCGCCTACCTGCGCGCGGCCACGGAGAACCCGGTGCTGGTGCAGGCGTTCGGCATCAACGTGCCGATCATGATCACGCTGACCTACGGCTTCGGCGTGGCACTGGCGGGGCTGGCCGGCGTGCTGGCCGCACCCATCTATCAGGTCAACCCGCTGATGGGATCGAACCTGATCATCATCGTGTTCGCCGTGGTGGTGATCGGCGGCATGGGATCGATCATGGGCGCCATCCTGACCGGTTTCGCCCTGGGACTGTTGGAAGGATTGACCAAGGTCTTCTATCCGGAGGCCTCCAACATCGTCATCTTCGTCGTCATGGCCATTGTCCTGCTGATCAAGCCGGCTGGCCTGTTCGGACGGGAGAAGTAAGAACATGGCCACCGAAACGCAAACCGCCCGCCGCGCCGCCGTCAGCGTCGACGCACCGCCCGCCGCCCGCATCTTCGCCCTGGTGGCGCTGGCGGCGCTGCTGGCCGGCCCGTTCCTGCTGTACCCCGTGTTCTTGATGAAGGTGCTGTGCTTCGCGCTGTTCGCCTGCGCCTTCAACCTGCTGATCGGCTTCGCCGGCCTGCTGTCCTTCGGGCACGCGGCGTTCTTCGGCAGTGCCGCCTACATCAGCGCGCACGCCGCCAAGGTGTGGGGCTTCCCGCCGGAACTGGCCATCCTGCTGGGCACCGCGTCGGCGGCCGTCGTCGGCGTGCTGTTCGGGCTGATCGCCATCCGCCGGCAGGGCATCTACTTCGCCATGATCACCCTGGCGCTGTCGCAGATGATCTTCTTCCTGGCCTTGCAGCTGAAGTTCACCGGCGGCGAGGACGGCATCCAGGCGGTGCCGCGCGGGCACCTGTTCGGCTTCATCGACCTGCAGAACCCGCTGGCGATGTACTACACGGTGCTGGCGATCTTCCTGTTCGGCTTCGCCATCATCTGGCGCACGGTGCACTCGCCCTTCGGGCAGGTGCTGAAGGCGATCCGCGAGAACGAGCCGCGCGCCATCTCGCTGGGCTACCGCACCGACCAGTACAAGATGCTGGCCTTCGTGCTGTCCGCCACGCTGGCCGGTCTGGCGGGCGCCACCAAGGCGCTGGTGTTCCAGCTGGCGACGCTGACCGACGTGACGTGGCAGATGTCGGGCGAGGTGGTGCTGATGACGCTGCTGGGCGGCATGGGCACGCTGTTCGGCCCGGCCGTGGGGGCGGCGCTGGTGGTGACGCTGCAGAACTATCTGGCGGCGACCAACCTGCCGGTCACCGTGGTGATCGGCGCCATCTTCGTGGTCTGCGTGCTGCTGTTCCGCCGCGGCATCGTCGGCGAGATCGCCCACCGCCTGGGGCTCAAGCGGGCGTAAGCTTGCGACGTTGGGTTTTCGGCTGCGCCTCAACCCAACCTGCGGTCACGCCGTAGGTTGGGTTGAGCGTCAGCGAAAGCCCAATGCCGTTCCGCTCACAGGCGCAACGCATCCTCCACCGGCTGGAAGGGCAGGTCCTGGGCCTCGGCCACGGCGGCGCAGGTGACGTTGCCGTTGTGCACGTTCAGCCCGTTGCGCAGGTGGGGATCGCGGGCCAGGGCCGCGCGGTAGCCGTGGTCGGCGAGGTCCAGAACGAAGGGCAGCGTCGCGTTGTTCAGCGCGAAGGTCGAGGTGCGCGCCACGCCGCCCGGCATGTTCGCCACGCAGTAATGCACCACCCCGTCCACCACGTAGGTCGGCTGGGCGTGCGTGGTGGGGTGCGAGGTCTCGAAGCAGCCGCCCTGGTCGATGGCCACGTCGACCACCACGGCACCCCGCTTCATGCCCGACACCATGGCGCGCGTCACCAGCCGCGGCGCCTCGGCCCCCGGCACCAGCACGGCGCCGATCACGAGGTCGGCGTCCAGCACGTGCTCCTCGATGGTGTCGACGGTGGAATAGAGCGTCTGCAGCTTGGCGCCGAACTGCAGATCGAGGTCCTTGAGGCGGGCCAGCGACTTGTCGATGACGATGACCTTGGCCTCCATGCCCATGGCCATGCGCGCCGCGTTGGTGCCGACCACGCCGCCGCCCAGCACCACCACCTTGGCCGCCGGCACGCCCGGCACGCCGCCCAGCAGCACGCCGCGCCCGCCCTGCGCCTTCTCCAGGCAGTGGGCGCCGGCCTGCACGGCCATGCGGCCGGCCACCTCGCTCATGGGCGCCAGCAGGGGCAGGCCGCCGCGCGCGTCGGTCACCGTCTCGTACGCGATGGCGACGGCGCCGGATTCGCGCAGCAGGCGCGTCTGCTCGGGGTCGGGCGCCAGATGCAGGTAGGTGAACAGCACCTGCCCCTCGCGCAGCATGCGGCACTCGGCCGGCTGCGGCTCCTTCACCTTCACCACCATGTCGGCGCGGGCGAAGACGGTGGCGGCGTCGGGCACGATCTCGGCCCCGGCGGCGGCGTACTGCTCGTCCTCCAGCCCGATCTCGTGGCCGGCCGAGGTCTCGACGATCACCTGATGGCCGTGGTGCACGATCTCCCGCACGGAGGCCGGAGTCAGGCCGACCCGGTACTCGTGGTTCTTGATCTCCCTGGGTACCCCGATGAGCATGGCCGAAGCCTCCCGCAGCAAGAATGGTCCCTCCAGGATGTAGGGCGCGGGGCGGGCTTTCGCATCGCTCCGGGGCATCGTGTCGCGTTCGGTGGGGGTAATCCGCGCGGCCGGGGTGGGTGAGGTTATTTCGCAGGTGCAGCAAACTGTGGCGGCCGGGGTCTGTTGCTGCAGCCAAAAAACGCGAAGCGCCCAGGAAACGCCCTTCACGGACGCAACGGACACCAGGAGAGACCACCATGGCCATCGACAAGGACACCAACGCCGCCGCCGCCCGGTCGGCCGAGCGCGCGACCGAGGCGACGGTCCGCCGGGCCGCCGACGCCACACGCCAGATCACCAACCAGATCACCGACCAGACGGCCGACACCATCCGTGACACCAATCGGGAACTGACCGGCGCCGCGGCCCGCACGGCGGAGCAGGGCAGCGACCAGCTGAAGCGCATGTTCGGCCTGTCGACCGACGCCCAGGAGGAGGTCACCCATCAGGCGCAGCAGAACCTGGACGCGATGGTCCAGTGCGGCAGCGTGCTGATGGACGGCTTCCAGCAGGCGTGGCGCGAGTGGCTGGGCCTTGCCCAGGAGGTGGCGCAGCGCCACGGCGAGGGCGTGGGCGCCATGATGCGCAGCCGCTCCGTCCAGGACTTCTATGGGGCGCAGAGTGCGCTCGTGAAGGACGAGGTGGAGATGCTGCTGACCCGCAGCGTCAAGCTGTCGGAGCTGTCGGCCAAGATCGGCAACGACGCGGTGCGCCGGATGAACGAGCGCAACCAGGGTGCTGCCAAGCAGACGCGCCTGCGCGCGTGAAGCCTGGGGCTGGGGCTAGACGGGCAGGGGCCGGCGGGCGGGCCCCTGCACCGTCCTTATTCGGGCACCAGCCAGTCCACCAGGGCGCCGCCGCCGGTGGTGGGCAGTGCGGCGTGCACGGCGGGCAGCAGCGCGCCCAGCGTCTCGTCCAGGCGCCAGGGCGGGTTGACGATCGCCAGGCCGCAGCCGTTGAGGCGCAGGTGCGTGTCTTCCGGGTGGATGGTCAGTTCGGTGCGCAGGATGCGGCGGATGCCGGAGGCCTCCAGCGCGTCGTGGAAGCGCCAGACGGCCGGGCGCTCCTTGATGGGATACCAGATCGCGTAGATCCCGGTGGGCCAGCGGCGGTGCGCCGCCGTCAGGCCGGCGACGAGGCGGTCGAACTCGCCCGGCTCCTCGAACGGCGGGTCGATGAGGACGAGGCCGCGCTTCTCCTTGGGCGGGGTGTGGGCCTTCAGCGCCTCGTAGGCGTCCTGGTGGTGCACGGCGACCTGCCGGTCGCCGGCGAACTCCCGCCGCAGGGCCTGCACGTCGTCGGGGTGCAGTTCGGACAGCACCAGCCGGTCCTGCGGGCGCAGCAGGGCGCGCGCGAGGCGCGGGGAGCCGGGGTACCAGCGCAACGCGCCGCCGGGGTTCAGCGACGCGACGGCGTCCAGGTAGGGCGCCAGGGCGGGGTGCGGCGGCGCGTGGCCGAACAGGCGGGCGATGCCGTCCTGGTATTCCAGCGTGCGCTGGGCGGGATCGGAGGTCAGGTCGTAGCGGCCGATGCCCGCGTGCGTGTCGAGCACGCAGACGGGGGCGGGCTTGGCGCGCAGATGCTCGACGATCAGCGCCAGGACGGCGTGCTTCATCACGTCGGCGAAGTTGCCGGCATGGAAGATGTGGCGGTAGTTCATGGTGCAGCGGTTTACCCGATCGGCGGGCGCCGCGCCAGAAGCCAGACGGTTATGGGATCAGTCGAGAGCCGCGACCTGGGAGTTGCGGAAGACGCGCCGGGTTTTGGGCGCGATCGACGGCGGATCCGAGTCGTCGCACTTGGACGATTCGAGGAGCTTGGCGCTGGAACCGTCGAGTTCGGAGAGGTGCTGCCAGACCTTGCAGACGTAGGCCTGGGCGCGGCGCATGGAGGCGCCGTTGTAGCGGGCCACGGCGGACTTCCAGTTGCCTTCTTCGCCGTGCAGGCGGAGCAGCAGGCGGCCGGCGTAGGCGACGTTCTCGCGCGGGTCGGCGATGCGCTCGACCGGGCTGAACTGTCCGCGGTGGTGGGAGAGGGAGAGCTGCATGCAGCCGACGTAGACGTTGCTGCGGATCTGGCCCTGGCGGTCCTTGAGGTGGCGGGCCGCGTCCTGGGCGCTGCGCGCCATCACCGGACGGCCGTTGACCGACATCGCGTAGGGGTGGGGAACGCCGTCCTGTCCGCTTTCCACCAGCGCGATGGCCACGAGGAGGCCGCTTGGGATGTTGAGCTTGCGTTCGACTTCGACCGCGCTGGTGACGCAGGAGTCCTGGGCGAGGGCCGGTGACACACCGGCGAGGGTTACCGTGGCTATGCCGACCGCTGCGGCGAACCAAGTTCGAAAGACCGTGCGCAATCGCGCGTTGGGTACTCGCATGTCGGTGCCCCCTCTGTGTTCCCGCTCGCCCGCGGGTACCGCGCTTATTGTTGTGCGCGGATTTGATTCCCGGCCGCCGAGTCTCTTACGGCGACCGCCTCCTACCAATGTGTCAGCGCCTCCTATCCGGGCGCCGGCCGAACATTTTCAAAAATTTGATCCAGCGTCAACCCAATTACGCCCTGGTAATACCACAGGGGATGATGCGTAGGGCGGATCCCGCCAATTTCAGCGGTGGTCATACAGCCTTCGCATGAGTGCCTCTAAACCTTTGAGAAAAAACCCGATTATCTGAAGGTTGGAGGGGTGGGCGGCGGCCCGTCCTTGTTGCGGCGCACAACGCCGGGGCGCGGCACCGTGTCGCTGGAAACACACAGGGACACAAATTTTCCAAGGGTCTTGCGCGATATTCGGCGGTGCGGCATTAAACTCCCGGGGATGTACTTCCCTCGTTAGTGCGACAGAATGACGCAGCCCCATCCTTCGTATGACATCCCGTCGAGCCCTTCGGGCGACGACCCCGGCGGGGACGATCAGCTCAACATCGGATTCGAACGACTCTACGCGGGCGACCTCGCCGGCGCCGAGGCGGCGTTCCGTGCCGCCGCCGCGCATGAGAGCGCGCCGGCCGATGCCTTTGGCGCGCTGGGCGACGTGCTGAGCGAGACCGGCCGCGCCGCCGAGGCCGCCGAGGCCTACGCGCGGGCGCTGGCCGCCGAGCCGCGCTGGACGTGGCGCGTGGCGCGCGCGGAGGCGCTGGCGGCCGCGAACGCACCGGAGGCGATCACGGAGTTCCGCGCGCTGGCCGCCGAGCGGCCGGACGCCGCCGCGGTTCGCCGGGGCCTGGGGCGGGCGCTGGCAGGCACCGGCTGGCCGGACGAGGCGGTGGCGGAGTACCGCGAGGCGGCCTTCCTGGCGCCCGGCGACCCCGATACGGCGCTCGAACTGGCGGACCTGCTCATCGGGAACGGCGACGCGCTGGCGGCGGTGGAACTGCTGCAGCCGCTGCTGCGCCGCCAGGGCGACGAGCCCGCGCTGCACCTGCGGATCGGCCGCGCCTGGATCGAACTGCGCGAGCCGGAGAAGGCGCGCGTGTCCCTGACGCGGGCGCGTGAGCTGGATCCCGACGATTCGCTAGGCGCCGGTGCCTCGCTGGCGGCGCTGGAGGAGGGGGCGGCGGACGGCTTGTCCGATACCTATGTCCGGGCGCTGTTCGACCGTTACGCCGACCGATTCGACGCCGACCTCGTGGGCAAGCTGGGCTACGCCGCACCGCAGGCGATCCGTGCCGCCATCGGCCGGGCCTATGGCGGGGAGCCGGAGGGGCTGCGCGTGCTCGACCTCGGCTGCGGCACCGGGCTGATGGCGCCGGAGGTGCGGGGCATGGCCACGCACCTCGCCGGCGTCGACCTGTCGCCGCGCATGGTGGAGAAGGCGCGCGCCCGCGCCCTGTACGATTCGCTGGCCGTGGGCGACATCGTCGGCGCCATGCTGGCGGAACCCGGCGCGTGGGACCTTCTGACCGCCGCCGACGTGCTGGTCTACATCGGCGATCTGGCGCCGGTGTTCACGGCCGCGGCGGCGGCGCTCCGTTCGGGCGGCCGATTCGCGGCGACGGTCGAGCGGCTGGAGGGCGAGCGGCTGGACGGGGAGGGCTTCGCCCTGGGGCCGTCGCGCCGCTACGCGCACGCACCACATTATATAGTAGGCACCGCGGCGGCGGCCGGGCTGCGGGTGCTGCTGATGGACGACTGCGTGCCGCGGCGCGAGCGTCAGGCGCCGGTGCCGGGGCTGGTGTTCGTGCTGGGCAGGGATTGAAGGCCTGTTTGACGGCCTTTCCGCGATTCCGTTCGTTTCCCGTATGAATACGTCATGCCCGGCCTTGTGCCGGGCACCCACGTACCTTGGATTGGTCGGAATGCGCGGGTGCCCGGCACAAGGCCGGGCATGACGTATTTTTTCGATGGGACGACATTACCGCTGCGGCAGTCATAATCCGCCGTTCAAATCATCTGAACGTACGCGGACGGGTTGGATTCGGCGTGCCAGCGGGCGGCGAGCTGGCCCTTGGTGTCGAACTCCAGCGACAGCCAGTTGCGGGCGCGGACCATGCGGCGGCCGGTTTCGGCGAAGGGCGGCATCTCCAGCGTGTAGCCGTCGATCGGCGCCTCGCGCCGCGCCAGCAGCCGCTCCATGCCCATCCCGGCCAGCCGGCCGGGCGGCGGGTGGACGATGCCGGAGGAGATGAGCTGCCAGATCTCCGCCCCGCCGCCGCGCAGCACGCCGCGCGCGGCGAAGTGCACCTCGCCGGACAGCACGGTGACGCGGCAGCCGGTGCGCAGCGAGAAGCCGGACAGCAGCTCCACAAGGCGCCGCCACTCCACAGTGTGGGCGTGGCTGCGCCACTGGTCGCGCATGTCGTCGGACAGCGCGTGCCGGCCGGGCAGCATCTCCATCAGCCGCTCGATGCGGCCCAGGTCGGGGAAGACCAGCGGCACGCTGGACATCAGCAGCAGGTGCCGGCAGCCGGTGAAGCGCTCCAGCCAACCGGGCAGGGCGTCCCACGTCCGTTCCGCCAGGATGCGGCCGGCCGTGCGCTCGCTGCGCAGGTCGGGGGCGAAGATGCCGAGGTCGCCGATGCGGAAGCCCTGGGTGAAGGTGCCGCGGTCGGTCCCCCACACGCACTCCGGCAGCGACTCGGGCGCGGCCCCCAGCTGGAACAGGGTGAAGTGGCGGCGCGCCACCATGTAGACGGCGCGGTTGGGCTTGGCGTGCATCTCCTCGTCGGGCAGGGAGCCCCAGCCGTCGAACACGTCGTGGTCGTCCCACATCATCACGGACGGGATGCGCGACAGCGCCTCCGCCACCTCCGCCTGCCGCCAGAGCTTGACGTAGCGGGTGAAGTAGTAGGCCATCGCCTCCTCGGCCATGGCGGCCTTGAGGGGCTCGGAATAGCGGGCAGGGGCCGGGCGCTTCGCCCATTCGGCCAGCGTCGGGCATTCCTTCCACACGCCGTCGGCGTAGAGCTGGTCGCCGCCCTGCAGCAGCAGGTGGAAGGGAGCCTGCCGGTGGTGGTCGAGCAGGCGCGTCCACAGCGCGTTGCGCGGCGTGTCGTGGCGCGTCAGCGCCGCATCGTCCTCCACCCCGTTGCACGAGGTGTAGGCGATGCGCGGCGGCCGCCCGCGGCCGGGCACGGTCAGGCGCCAGGGGCCGGGGCCGTCGGGGAAGCCATAGGTGACCTCGCTGTCGTGCGCGCCGCGCGGCACGGCGAAGTCGAAGCGCCAGAGCGTGCGGCGGCGCCATGCGGCCACGTGCCGCGGCGGCACCGGCAGGCCGACGCCGTCGACGCGCAGGTCGTCCGGTTCCGCGATTCCGTCGATGACGAACAGCGCCGACAGGCGCCAGCGGTCGCCCTGCTCGCCCCGGAAATACAGCACGGGGCCGAGGATGAACCGCGGTTGCCCGACGTCGCCCGGCCCGCCGGGGTTTGGCCTGCTGGTACGCGCCATTCCTGTCCAACCCTGTTTCGACCGTTCTTCCCTTAAACGTATGCGCGGTCGTGGGAAAGGCCTCGCAAGGGGGCCCGCAAGAGAGGGTGCCCCGGCGCGCGGCTGCCCGCCGACATTGGCAGTCGTCAAACACCATCGGGAGTAGGTATCATACGTTATCGTATTTCTTACCGGTGGCAGCCGCGGGCGAAGCGTTATGAACTGGCTCGTGAGCGAATCGGTCGACCTGCTGATGACCTTGGGGCGCAGCGTCGGGCTGCTGGCCGTGGTCTCGGTCGCCTACATCCACCTCATCCGCCGCCTGCCGCCGGGCGCCGCCGTGCGGCATGGCGCGATGGGGTTGCTGTTCGGCGCCGCGGCGGTGACGTCCATGGCCGACCCCATCGTGCTGGCGCCCGGCATCAACATGGACGCGCGCAGCGTCCTGCTGGCGCTGGCGGGGCCGTTCGGCGACTGGGCCGCGGCGGTCGTGGCCGGGGCGATGGCCATGCTGTTCCGGCTGTGGCAGGGCGGCGTGGGCGCCATCGCCGGGATCGCCAGCATCACGGCGACCACGCTGGCCGGCATCGCCTTCGCGCTGCTGGCCGCGCGGCTGGGGTGGCGGATGCAGGCGCGGGCCCTGCTGGGCCTCGGCGCCGTGATCGGGCCGATCAACCTCGCCGGCGTCTTCCTGCTGCCGACGCCGGAGCTGATCGGGCGGGTCCTGGCCGAGGGCGCGCCGTCGCTGGTCGCCATCGGCGTGCTGGGCACGCTGTTCCTCGGCACCCTGCTGGAGCACGAGCGCGAGCGGCTGGAGGCGCAGCGGGCGCTGGGCGAAAGCGAGCGGCGCTTCCGCATGGTGTTCGACAACGTGCGCGACGTCGTCTTCAAGACCGACCGGCAGGGCAACTGGCAACTCCTCAACCCGGCGTGGGAGGAGGTGACGGGCTTTCCGGCGGCCGAGGCGCTGGGGGCGTGCTTCCTCGACTACGTGCACCCGGACGACCGCGAGAAGGCGGCGGCCTTCCTCGACGCGCTGACCGCCGGCTGGCTGCAGCACGGCCGCCACGCGATCCGCTTCCGCAGCCGCGGCGGCGGCTGGCGCTGGACGGAGATGAGCGCGAGGCCCCTGCTGCCCGGCGACGGCGGCCTGCCCACCGGCATCTCCGGCACGCTGAAGGACATCACCGCCCGCCGGGAGGCCGAAGCCGCGCTGCGCGAGAGCCGGCGGCGGTTCCAGGAGATCACCTCGGTCCTCACCGAAGGCGTGTACGTCGTCGACCTGGATGACCGGGTGGAATACGTCAATCCCGCCGCCGAGCGGATGCTGGGCTGGCGCCAGGACGAGCTGAAGGGGCGCAACGCCCACGCCACCTTCCACCATTCCCGGCCGGACGGCGCGCCCTATCCGGCGGACGACTGCGCCGTGGTGCAGGCGCTGCGCGGGGGCAAGCCGTGCACGACCCACGTCGACCACCTGCTGCGCAAGGACGGCGCGTGGCTGCCGGTGGCGCTGGCCGCCGCCCCCATCGTCCGCGACGGCGTGGTGTGCGGCGCCGTCGCCGCCTTTCACGAGATCACCGAACGGCTGCGCCAGGAACAGGTCCTGCGCGAGAGCGAGGAGCGATATCGCCTGCTGTTCAACAGCTCCATGGACGCCATCATGGTCAACCGGCTGCTGCCCGACGGCGGCCCGGGCCGCTTCGTGGAGGTGAACGACGTCGCCTGCGAACGGCTGGGCTACACGCGGGACGAGCTGTTGAGCCGGGCGCCGCCCGACATCGACGACCCTGAGTCGGCGAAGGACGAGCCGCGCGTCGTCGCCGCGCTGCGCGACACCGGCCACGCCGTGTTCGAACGGGTGCACGTCGCCAGGGACGGCCGGCGGATCCCCGTGGAGATCGCCGCGCGCCGCTTCCTGCACGCCGGACAGCCGGCCGTCGTGGCGCTGGTCCGCGACATCACCGAGCGCAAGCGGGCGGAGGAGCGGATCTACCACCTTGCCCATTACGACGCGCTGACCGACCTGCCGAACCGCCGCCTGCTGATGGACCGGCTGGACCGGGCGCTGGCGCTGGCGGCGCGGCACGGACGCATGGTGGCCGTGCTGATGCTGGACCTCGACGGGTTCAAGCCGGTGAACGACCGCTATGGGCACGAGGTGGGGGACGAGCTGCTGACGGTGATCGCCCGGCGGCTGGAAACGGCGGTGCGCCGGGCCGACACGCTGGCCCGCCTGGGCGGCGACGAGTTCGTGGTGGTGCTGAGCGAGGTGAAGACCGTGGCCGACGCCGAACTGGTGGCCGGCAAGGTGATCGCCGCCATCAACGAACCGGTGGCGATGCGCGTAGGCACCATCCACGTCGGCGCCAGCGTCGGCATCGGCCTCTACCCCGCGGACGGCAGCGACGCCGCGTCGGTCATGCGCGCCGCCGACCGGGCGATGTACCGGGCCAAGGCCGACGGGCGCAACCAGTACGCGCTGCCGGCGCTGGTGTAGCCGGGGGTGTCTGCCGGGGGCATGTCTGCTGAAGGGTGGCGTGCTGTTGGGTTTTCGCTTCGCTCAACCCAACCCACATGCGAACCGTAGGTTGGGTTGAGCGAAGCGAAAACCCAACATGGTTGGGGACAGGCAGTCAGTTGTGCGACTTCTTCGCGCGCAGGATTTCCAGCATGCGGGACGGCACCGGCTCTTCGAGCACGGGGTCGTAGAGGCGGTGCAACTCCTGCACGTGCTGACGATGCAGGGCGAGCAGCGCCTTGGCCTCGGCGTCGGTTTCGACCGCAGCCTCGAAGTCCCGCCGCTCCTG
>NZ_DASPMG010000199.1:0-9435 GCF_035627195.1 Azospirillum sp.
GGGCGGGCACATCGCCGTCCGCCTCGAGAAGGAACTGCCCAAGCAGGAGGTCATGCGCCTATGAGCCCGACCGTCTCTCTGGTGCTGGACCTGCTGATGGTCGGCCTTCTGGTCGCCACCATCGCCTACGCCATCATCCTCAACAAGCAGATCGTGCGCCTGCGCGAGAGCCGCGGCGAGCTGGCGGAGCTGATCCAGGGCCTGAACGAGGCCATGGCCAAGGCCGACACCGGCGTGCGCGGCATGAAGCAGACCGCGCACCAGACCGGCGAGGGGCTGCAGAAGACCATCGACAAGGCCGCGGCGCTGCGGGACGAGCTGCAATTCATGATCGAGGCCGGCAACACGCTGGCCGACCGCCTGTCCGGCTTCTCCGACAGCGACCGTCCCAAGCACACGCCGTCCCGCCCGGCCGCCGGGGCGACGCGCCAGCCCTCGGCCTCCGTCGCCGCCGCGCTGCGCCCCTTGCTGGAGGAGGCGGAGGCCGCCGAGGCCGCCCCCCCGCCGCTGCCGCGCCGCGCGGCCCCCCCCGCCCCCCCGCCGTCCGACGACGATCCCGACCGCCCGCGTCCGGGCGAGGAAGGCCTGTCGCGGGCCGAGCGCGAGCTGCTGCGCGCGCTTGAGAACCGCCGCTGAGCCCCGCGCGGAGAGCCGCCATGACCATGCAGCCCCCCACGGTCGCCAAGCCGCCCCAGCAGAAGCCCGCCGTCCCCGCCGTGGCGCCGAAGCCGGCCGCCCGTAAGCCCGGAAACGGCAAGCCCGGAAACGGCAAGCCCGCGCGCAAGGCCAAGCCGCCGCCCCGGACGCCGTTGGTTCAGCGTCTGGCCCGGCGGGTGAAGGGCATGCGTTTCCGCGTGCTGCCAATCATGATCTTCGCGGCGGTGCTGATGCTGGGCGTGCGTGTCGGCGACGTCTGGCGCATCGCCACCCGCGACGCCCAACTGCCGGATTTCCCCGTCTCGCTGGCCCAGGACCCCAAGGCGGACCCCAAGGCGGACCCAAAGGCCAACGCGAAGGCCCCGGCGCCCGCCGCCGGCAAGGCCGCCCCGGCGCCCGCCGCGCCGCAGCAGCAGGTCGCCGCCAACGCCCCGCCGCCCGCCGCCGCTCCCGCACCGGCGGCCCAGCCGCCGTCGGGCGACAAGCTGGGGATGGGCGACAGCGAGCTGCTGGCCCACTACGCCGAGCGCCGCGCCGAACTTGAGAAGCGCACCCGCGAGGTGGAGCAGCGCGAGGCGCTGCTGGCCGCCGCCGAGAAGCGCATCGAGCAGAAGCTGGCCGAGATGGAGAAGGTCCGCGCCGACATCCAGAAGCTGATGCGTGCCGGCGACGAGAAGCAGAGCGCGCAACTGGAAAGCCTCGTGAAGATCTACGAGACCATGAAGCCCAAGGAGGCCGCGCGCATCTTCGAGGAGCTGGACATGCCCGTCCTCCTCGACGTCTTCCAGCGCATGAAGGAGACGAAGACCGCGCCGATCCTGGCCGCCATGGACCCGGCCAAGGCCAAGCTGGTCACCACCGCCCTGGTCGAGCGCCGCGTCCTGCCCAGCACCGGGCAGTGAGGATTTCTCCCTCCCTCGCCTCCGGCGGGGGAGGGACTTGAAGGCCCACTTAACGGCCTGTTAACCCAACCATTTTAGGTTAAGACGGGCTTGGAAGGCCCGATTCGCCTGACTTTTTCGTCTCCACTGCGCGGCCGGTCCTGCCATGTCCTATTCCCCTTCGCCGATGCCGTCGCCGATGGCGGAGCAGAAGCTCCTGAGGCAGCGGCTCGACGCCGCCTACGCCGAGACCGCCGCCCCCGTGTCCCGCGACGAGGTCGCGGAGATCGTGCGCGAGGTGGTCGCCAGCATGGGCGGCGACATGTCCGGCGACGACCTGAAGCTCTACGCCGAGTTGGAAGACCTCGCCCGCTACATCGCCGACGCCAAGGCCGAGCTGGCGGCGCTGCGCCCCGCCGAGATCCGCGACGAGCACATCCCCACCGCCACCGACGAGCTGGACGCCGTGGTCGGCGCCACCGAGCAGGCGACCTTCGCCATCTTCGACGCCTGCGACATCGTCTCCGGCGTTGCCGGATCGGTGGACGCGGACAACGGCGCCAAGCTGACCGACGCGGTCACCCGCATCTACGAGGCGTGCAATTTCCAGGACATCACCGGACAGCGCATCACCAAGGTGGTCCGCACCCTGAAGCACATCGAGGCAAAGGTGGACGCGCTGCTGGCCGTCTTCGGCGAGGAGGCGCGCCACGCCGCCGCGGCACCCGCCCCGGCCCCGGTCCCCGCCGAACCGTCCGCCGACCCCGACGCCGGCCTGCTGCACGGCCCGTCGCTGCCCGGCAACGCCATCGACCAGGACGAGATCGACCGCCTGCTGGCGAGCTTCGACTAGCCCATGGCCGCCCCCGGCACAGCGAGCAAGGCACCCGTCCGGGGCGCGTCCGGCAACGGCAGCATCGTGCTCCTGCTGTCGCTGTTCCTGCTGCTGCTGGTGTTCTTCATCATGCTGAACGCCCAGTCGGTGCAACAGGTGTCGCGCGTCAAGGCGGTGCTGGCGTCGGTGGAGCGCAGCTTCGACTTCGTCATCGACCCGCGCCTGCGCGACGGCAACGACCCCGTGGCGTCGCGCACCGGCACCGTCTTCGCGGTGGAGCGGCTGAACGGCGTCGGCGACCTGTTCGCCACCACGGTCGCGGTGGCCAAGGTCACCACGGTGACGCCCGGCGCGCTGATGGAGGTGCGCCTGGACGCCGACGAGCTGTTCGAGCCCGGCACCGCCACCCTGCGGCGCGACCGCGCGGGTCTGCTCGACCGCGTCGCCGAATCGCTGCGCAAGGAGCTGCCGGGCGAGCGGATCGAGCTGGACTACCTCGTCGCCCTGTCGCCCGACCGCCCCAGCCAGCCGCCCGGCCCCATCGAGCGCGCGGCGGCGCTCGCCCGCGACCTCGTGGCGCGCGGCGTCCCGGCGGAATCCGTGACCATCGGCATCGAGCGCGGCGCCCCCGGCGCATCGCGCTTCTTGTTCACCATCCGCTCGACCGACGAGCGGGCGCGGGGAGGGCGGCGATGATCCGCGTGCCCAGGGTCCCGCGTTATGCCCCCAACGCTGCCCCCTCTTCCGCCGACGCCGAGGCCGGCAAGCGCAGCATGTGGCTGATCAGCTTCACCGACCTGATCTCGCTGATGCTGGCCTTCTTCGTCCTGATGTTCTCGATGACCGAGCCGCAGCAGCAGCGCTGGGCGCGGCTGTCGCAGGCGGTCTCCGCCCGCTCCACCGCCGCCACGCCGTCGGAACTGCCGCCGGAGCCCCGCGCCGCCTTCAACGCCGCCACGCTGGAGCCGCATTCGGCCGTCAACCTCGACTACCTGGGGGCGCTGCTCAACGGCCAGATCGCCGAAACGCCGGACCTGTCCGGCGTGACGGTGCGGCGCGAGGACGACCGGGTGGTCATCGTCCTGCCCGGCGACGTGCTGTTCGACGCGCGCGCCGGCACCTTCAGTGATCGCGGGCGGCGCGTGCTGTTTCTGCTGGGGGCGGTGGTCGGCCGCATCGGCAACCGCGTCGAGGTGGTCGGCCACGCCGAGCGGGAGGACGTGCCCGCCGGCCTTGCCTGGGAACGGTCGCTGGGCCGCGCGGTGGCGGTGTCCATGGCGCTGCGCGAGACCGGCTACCGGCGCGACCTCGTGGTGCGCACGGCGATGGCGCCGCTGCCGCGCACGGGGGCCAAGGACACGCGCGTCGACCTCGTCGTGCGCGAGCAGGGAGGGGAATGAGCATGGGCGCGCGGGTGCCTGATGCGAAGGCGGGGGCGAAGGGACGGCGGGTCGGCGGCCTTGTGGTCGCGGCGGCGCTGCTGGCCGCCCTGCCGGCGCACGCCGCAACCGTGCCGGTGCGCGCCTCCGCCCACTCCAATTTCGGCCGCATGGTCTTCGACTGGCCGCAGAAGGTGGACTTCACCGCCGCGGTCGAGGGCGAGCGGCTGGTCATCCGCTTCGACCAGCCGGTGGAGGCGGCGCTGGACCGCGTGGTCAAGGCGCTGCCATCCTACCTCGCCGCCGGCCGGGTGGCCGCCGACGGCCGCAGCGTCGAGTTCGACCTGAAGCGCCCCGTCGCGCTGAAGAGTTTCCGCAACGGCAACGCCGTCGCCATCGACCTGACGCCCGCCGCCGCGCCGCCGGCCCAACCCACGCCGGCCCAGCCAGCCGCCCAGCCAGCCACCGCCCAGCCAGCTCCGGCGCAGCCGCCCGCCGCCAAGGCCGGGGCGCCGGCCACCCCGCCGGCCGCTTCCGTCGCCCCGGCGGCCAAGGGCGGCACGGTGAAGCTGCGGGCCGGCGACCACGCGACGCACAGCCGCCTCGCCTTCGACTGGTCGGCGCCCACCGCCTACACGCTGCAGCGCGACGGCGCGTCGGTGACGCTGCTGTTCGACCGCGCGGCATCCATCGACCTGTCGCCCGCCACCAAGGCGCCGCTGCGCAACGTCCGCAACGTCGAGCAGTTCAAGGCCCCCAACGGCGGCCTCGCCGTCACCTTCGCCGCCGCGCCCGACAGCGACGTGCGCGAATTCCGCAACGGCGCGTCCGTGGTGGTGGACGTGCTGAACCCCGGCACCCGCAAGGCGCCCGACGCCGCCCCGATGGCGGAGGCCAAGCCGGCGGACGCCAAGCCGGCCGAGGCGAAGCCCGCCGACACAAAGCCCGCCGCCCCGCCGCCGGCCGTTCCGGCTCCGACCCCGGCTCCCGTCAAGGACCTGCCGGTGCCGCCGGGCGCCACCACCACGTCGGTCAAGCCTTCCCCGGCCGCCCCTGCGCCCCCGCCGCCCGCCGCGCCGCCGGCGCAGCCCGCCGCCCCCCAGGCCACCGTGAAGCCCGCCGAGAAGGGGCCGGTGCTGGTGTTCGACGCCGGCGGCCCCGCCGCCGCGGCCGTCTACCCGCGTGCCGGCTATCTCTACATCGTGTTCGACAAGGCGCTGCCGATCGGCGCCGGCGCCGTCGTCGGCCCCGGTGCCGAGCAGGTGGGCGCCATCGAGCCGGTGCCGGCCACCGCCGGCAGCGTCTTCCGCACGCGCATCGGCCCTTTCATCTGGCCGACGGTGGAACGCCAGGGCACCGTCTGGCGCGTCGTGCCCTCCACCCGTCTCACCGCCGCCCCGCCACAGGAACTGCGCGTCGACGCCGAGCCGGACTTCCTGCTGGGCGCCCGCCTCGTGGTGCGTGCCAGCGACGCCGCCGCCGTGGTGCAGGTGGCCGATCCGGAGGTCGGCGACCGCCTGCAGGTCGTGCCGCTGCCCGTCGCCGGCCAGACGGTGAGCGAGGGCCGCCGCTACGCCGACCTGGAGATGCTGCCGGCCTTCCAAGGCGTCGTCGTCCGCCCGGTATCGGACTCGGTCACCGTGCGCCCGGTCAAGGAGGGGGTGGAGCTGACCAGCGCCGGCGGCCTGCACCTGTCCACCATGGCCGACAGCGGCGTGCGTCCGGGACAGGCACCGCCGCCTTCCGCCCCGCCCACCACCGCTCCGGCGGTCGCCCAGACGCCGTCGCCGGGCGGCGCCTCGCCGGCCCCGCAGGCTCCCCTGGCGCCCGCCACGCCGGGCGCGATCGCCGCCGGCAAACGCCTGTTCGAGCCGGAGGTGTGGCAGCGCGGCGGCCTCGACCGCTTCACCGAGAACCGGCAGGCGCTTCAGCACGCCGTCGCCGACGCGCCCGACGGCGAACGGCCGAAGGCGCAGCTCGACCTCGCGCGCTTCTACTTCGCCAACGGCTTCGGGCCGGAGACGCTGGGCATGCTCGACGTGCTCCAGCAGGCCCAGCCGGACCTGGACGGCTGGCCGGAGTTCCGCGCGCTGCGCGGCGCCGCGCGCGTCCTGGCCGGCGACCTGGACGGCGGGCGGGAGGATCTGACGCACCCCGGCCTCGCCAACAACGCTGAGGCCGCGCTGTGGCGCGGCGCCGTCGCCGTCCAGCAGAACGACTGGCCGAAGGCCGCGCGCGACTTCAAGACGGGCGGCGCCGTCCTCGCCAAGTATCCCGAACCGCTGCTCTCCAGGCTGGCGCTGCCGGCGGCCGAGGCCGCCCTGCAGACCGGCGACGTGAACGAGGCCAAGCGCTGGCTCGACCGCGTCGAGCAGAAGATCGGCACCGAGGCCAACGAACGGCCGGACATGCAGTACCTGCGCGGCGAGCAGTACCGCCAGCAGGGCGACGTCGGGCACGCGCGCGAGGAGATGACGGCGGCCTTCAACAGCCTCGACCGCTACTACCGGGCCAAGGCCGGTCTGGCGCTGGTCAATCTGGAGGTGGCGGAGGGCCGCATGTCGCCGGCCAACGCGGCGGAGCAACTGGCCGGCCTGACCTTCACCTGGCGCGGCGACGACCTGGAGGTCGCCATCCGCCAGCGCCTGGGCGAGATGCAGATCGCCGGCGGCAAGTACGCCGACGGCTTCAACACCATGAAGGAGACCGCCGCCCTGGTCGGCGAGGGGCCGAAGGCCGAGCAGATCACCAAGGAGATGGCCCGCACCTTCGCCGACCTCTACAAGGACGGCGCGGCCAAGCTGCCGACCCTGGAAGCCCTGCAGCTCTACGACCAGTTCCGCGAGTTGACGCCGGTCGGCACGGCCGGCGACGACATCATCCGCCAGCTGGCCGAGCGGCTGATCCAGATCGACCTGCTGGGCAAGGCCGCCGACCTCCTCCAGCACCAGGTGGAATACCGCCTGTCGGGGCAGGAGAAGGCGAACGTCGGCACGCGCCTCGCCTCCGTCCGGCTGCTCGACAACAAGCCGCAGGAGGCGCTGAAGGCGCTGGAGCTGAGCAACGTGCCCGGCATGCCGCCCGACCTGCAGGGCGAGCGGATGGTCATGCAGGCCAAGGCGCTGGCCGAACTGGGCCGCGGCAACGAGGCGCTTCTGCTGCTGGCCCAGGACGACAGCAAGGAGGCCAACCTGCTGCGCGTCGACATCGCGTGGCGGGCGCAGAACTGGGGGCAGGCGGCGGTGGCGCTGGGCAAGATCATCGGCCCGCCGCCGGCATCCGGCCAGCCGCTCGACCCCAACGCCTCGCAGCTGGTGCTGAACCGCGCGGTGGCGCTGGCGCTGGCCGGTGACGGCACGGGGCTCAGCCAGCTGCGCAAGGAGTTCGGCACCGGCATGGAGAAGGGCCCGGACGCCGACGCCTTCCGCGTGCTGACCCGGCCCGATCAGGCGACCGGCCTGATCGACGTGAACACCATCCGTTCCCGCGTCGCCGAGGTGGACGTGTTCCAGAAGTTCCTGAAGGGCTACAAGGGCCGGACGTCGGGGCCGGCCGCCGACAAGAAGGCGGTGAATTGAACGTTTGGCGGGTGTCGCCGGACGCGGTATTCTCCTTTTCGGAATACGCTTGGGTGCGCCATGGCCGAACGCGATCCGGAGATCCTCGACAAGCTGGACCTCGTGGTGTCTCTGCTGAAGGCGCAGGACGACCGCCTGCGCGCCATGGAAGCGCGCCAGGAACGGACGGAAGCCTGGCAGCAGAAGACCGAGGCTTGGCAGGAGAAGACCGAAGCCTGGCAGCGTGACGTGCAGGGCAAGGTGGCGCAGATGGAGGATGCCCAGCAGGCCATGCGCGGCGACATCCGCGAGGTGAAGGGCCAGCTCTCCATCATGCTGACGTGGCTTCAGTCGATGGACCAGCGCTTCTCCGCGCTGATGGCCCCCGTCACCCCGCCGCGCAAGCCGGCGGCGGAGTAGCCGCCCGGCGTACACCGCAGCGCCATCGGCGCCTATTGGCCCAGCGGCGTGTTCACGCAGCTGCCCATGCCGCACGCGAGCCGGCCCGCCGCCTTGCTTTCGTCCCCGTTGTCGTAATAGTCGGCGTAGAGCATGGCCGTGTTCATTCCAGGGGCGAAGAAGGCTATGTGGTACTGCCCGGAACCGGGGACCGCCTTCTTGTCGGCATAGCCCATCGACCGGAGATAGCGCATGTGGAATTCGAGATCGTTCGCCGGGTAGTCGGGGTGGGCGGCGGCGACCTGCCGCATCACCTGCTCGGCCGTTTCGGCGCGTGCGCTGGCGGCGCCGGCCAGGACCAGGGCAGCGATGGCGAAGGGGAAGGACAGGCGCTTGGCGAACATGGCGGTCTCCTTGGCGTCGGCGCGGACGGCGTGTCCGGGGCCATTCGCCATGTTCGTCACCGCAGGGCCGGGAAAGTTCCGCGGCCCCGAAAGATCACCGGCCCCGTCCCCTACAGCTGCACCTGGGTGCCCAGCTCGACCACGCGGTTGGGCGGGATCTTGAAGAAATCGGTGGCGCTCACGGCGGTGCGCGACATCACCACGAACAGCTTCTCGCGCCACTGCGCCATTGGCGGCTCCATGCGCGGGATCAGCGTCTCGCGGCCCAGGAAGAACGACGTCGCCATCAGGTCGAACTCCAGGCCGAACGCCTTGCACAGGCGCAGCGCCTTGGGGATGTTCGGCTCCTGCGAGAAGCCGTAGCGCACGGTGATGCGGTAGAAGCCTTCGGCCAGCCCCTCCACCGTCACGCGGTCCTTGGCCGGCACGCGCGGCACGTCCTCCACCAGCACGGTCACGAAGACCACGCGTTCGTGCAGGACCTGGTTGTGCTTCAGGTTGTGCAGCAACGCTATGGGCACCGTGTCGGAGGAGGAGGTCATGAAGACCGCCGTCCCCTTCACCCGGTGCACGTCCGACTTGGCCTGCCGCTTGATGAACTGGTCGAGCGGCAGCGAATCCTCGGCCAGGCGCCGCGACAGGATGGCCCGGCCGCGCCGCCACGTGGACATCAGGAACAGCGCCCCCGTGGCGATGACCAGCGGCGCCCAGCCGCCCTGCGGGATCTTGATGATGTTGGCCGAGAAGAAGCCGGCGTCGACGGTGAAGAAGACGATGCCCGGCACCGCGCAGGCGGCGAGGCTCCAGCCCCAGCGGCGCCGCGCCACGACCAGCGCCAGGACGGTGGTGATGATCATGTCGCCGGTCACCGCGATGCCGTACGCGGCGGCGAGGTTGCTGGACGACTGGAACCACAGCACCAGCCCGATGACGCCGGCCAGCAGGCCCCAGTTGGCGCGCGGGATGTAGATCTGCCCGCTCTCCTCGTTCGAGGTGTGGCGGATGTCGAGCCGCGGGCACAGGCCCAGCTGCACCGCCTGCCGGGTCAGCGAGAACACGCCGGAGATCACCGCCTGGCTGGCGATCACGGTCGCCATGGTGGCCAGCCCCACCATCGGGTACAGCGCCCAGTCGGGGGCCAGCAGGTAGAAGGGGTTGCGCACCGCCTCCGGCTCGGTCAGCAGCAGCGCCGCCTGCCCGAAGTAGTTCAGCAGGAGCGCCGGCAGGACGAGGCAGAACCACCCGATGCGGATCGGCATGCGGCCGAAGTGCCCCATGTCGACGTACAGCGCCTCGCCGCCGGTCACCGCCAGCACCACCGAG
>NZ_DASPMG010000200.1:0-30851 GCF_035627195.1 Azospirillum sp.
TCCAGGTTCTCCTTGCGCACGAAGCCCAGGTGGCGGCACATGCCCAGCATGTTGGTGTTCTCGCGCAGCACCTCGCCGTACACCTCCTTGATGCCGCGCGACTTGGCGTAGGCCAGGATCTCCTTCATCAGCAGATAGCCCAGCCCCTGGCCCTTCATGTCGGAGCGGACCATCACCGCGTACTCGGCGCGCAGGTTGTCGGGGTCGGCGGCGATGCGGACCACGCCGTACATCACGGTCTTGCCCGTCTCCGGGTCGGGGCCGACGGCCAGCAGGCCCATCTCGCGGTCGTAGTCGATCTGCGTCAGGCGCGCGGCGGCCTGATGCGACAGCTTCTTCATCGGCGCGAAGAAGCGCAGGCGGATGTCCTCCGGCGTCATGCGGGCGAACATGTCGTGCACCAGCGGCTCGTCCTCCGGCAGGATCGGGCGCACCAGGAACTGGCGGCCGTCCTTGATGGAGACATGGTGCTCCAGCGCCTTCGGGTACGGGCGGATGGCGAGGCGCTTGGCGCCGGGCAGGGCCGGCACCGCCACCTTGATGCGGGCGTCCAGCGCCAGCACGCCGTCGGCATCCACCAGCAGCGGGTTGATGTCCAGCTCGACCACCTCGGGGAAATCGACCACCAGCTGCGAGACCTGATTGAGGGTCAGCGCCGCCGCCTCGATGTTCACCGCCGCGCGCGAGCGGAAGCCCTGCATGCGCCGCCAGATGCGGGTGCGGCTCATCAGCTCCGTGGCGAGGTTCATGTTGAGCGGCGGCAGGGCCAGCGCGCAGTCCTCCACCACCTCCACGCCGATGCCGCCCTCGCCGAACAGCAGGACCGGGCCGAACAGCTCGTTCTCGGTCATGCCGACGATCAGCTCGTAGGCATCGGGGCGCACCGCCATCTCCTGCACGGTGAAGCCCTCGATGTGGGCGTCGGGCACCTGCTCGTGCACGCGGGCCAGCATGGCCCGGGCCTCCGCGCGCACCTCCTCCGGGTCGGTCAGGTGCAGGACGACGCCGCCGACGTCGGACTTGTGCGGGATGTCCGGCGACAGGATCTTCAGCGCGACGGGGCCGCCGATCACCTCGGCGGCGTGCGCCGCCTCCTCCGGCGTGTCGGCGCGGCGGGTGTCGACCACCGGGACGCCGTAGGCGGCCAGCACGCGCTTGGCCTCGTATTCCGTCAGCCACTCGCGCTTCTCGGCGATGGCGCGGGCGATGATGCGCTGCACGCCGATGCGGTCGGCATCGAAGGCGTCGGGCACGGAGGGCGGCGTCTCCATCAGCAGGTCCTGGTTGCGCCGGTACTCAACCAGATGCATGAAGGCGCGCACCGCCTGGCTGGGCGTCTCGTAGGTGGGGATGCGGTTGGCGGCGAACAGCTTGCGCGCACCTGCGGCGGCGCTGTCGCCCAGCCAGCTGGTCAGCACCGGGTGGCGGCGGCCGGGGTGCTTGCGAATGGCCTCCACCACCGCCTGCGCCGTGGCCGTGGAATCGACCATGGCGTGCGGGCAGTGCAGCACCAGGATGGCGTCGTTGCCCGTGTCCTCCAGCAGCGCGTCTAGCGCCGCGCCATAGCGCTTGCCGTCGGCGTCGCCGCCGATGCGCAGCGGGTTGCCGTGCGCGGCGGCGGCGCCGAAGGCGGCGTCCAGCTTGGCCAGCGTCTCCGCCGCCGGCACCGCCAGCCGGCCGCCGGACTGCACCAGGCTGTCGGTGGCCATCACGCCCATGCCGCCGCCGTTGGTCAGGATGGCCAGACGGTCGCCGGTGATCGGCACGCCGGTGGACAGGGTGTTCACCGCGTCGAACAGCTCGTCCAGCTTGGCGACGCGCAGCAGGCCGGCGCGGCGGAAGGCGGCGTCGTACACCGCGTCCGACACGGCCAGCGCCCCGGTGTGCGAGGTGGCGGCCTGCTGCGCCTCCTCCGTCCGGCCGGCCTTGATGACGATGACCGGCTTCTGGCGCGCCGCGGTGCGGGCCGCCGACATGAACTTGCGGGCGTCGCTGATGCTCTCGATGTACAGCAGGATGGCGCGCACCGTGCCGTCGGAGGCCAGATAGTCCAGCAGGTCGCCGAAATCGACGTCCGACTTCTCGCCCAGCGAGATCAGGTGCGAGAAGCCGATGCCGCGTGCCGTCGCCCAGTCGACGATGGAGGTGATGACCATCGCCGACTGCGCCACCAGCGCCACGTCGCCCTTCTTCGGCGTCACGTGCCCGAAGGAGGCGTTGACCCCCCGCCCCGGCACCATCACGCCCAGGCTGTTCGGGCCCAGGACGCGCAGCAGGTGCGGCTTGGCGGCGTCCAGCACCTGCTGCTGCTTCTCCTTGGCGAAGCCGGTGGACAGGATGACCGCCGCCTTGGTGCCGCGCGCACCCAGCTCGGCGATGGTCGCCGGCACGCTGTCGGGCGGGGTGCAGATGACCGTGAGGTCGGGGGTGACCGGCAGGTCGGCCACCGTCCGGTAGGTCAGCACGCCTTCCACCGCGCGTTCGGTGCCGATGGGCATGATCGGCCCGTCGAAGCCGGCGTTGAAGAGGTTACGGGCCACCACCGCGCCGATGGACTGCGGCTTGCGGCTGGCGCCGATCAGCGCGATGGAGGCGGGCTTGAACAGGCGGTCGAGGTTGCGGACGGTCATGGCCGGTTCCGTTGCGGGCGGGATGCGGAAACGTAGCACGCCAATCTAGGCCCGGCGCGTGACGCTTCCATGGCAAACAGGGGTGGACCGGAAACCGCGCCGCCGCAACGCGACAGAACGCCGCTCATGCTGCACTGCGGCAAAAAATCCGCGGCCAGCCTGTGCACTTACGGCCGCTGCGACAAAATCCCGCGGTAAATTTCGGCCGTTTCGTCATCGAAACAGACGAAGCGCACCTCGGCGACGGCATCGTCCCCGGCCAGTTCGTCCAGCACCGCCGTCACGGCGATGCGCGCCGCGCGGTCCTTGGGGAAGCCGTAGATGCCCGTGCTGATGGCCGGGAAGGCGAGGGTGCGCAGGCCGTGCCGCCGCGCCAAAGCCAGCGCGCTGCGGTAGCAGCTTTCCAAAAGCGCGTCTTCGTCGGCGGTGCCGCCGTGCCAGACCGGGCCGACGGCGTGGATGATCCACGGGGCGGGCAGGGCGTGCCCATGGGAGAGGCGGCATTCACCCGTGGGGCAGCCGCCGATGCCGTCCAACTCGGCCTGCAGGGCCGGGCCGGCGGCGGCATGGATCGCCCCGTCGACGCCGCCGCCGCGCTTCAAGGCGCTGTTGGCGGCGTTGACGATGGCGTCCACCGCCTGCCGCGTGATGTCGCCCGTGTGGACGCTCACGCGGCTGCGGGGATCGTCGGACCTAAGATCAGACACCCGGGGTCAGACGATGGCGCCCGGCTTGCCATGGTTGGCCTCGGCGGCGCGCGCCATGCCTTCCTCGATCATCCGGGCGGCCTCTTCGGCGTTGCCCCAGCGCAGGATCTTCACCCACTTGCCCTTTTCCAGGTCCTTGTAGTGCTGGAAGAAGTGGGCGATCTGCTCGGTCACGATCTCCGGCAGGTCGCTGTAGTTCTTCACGTCGGTGTAGAACGGGTGCAGCTTGTCGACCGGCACGGCCAGCAGCTTCTCGTCCTGGCCGGCCTCGTCCTCCATGTACAGCACGCCGATCGGGCGCGAGCGGAGCACGGCGCCGGGGATCACCGCGTGGCGGCCGACGACGCAGACGTCGACCGGATCGCCGTCACCCGACAGGGTGTGCGGGATGAAGCCGTAGTTGCAGGGGTAGTACATGGCGGTGTGCAGGAAGCGGTCGACGAACACCGCGCCCGACTCCTTGTCCACTTCGTACTTGACCGGCTCGCCGCGCAGCGGGATCTCGATGACCACGTTGATGTCCCACGGTGCGTTCTTCCCCACCGGAACCTTGCTCAGATCCATGAAACGGTCCTTTGCCTGGCGTGTCTGTGCTCGCGGTACCCTGCCGAAGGTTCTATCCCCCGGGGCCGCACTGCGGCGGAGTTTAGGCAGATGTGGCGCGGAGTCAAACGGACTCGCGCGTTCTGTGCTGCAATGCGGTACTTTTATCCCGATGATGCGAATCCTGGCCTGCCTCCTTCTCCTCCCGATGGTCCTCGCCGCCCCGGCCGTCGCCGAAAACGGTCCCGTGCCGGCGCACGGGATCGCCATGATGGGCGACCTGAAGTACCCGCCGGGCTTCACGCACTTCGGCTACGTGAACCCCGACGCGCCCAAGGGCGGGGCGCTGCGCCAAGCGGTGGTCGGCACCTTCGACACGCTGAACCCGCACGTGGTGAAGGGCATCCCGGCGGCCGGCCTGACCCTGGTGTTCGAGACGCTGCTGGCGCGCTCGGCGGACGAGCCGTTCTCGATGTACGGCCTGCTGGCGCAGTGGGTGGAGGTGCCGGAAGACCGCACCTGGGTCATCTTTCACCTCGACCCGCGCGCCCGCTGGCACGACGGCACGGCGGTGACGGCCGACGACGTGCTGTTCTCCTTCGACGTGCAGCGCCAGTTCGGCACGCCCAACCGGCGCCTGTACTTCGCCAAGGTGGCCAGGGCGCAGGCGCTGGGCGCGGGCGCCGTGCGCTTCGACTTCCTGCCCAACCCGGACGGCAGCATCGACCGCGAGATGCCGCTGCTGCTCGGCCTGCTGGCCGTGCACCAGAGGGCGTGGTGGCGCGGCAAGCCGTTCGAGCGCACGACGCTGGAGGCGCCGATGGGCAGCGGCCCCTACCGCGTCCGCACCGCCGACACCGGCCGCCGCATCGTCTACGAGCGCGTGCCCGGATACTGGGGCCGCGACCTGCCGGCGCGCCGCGGCCTGTTCAACGCCGACACGCTGGAGTTCACCTACTTCCGCGACGACACCGTGGCGCTGGAGGCGTTCAAGGCCGGCCAGGCCGACGTGCGGCGCGAGGGCGATCCGGCCCGGTGGGCGCTGGGCTACGACGGCCCGGCGCTGCGCCAGGGCGGCTTCGTGATGGAGGAACTGCCGCACGGCCGTCCCGAACCGGCGCGCGGCTTCATCTTCAACACCCGCCGCCCGCTGTTCCAGGACCGCCGCGTGCGCGAGGCGCTGGGGCTGGCGGTGGACTTCGGCTGGATCGGCCGCGCGTTCTTCCACGACGCCCTGAAGCGGACGGCCAGCTACTACCCCAACTCCGAACTGGCGGCGACCGGACTGCCCGGCCCGCGCGAACTGGCGGTGCTGGAGCCGTTGCGCGCCAACCTGCCGCCGGAGCTGTTCGCCAAGCCGTTCGCCCTGCCGTCCAGCGGCGGCAACGGCCCCTACGGCGCGCGGGCCAACCTGCGCGCGGCGCTGAAACTGCTGCGCGAGGCCGGCTGGCGCCTGCGCGACGGGCGGCTGGTGGACGGCTTCGGCCGCCCCTTCTCGTTCGAGATCCTGCTCGGCGACCCGGCGGACGAGCGCGTGGCGCTGGAGTTCGCCCGCGGCCTGGACCGGCTGGGCATCGCCGCGACGGTGCGCACGGTCGACAGCGCCCAGTACCAGGGCCGCATCGACGAGTACGACTACGACATGACCGTGCGCTTCTGGTCCTCCACCCTGTCGCCGGGCAACGAGCAGGTCTTCTACTTCGGTTCCGCCGCCGCCGACACGCCGGGCACGCGCAACTGGGCCGGCATCCGGGACCCGTCGGTGGACGCCATCGCCGGGTCCATCGCCCAGACCCGCACCCGCGCCGACCTCGTGGCGCGCGTCCGGGCGCTGGACCGCGTGCTGCTGTGGGGCCACTACATGGTCCCGCTGTTCCACGCCAGCGCCGACCGCATCGCGCGGTGGACCCACATCCGCCGGCCGACGGTGACGCCCGTCTACGGCGCGGTGCTGGAGTCGTGGTGGGTGGAGCGGTGAGGGTTGAGGTAAGGCGGCTTCTGCCTTACTTTTTGTTGGCAGTGGACTCGGCGAAGGAGGCTGGCGTGAGCATCGAACTGACGGTGACCGCCAAGGGGCAGATCACCCTGCGCCAAGCGGTGCTCGACCACCTTGGGATCGCGCCCGGCGACCGGGTGAGCGTGTCGCTGCGGCCGGACGGGCGGGCGGAACTGCGCCCCTTGCGCGCCAAGCCGGAGGTCATAGCGTCGCGCGGCGTGCTGAAACGCCCCGGACGCCGGCCCGTCTCCATCGAGGAGATGCAGGCGGCCATTGAAGAGGGTGCCGCGGGGGACGACGCGTGAGGGTGGCGATCGACACCAACGTCCTCGTCCGCTACCTGACCGAGGATGACGAGGCGCAGGCCGCGCTGGCGGCCGAGACCATCGAAGGGGCGTCGGCGGTCCTGGTGTCCACCCTCGTGCTTGCCGAAACCGCCTGGGTTCTGCGCCGGGCCTACAAGCATTCGCCCGCCGAGGTGGCGTCCGCTCTGCGCGGCTTCATCGACGCCCGAACCGTCGAGGTCGATGAGGAGGCCGCCGAAGCCGGGCTGCTCTTCCTTGAGCAGGGAGGCAACTTCGCCGACGGCGTCATCGCCTTCGAGGCGGAACGCAGCCGTTGCGACCGCGTGGTGACCTTCGACCGGACCTTTGCCGGTCTGGCGACCGGCACGGTCACTCTGCTGGCGGCGGGGTAGCAGTGGCGACGGAAGGTCAGGTAAGGATCCTGTCCGCCCAGGCCGGCGGCGACAGGCATGCCTGGAGCAGCGGCGCCACGATCTCCCGGTCCCGGGGTGTAACGGCGCGCTCGTCCATCACGTCGCGGACGCGGCGGCAGCCCTCCACCACCTGATCGAAGATGGCTTGGGCTTCGGCCTCGCCCAGCCCGAACAGCCGGTGGCTGCCCATGGCCGCCAGGGGGTTCCATTCCGGGCTGAGCTTCGGCGCTGGCGCGATGGCGTGCCGGGCCACCCGGTTCGGCACCAGATCGTAGCCGGGCGCCAGATCCCACGCCGCGCCCTTGCGCAGGAATGCGTGATTGCGGAGGTGGTCGTCGGTGTTGTGCAGGAAGGCATTGACCAGCAGGCGGCGATAGACCGCCGGTTCCGGCGACGGCACGCCGATGCGGCGGGCCACCACGGCGATGTCCACATAGGTTTTGCGTGAGTTGTAGTCGGCGTTCGCTTCACCCAGCAGCGTGCCCGCGCTCAGGTACCCGTGCTTCTCGCCGTCGGGCGAACGGTCGAACCGGCGGACGAGCAGCACGGTCCGGCCGCTGACCATCTCCAGGCGGCGTTCGGCGACCGGCACGCCTGCCGCCTCCGCCAGATCCAGGCAGACGGCTTCCATGCGCGGATCGTCGAACGCGTCGCCCCAGGCGTGGAACTTCGCGATCCACTCCCCGCCGTCGTGGCGCAGGCGCGCCTTCGGCCGGGCGCCGCCGACGTCGGCGCCCGACCGCACAAGGAGCTGAAGGTGGGAGTCCGTCCTCTGCCCCGCTTCGATCGCTTCCGCCGCGGCTTGCAGGGCGGCGAGGTCGTCGTTTTCGCTGGGCAACGTCAGAAGTGGCCAGTGCGGCGGCACCCAGGTTTGCGGGCCGCCATCCGGTGTGGGGCCGAACGCCAGGTCACCGGTGCGCTGCGGGGTCCCAAGCGCCAGATACTCCGCCATTCCCAGCGTAAGCGTTGGAAAGGCTGCGTCCAGTACGCTCTTGCCCCAGCCGTCCGGACCGGCGTCGTAAAAGGCCAATGGCACTTGATGGGGCTGGGCGGGAAAGGATTTCCGCCGCAGCGGCAGTCCGACAGGATCGATGGGCATGCGTGCCGGATGTTCCAGCCAACTGGCCGCATAGGCGAACCGCCCTTGCCGCACTCGTGCGCCGCCTTCGAACGCCAGTTCCCCGATGGGAACGTAGCCGGGGCCGACGGCCTTGAAGAGCACGAGCCGGTCGATGCGGCCGTCAGAAATCCGCCACGTCATCCTTGGCTCCGGCCCGCTTGCGTCCCGTTACCAGTTCCATTTCCTCGCCGGCTGGATCGTTCGCGAGGATTTCTCCCAGGCGCCCGGCATAGCCGAACACGGACAGCGCCTTCAGCAGGATGCCGACGGACGTGCCCGGCGCCCCGCGCTCCAGCATGACGACGGAGGAGCGGCTCACTCCCATCCGCTGGGCCAAGTCCTCCTGCGACAGGTTGCGCCGCAGCCGGGCCAGACGCACGGTGCGCCCAAGCCGCTCAAGGCTCTCCAGTTCGTCGGTTCCGAGAAGGAGGCGCATCGGTCATGTAGGGAATTGCGAGTATTGTCGCGCGCAATGTACGATATTTCATACAGCGCGCCAACAGGTTCCCCGCTATCCCACGACCCGCACGGCGATGAACGCCAGCAGCGCCACGATGGCCCACAGCGCGAGTTGGTCGGTCTTGCGGCGGCGCATCCAGGCGTCCAGCAGGAAGCGCACCGTCGTCGGGTGCAGCTTCAGCCCGCCCTCGGCGATCTGGGCGGCCACGCGCTCGGCCTCGCGGACCAGGGGCGGCAGGCGGCGGACGGTGCGCACCAGGGCCTCCACGTCGTCGATGATCTGCGCCTCGGGGCCGCGGTTCTCGCGCATCCACTCCTCGATCAGCGGGCGCGCCAGCTCCCACATGTTGATGTTGGGGTTCAGGATGCGGCCGACACCCTCGGCCGTCAGCATGCTCTTCTGAAGGAGAAGCAGCTGCGGCTGCGTCTCCATGTCGAACTGCTCGGTCACGGCGAACAGCTGCGCCAGCAGCCGGCCGACGGAGATCTCGTTCAGCGGCTTGTTCTGCAACGGCTCGCCGATGGCGCGGCAGGCCTGGGTGAACAGCTCGATCGACTGGTGCGCCGGCACGTAGCCGGCCTGGAAGTGCACCAGCGCCACGCGCCGGTAGTCGCCGGTCAGGAAGCCGATGAGCATGTCGGCCAAGTAATAGCGCGTCGCCCGGTCCAGCCGGCCCATGATGCCGAAGTCGACGGCGGCGATGTTGCCGCCCTCCACCACGAACAGGTTGCCGGGGTGCAGGTCGGCGTGGAAGAAGCCGTCGCGGAACACCTGGTTGAAGAAGGACGCCGACGCCTTGGCCAGGATCTCGTCGCGGTCGAACCCGGCCTCGACGATGCGTTCGTACTCGTCCACCTTGTAGCCGCGGATGCGCTCCAGCGTCAGCACGCGCTGCGCCGTGCGGTCCCAGTCCACGCGCGGGATCTGGAAGGTGACGTCGCCGTCGAAGTTGTGCGCTAGCTCGGACGCCGCCGACGCCTCCATCCGCAGGTCCATCTCCAGGCGCGAGGTGCGGGCGAAGATGTCCACCACCTCGATGGGCCGCAGGCGCTTCAGCTTCGGGACAAGGCGCTCGGCCAGACCGGCCAGCCAGTAGAACAGGTCGATGTCGCGCGAGAAGGCCCGCTCGATGCCCGGGCGCAGCACCTTGACCGCCACCTCCCGCCCGTCGGTGGTGACGGCGAAGTGCACCTGGGCGATGGAGGCCGCCGCCACCGGCACCTCGTCGAAGCTCAGGAACAGCGTTTCGATGGGGACGCCCAGCTCCGCCTCGACAATGGCGCGCGCCTGGGTGCCGGGGAAGGGCGGCAGCTTGTCCTGCAGCTCGGCCAGGTCGGTCGCCATCCGCTCGCCCACCAGGTCGGAGCGGGTGGACAGCAGCTGGCCCAGCTTGATGAAGGTCGGTCCCAGCTCGGCCAGGGCGGCCGCCAGCCGCTGGCCGACGCGGCCCTGGGTGCGCTTGTTGGCGACGAGGCGCCACAGGAAGGCGAAGCCGGGGGCGACGTCGGGCAGGGTGTCGGGCAGGGCGTTGTGGCGCGCCAGCGTGCGCGCGATGACGGCCAGCCGGGCGAGGTTGCGGACGGTGCGGAACAAGGGCTCAGACCCGCCAGCCGGAATGGATGGCGGCGATGCCGCCGGTCAGGTTGCGCACGCGCACGCTGGTGAAGCCGGCCGCCTCGATGCGCTTGACCAGCGCGTTCTGCTCGGGGAAGCGGCGGATGCTCTCCACCAGATAGCGGTAGGAATCCTCGTCCCCCGCCACCATGCGGCCCAGCTTCGGCAGCACGTTGAAGGAATAGACGTCGTAGATCTCGCGCAGTACCGGCAGCACCACGTGGCTGAACTCCAGGCAGAAGAAGCGTCCGCCCGGCTTCAGCACGCGCCGCGCCTCGGCCAGCGCCTCGTCGATGTGGGTGACGTTCCGCAGGCCGAAGCCGATGGTGTAGGCGTCCATGGTGCGCGCCGCGACGGGCAGCCTCATGGCGTCGCCCACCACCCAGTCGACGCCGGACAGGATACCGCGGTCGATGGCGCGGTCGCGTCCGACGCGGACCATCGATTCGGTGATGTCGCACACCACCACGCCACCGCCGCCGCGGTTCAGGAAGCGGAAGGCGATGTCGCCCGTGCCGCCCGCCACGTCCAGCAGCGTCATGCCGGCCTTGGGCGCCACCATGTCGATGAGCGTGTCCTTCCACAGCCGGTGGATGCCGCCCGACATCAGGTCGTTCATCAGGTCGTACTTGCCGGCGACGCTGTCGAAGACGGCGCGCACCAGCCCCGACTTGGCGGCGGGGTCGACCGGGCGGAAGCCGAACCACTGGCCTTCCTGGCCGGTCGGTGCGGACGTGTCGGGGGGATTGGAGTCGCTCATGCCGCGGAACATAGCGCGCGGCCAGGGCTTCCGCCAGCGTGGGCGTTGCCGCAGGGGCGGGGTGCGCGGTGGGTTACTCGGCCGGGTCCTTGCGGCCCCCCGGGGGCGGAGCATAGGCGATGGGCGTTGGCAGGCGGCGGCTGATCTCCTCGACCCGGCCGCGCAGCTCGTAGAACTCCGCCGGCTACGGCAGATTGGCGATGTGCGCCTTGATCCAGGCCACGTCTTCCGTCAGAGAGTTGATGCGGGAGTTTTGGTCGCGGACCAGATCCAGCAGCAACCGAATGTTCGCCTTCAGCTCGGCTTCCGATTCCGGGGGCATGGCGGCTCCAGGTGTAACGCGTTCAAGCATACCGCACCCCCGCCCGCCTGTCGATTCGCGCACCCGCGTGCACCGCGCCCTTGCACCGCGGCGCGCCATGCTCCACCGTATGGCCCATGCCTGAGCTGCCCGAAGTGGAGACCGTCTGCCGTGGTCTGGCGCCGCACCTGGAGGGGCGGGTGCTGGCCCGCGTCGTGCAGCGCCGGCCCGACCTGCGCTTCCCCTTCCCGCCGAAGTTCTGCGAGCGGCTGGCCGGCCGGCGCGTCTCGGCGGTGCGGCGGCGGGCCAAGTACATCCTGGTCCACCTCGACGACGGCACGGTGCTGATCGCGCACCTGGGCATGTCCGGCCGCATGATGATCACCCCCAAATCCCATGATGGCGAGCCCGCCGAACCGGCGGCGCACGACCACGTGATCTTCGAAACCGACGACGGCACCACCGTCACCTTCAACGACGCGCGCCGATTCGGCCTGATGGACCTGACGGACGAGGCGGCGCTGAACGAACACCCGCTGCTGCGCACCCTGGGGCCGGAACCGCTGGGCAACGAATTCTCCGGCCCGGTGCTGGCCGAACGGCTGGCCGGCCGCATGAGCCCGATCAAGGCGGCGCTGCTCGACCAGACGGTCGTCGCGGGGCTGGGCAACATCTATGTGTCGGAGGCGCTGTTCCAGGCCCGCCTCAGCCCCAAGCGCATGGCGGCCACCGTCAGCGGCGCCAAGGCCGAGCGGCTGGCGACGGCGGTGCGGGACGTGCTGGCGCGCGCCATCGCCGCCGGCGGCTCCTCGCTCAAGGACTACCGGCAGGCGTCGGGCGAGCTTGGCTACTTCCAGCACCAGTTCTCCGTCTACGACCGCGAGGGGCAGCCCTGCCCGGGCTGCACCTGCGACGTGGCGAAGACCGGCGGCGTGCGCCGGATCGTCCAGTCCGGACGCTCGACTTTCTATTGTGCGCAGCGGCAGCGCTGATATACGAGAAGGATCATGACGGCTCCATCCGCCACCGTACGGGCGGCGCTCCGCGCCCTCCTCATCGCCGGCCCCATCCTCGCCGGCCCCATCGTCGTCGGCGGGGTGATTTCCGCACCCGTCGCGGCGGCGGAAACGGCGGCCTTCGTCGCCGGCATGGGCGACGTGCCGGTGATGCCCGGCCTCGCCGCGGGCGCCGAGGAGCCGCTGGTCTTCGACAAGCCCAACGGCCGCATCGTCGAAACCGTGCTGCACGGCCGGGTGGAGCGCAAGGCGGTGCTGGACTTCTACGCCCGCACGCTGCCCCAGCTCGGCTGGAAGCGCGCGGCCGACACCCGGTTCCAGCGCGAGGCGGAGGAACTGCGGCTGGAGTTCGCGAACGGCACCGTCCGTTTCGTGCTCATGCCCCGCTGACAGATACAACGAACACCAACGGACGCCGCACGCGAGGCGGCGCATCATTACGGGAGATTGCGCGACCATGTCCTATGAGATGATCCTCGTCGAGACCCGCGGCCCGGTCGGCCTGATCACGCTGAACCGCCCGAAGGCGCTGAACGCGCTGTGCGACCAGCTGGTCACCGAGATGGGCCAGGCGCTGGACGCGTTCGAGGCGGACGACGCCATCGGCGCCATCGTCATCACCGGGTCGGAGAAGGCCTTCGCCGCCGGCGCCGACATCAAGGAGATGCAGGGCTTCTCCTACATGGACGTCTACAAGCAGAACTTCATCACCGCGAAGTGGGAGCGGGTGGCCAAGTGCCGCAAGCCCGTCATCGCCGCGGTGGCCGGCTACGCGCTGGGCGGCGGCTGCGAGATGGCCATGATGTGCGACTTCATCCTGGCCGCGGACAACGCGAAGTTCGGCCAGCCGGAGATCACCATCGGCACCATCCCGGGTGCCGGCGGCACGCAGCGCCTGACCCGCTTCGTCGGCAAGTCGAAGGCCATGGAGATGTGCCTGACCGGCCGCCAGATGGACGCCGCGGAAGCCGAGCGCGTCGGCCTCGTCAGCCGCGTCGTGCCGGTGGCCGAGCTGGTGGAGGAGGCCGTCAAGGTCGCCACGAAGATCGCCGGCCTGTCGCGCCCGATCGTCCTGATGACCAAGGAGTGCGTCAACACCGCCTACGAGACGACGCTGGCGGAGGGCGTGCACTTCGAGCGGCGGGTGTTCCACTCGACCTTCGCCAGCGAGGATCAGAAGGAAGGCATGGCGGCCTTCGCCGAGAAGCGCCAGCCGAGCTGGAAGAATCGCTGAGTCGTCAACAGTCGCCGGCCTGTGGAAAAGCTGCAGGCCGGTGCCTTGACTCAGGTAACGTGTAAGCGTATAAGGCCCCCTCGCATTGGGTCAGGGGTCTCGAAGTAAGGTTCGTTATGGCCAATCATAAGTCCGCTGAAAAGCGCATCCGTCAAACCGCCCGCCGCACCGAAGTCAACCGTGCGCGCGTCAGCCGTATCCGCACCTTCGTCAAGAAGGTCGAGGCCGCCATCGACTCCGGCAACAAGGCCGAGGCGCAGGAGGCTCTCAAGGCCGCTCAGCCCGAGCTGATGCGTGGCGCCAGCAAGGGCGTCCTGCACGCCAACACGGTGTCGCGCAAGCTGTCGCGCCTGTCGGCCCGCATCAAGTCTCTCTGAGACTGACAAGGGTTTCAAAAAGCCGCGTCCACTTGGGGCGCGGCTTTTTGCGTTCCATACAGACGCCTGTCATATCCAAATAGTCGAATCAAAAGCGCGATAAAGTTCAGGACATCGCCAAGCACGATCTGTGCTTTTTTCCCGTTCGCCTTCTGTCCCGGTTGCAGCGGCTCCATCACTCGGTTTAGACTTTATCTGACGTGAGGGACGGTGCAGCGATATTGCGATGGCGAGCGCGAACCCTTCCTTAGCACAGGGACAATACCGTGACGGGAAGCAAACGGGACTCGTATCGCGTGCGTTCCGGTAGGTAGGTATTCCAAAAATCAGGCGTGGTGCTGGCGGAAAGCGACTTTTCGCCAAATGGATAGCTGTGTCGTCAAGGTGGGCATCCGAATCCGCGAGTCTTCTGGACCGTGGCCGGAGTCTTCTGGGGAGCATCGCTCCCGGACGCCGCAGCTTATGTTAGGGCAGGGGGTAACGCGGAACCCGCCGTGATGCGGGCCGGCCGGACATGCGGCGCGGAGGGTCCTCCGCTGCCCGTGGCCGGGGGGAAGCCGGGGCCCGGTTCTGGGCCGGCCGCGCGGGGGCAGGAGGAGCGGGAGTTGACGAGCATGTCGGTCGGCGCGTCTTTGGATCAGCAATGGGCTCGCATCCGGGGCCGACTCAAGGACGAGGTCGGCGAGATCGCGTACCGCAGTTGGCTGCAGCCGCTGGCCGTCGCCGGCATGAAGGGGGGCGAGGTGCGCATCGTCGTGCCCACCCGATTCATGCGCGACTGGGTTCTCACGCACTACGTCGACCGCATCCGCGCCCTCTGGTCCGGGGAAAACCCGGACGTCCAGTCCATCGACGTCATCGTCGCCTCCTCCTCCGTGCCCCCCGCGCTGACGCCCGACAACGACGAATCGCCGCTGCCCCGCCCGGCGGCTCCCGTCGCCATGGCTTCCCCGCTCGTCGGCACCGCGGCGCCGGCCATCATCCACGCCGCCCCCGCCTCCCCCTGGGGCGCGCCCCCCTACGGCTCCTCGGACGAGTCGCCGATCGCCGCCGGCACCCTGGTGGACGAGCGCGACGACAACATCTCCGCCCCGCTCGACCCCCGCTTCACCTTCGAGAACTTCGTCGTCGGCAAACCGAACGAACTGGCCCACGCCGCCGCCAAGCGCGTGGCCGAGGCCAGCACGGTGACCTTCAACCCGCTGTTCCTCTACGGCGGCGTCGGCCTGGGCAAGACGCACCTGATGCACGCCATTGCCTGGGCGATCCGCCGGAAGGACCCCTCGCGCCGGGTGATCTACCTGTCGGCCGAGAAGTTCATGTACCAGTTCATCCGGGCGTTGCGCTTCAAGGACACCATGGCCTTCAAGCAGCAGTTCCGCTCGGTCGACGTGCTGATGATCGACGACGTGCAGTTCATCAGCGGCAAGGACTCCACGCAGGAGGAGTTCTTCCACACCTTCAACGCGCTGGTGGACCAGAACCGTCAGGTCATCATCTCCGCCGACAAGTCGCCCAGCGACCTGGAGGGCATGGAGGAGCGTCTGCGCTCGCGCCTGGGCTGGGGCTTGGTGGCCGACATCCACCCCACCACCTACGAGCTGCGACTCGGCATCCTCCAGCAGAAGGCCGACAGCCTGGGGGCGGCCATCCCGCACAAGGTGCTGGAGTTCCTGGCGCACAAGATCACCTCCAACGTCCGCGAGCTGGAGGGTGCCCTCAACCGCATCGTCGCGCATTCCGAACTGGTCGGCCGCTCGATCTCGCTCGAATCGACGCAGGAGGTGCTGCACGACCTGCTGCGCGCCAACGACCGCCGCGTGACCATCGACGAGATCCAGAAGCGGGTGGCGGAGCACTTCAACATCCGCGTGGCCGACATGCATTCGGCCCGCCGCGCCCGCGCCGTGGCGCGCCCGCGTCAGGTCGCCATGTACCTGGCCAAGCAGCTGACCGCCCGCTCGCTGCCGGAGATCGGCCGCAAGTTCGGCGGCCGCGACCACACCACGGTCATGCACGCCGTCCGCAAGGTGGAGGAGCTGCGCGCCTCCGACCCGGCCTTCGCCGAGGACGTCGAACTGCTGCGCCGCATGCTGGAGAATTGAAGGGGCCGGGTGTGCGTTGGGTTTTCGCTGGCGCTCAACCCAACCTGCGCGGGATGTTTCTGTAGGTTGGGTTAAGCCGTAGGCGCAAACCCAACATCGGGCCTTCGGCAAGGCCACACGCTCACGCTCCCGCCGCAGGGCGGCGGGTTCTCCCTTCCCCGGCGGGCCGGGGAAGGGATCGCGAAGCCGTTACTCGTCCTCGTTTTCGGCGTCGGCCTCGATCTGCGCGGCGAGGTCGCGCAGCATGTCGACCACGTCCTCGTGGCTGGTCTCGTCGACCGCGGCGTTGACGGCGGCCTCGATCATCGCCACGGCGACGTAGGGGCCGAACGCTCCGCCTTCCTTGACCGCCATCTCCAGGTGCTTCTCGGCGATCTCGAGCGCCTTGTCGAACAGGGCCTCGGCGGTCTGGTTGCTGTCGTTGCTCATCGCTTGGTCCGTTGGGAGTGGTGGACTCCACAGCTATAACATCCGGCAAGGCGGCTTGGCGCGGGAATTCCGTCGGGTGTGACGATTGGCGGTCATGACTAAGCTTGTCGGCGGGGGCCGCACCCGCCACATTCGCCACCGTATTCTTACTTTCAGGAAGCTATGTCCGCCATCGACCTTACCGATCCCGCCGGCTACCGGTTCTGGGTGGAGGAGCGCATCCGCTTCTCCGACCTCGACGTCCTCGGCCACGTGAACAACAACGCCTTCGGCGTGCTTTTCGAGCAGGGCCGCGTCGGGCTGGTGGAGGCGTGCGAGGCGTTCCACCCCGACCTGCCCTGGACGACGGTGCTGGCGCGCAGCGTCGTCGACTACCGGGCGGAGATCCGCTACCCGGCCACCGTGCGCATCGGCGTGCGGCTGCTGCGCCTGGGCAACACCTCCTACACGCTGGGCGCGGCCATCTTCACCGGCGACACCTGCTCGGCCACGCAGGAGGCGGTGTGCGTCATCGTCGACCAGAAGACGCACCGCCCGATGCCGATCCCGGAGCGGCTGCGCGTGTCGCTGGCGGCCTATTAGAAACAAGGGGCTTCGCCCATGACCGCACCCCGCCTCACCCGCCGCACCGTCCTGGCCGGCACCGCCGGCCTCGCCGGCTTTGCCGGCGCAATTGGTGTTTCCGGCGCGCTGATGCTGCCGCGCGGCGCCTTCGCCGCACCGGCGCCCATCGCGCTGTCGGCCGGCCCGGCGCGGGTGCCGCTGGTCGGGGCGCCGCACCCGGACACGGCGGTGTGGGCCTACAACGGCACGGTGCCGGGGCCGGTGCTGCGCTTCCGCCAGGGCGACACGGCCCGGATATCCTTCGCCAACGCCCTGCCGGAACCGACGACCGTGCATTGGCACGGCCTGCGCGTGCCCAACGCCATGGACGGCGTGCCGTCGCTGAGCCAGACCGAGGTGCCGGCCGGCGGCGCCTTCGCCTACGAGTTCGAGCTGAAGGACGCCGGCACCTTCTGGTACCACCCGCACGCCAACAGCGCGCGGCAGGTCGCCCGCGGCCTGTCCGGCGCCTTCATCGTCGAGGAGGCGGAGCCGATCCGCGTCGACCGCGAGCTGCTGTGGGTGCTGGGCGACTGGCGGCTGACCAAGGACGCGGCCATTGCCGACGACTTCGGCCACCCCATGGACGGCAGCCACGCCGGCCGCGTCGGCAACACGGTCACGCTGAACGGCGCCATCGTCGACGAAGTGCCGGTCCGCGCCGGGGAGCGCATCCGCCTGCGCCTCGTCAACACCGCCACCGCCCGCGTCTTCGCGCTGGAGTTCAACGGCCACGCGCCGCAGATCATAGCGCTGGACGGCCAGCCGGTTACCCCGCACGCGCCCGAGGACGGCAAGATCCGCGTGGCGCCGGGCCAGCGCACCGACCTCGTGCTCGACCTCGGCGGCAAGCCCGGCGAACGCTTCGACGTCATCGACAGCTTCTTTCCGCGCCAGGCCTACCGCCTGACCCGCTTCGTCTACGCCGACGGCGCGCCGCTGCGCGATTCGCCGCTCGACGCCCCAATCGCCCTGCCGGCGAACCCGCTGCCCGAACCGGACCTCGCCCAGGCGGTGCGGCAGGACGTGCTGATCGAGGGCGGCGCCATGGGCCGCCTGCCGCACGGCATGCGCATGACGCCGCAGGGGCCGTTCTGGGCGCTGAACGGTGCGGCCGGCACCGGCCACCACCCGGAGCCGCTCATCACCGTCAAACGCGGCCAAACGGTGGTGATGCAGTTCGTCAACGAGACGGCGTGGTGGCACCCCATGCACCTGCACGGCTTTCCCTTCCGGGTGCTGAAGGTGAACGGACAGCCCAATCCGCGCCGCGAATGGCGCGACACCGTCCTCTTCGGGCCCGAGGAGACGACGGAGATCGCCTTCGTCGCCGAGGCGCCCGGCGACTGGATGCTCCACTGCCACATCCTTGAACACCAGGAATCCGGCATGATGGCCGTGTTGAGGGTATCGTGAGACCCCGTCCCACCAAAAACCATACGAAGAAGAAGCCCGCCCCGTCCCCCCGCGTCGTCGAGGCGGTGGTGCAGGAGGTCGGCGCCCGCGGCGACGGCCTCGCCACCGTGGAGGGCGCGCGCGTCTTCGTGCCGCTGACCGTGCCCGGCGACCGCGTCCGCGTCCGCCTGGGCGAGGCGAAGGGCGACGGCGTGCGCGGCGAACTGCTGGAGTTGCTGGAACCCGGCCCCGGCCGGGGCGATCCGGCTTGCGCGCACTTCGGCGCCTGCGGCGGCTGCACGCTCCAGCACATGGCCGACGACGCCTACGCCGCCTGGAAGGTTGGGCTGGTGCGCGGCGCGCTCGGCCGCGTCGGGCTGGCCGAGGTGCCGATGGCGCCGCTGTCGCGCACGCCGCCGGGCGGCCGGCGCCGGGCGCGTTTGGCGGCGTTGCGGCGCGGCAGGCGGGTGTGGCTGGGCTTCAACGAGCGGCTGAGCCACCGCTTGGTCGACCTCGCCGCCTGTCCGGTTCTGGTGCCGCGGCTGGAGGCGGTGCTGCCCCCGCTGCGCGCCGTTCTGGCCGAGGTGCTGCCGGACGGCGCCACCGCCGACGTGGTCGCCACCGACCTGGATGGCGGGGTGGACCTGTTGCTGATCGGCCCGCCGCGCCTGGACCTTGCCGCGCGGGAGCGTTTGGCGGCGTTTGCCGAGGCGGCCGACGTCGCCCGCCTGTCCTGGCAGGCGGACGATCGCACCGGCGCCGAACCGGTCGCCCACCGCCGCCCGGTGGCGGTGCGCTTCGCCGGCGTGCCCGTGGTGCCGGGCCCCGGCGCCTTCCTGCAGGCCAGCGCGGCCGGCGAGGCGGCTCTGGCCACCGCCGTGCTGGAGAACGTCGGGGAAGCGGCGCGCGTCGCCGACCTGTTCGCCGGCCTCGGCACCTTCACCCTGCCGCTGGCGCAGCGCGCCGCCGTGCACGCGGTGGAGGGCGACGCCCCGGCCCTGGCCGCGCTCGCCCGCGCCGCCCGGGGCCTGCGCGTCACCACCGAGCGTCGCGACCTGTTCGGCGAACCGCTGTCGGCCAAGGAGTTGGACCGCTTCGACGCCGTGGTCTTCGACCCGCCACGCGCTGGTGCGGCTGAGCAGGCGAAGACGCTGGCGGCCTCGAAGGTGCCGGTGGTGGTCGCGGTCTCCTGCAACCCCGCCACCTTCGCCCGCGACGCCCGCACCCTGGTCGACGGCGGCTACGCGTTTAACCGCGTTTACCCGGTCGACCAGTTCCTCTGGTCGGCGCACGTCGAAGTCGTCGGGGTGTTTCGGCGGTAAGAAAAATTTTGCCACAGATGGACACAGATAAACACAGATATAAAATATCAGATATTTATTGGATGATTCTGGCGGATAGTATCCATAATCATCTAAATTGATCTGTGTTTATCTGTGTCCATCTGTGGCAAAAAACATCAATCCAACTGAAGCACCTGCGCCTTCAGGTACGCCGATTCCGGCAGGTGCGGGTGCACCGGGTGGTCCGGGCCGGCGCCGGCGCTGCGCAGGATGCGCCCCGTCCGTCCGGCGTCCACAAGGCCGCGGGCGACCTGCTCGGCGAAGGTCGGCGGGTCCACGTTGTGGCTGCACGACGCCGCCAGCAGGTAGCCGCCCGGCGCCGTGATGCGCGCGGCCAGCCGCGTCATCTTGCGGTAGGCCCGGCACCCCACCGCGAGGTCCTTCTTGGACTTCACGAAGGCCGGCGGGTCGACGATCACCACTTCGAACTTCTCACCGGCGGCGGCGAGGCGTTCCAGCTCGTTGAAGGCGTCGGCGCGGCGCGTCTCGAAGATGCCGGCCACACCGTTGGCCTCGGCCGCGCGCGCCGCGTTGTCCAGCGCCGGCTGCGAGCGGTCGACCGCCACCACCGACCTGGCCCCCCGCGTGGCGCAGGTCACCGCGAAGCCGCCGTTGTAGCTGAAGAAGTCGATGACCCGGGCGCCCTCGGCCAGCGAGGCGATGAAGGCGCGGTTGTCGCGCTGGTCGTAGAACCAGCCGGTCTTCTGCCCGCCCAGCGGATCGGCGAAGAAGGCGTTGCCGTTCTCCTCCAGCCGCAGCGCGCCGTCCAGGCTGCCCTTGGCCAGCCGCGTTTCCTCCGGCAGGCCTTCCAGCGCGCGCTGGGTGCTGTCGTTGCGCAGGATGACGGTGGTCGGGTTCAGCACCGCGTCCAGGGCCGCCAGCACCTCGCCGATGCGCTGCTCCATGAAGATGGAGTTGGCCTGCACCGTCACCACGTCGCCGTAGCGGTCGACGATCAGCGCCGGCAGCCCGTCGGCCTCGGCGTGGATCAGGCGGTAGAAGGGGCGGTCGAACAGCGCGTCCCGCAGCTTCAGCGCCCGCTCGATGCGGGTGGCGATGAAGGTGCTGTCGATCACCGCCGCCGGGTCCGGCGTCAGCATCCGCGCGGCGATCAGCGTGTGCGGGTTGAAGGTGGCGACGCCCAGCGGCGTGCCGCCGGCGTCCACCAGCCGCACCGGGCTGCCGGCCGGCACGGCCTTGGCCGGCTGGTCCATCTGGACCTCGTTCGAATAGACCCAGGGATGGCCGTGCTGGACGCGCTTCTGGCGGCCGGGGTGCAGGCGAATCGTCGGATAGCGGGGCGGGGCGGGGGGAGTGGCGATGGTGTCGGTCATGGCGCCGCATCCTAACGGCTCCGCACCGCCATGCAACGGAATCGGCGGCGGTCCCGCGCGGGGCCGGATCGCATTTGTCACAAGGGTGCCGGGGCTGCTCCCGGCGGGTCACTCGGCGTTGCCGGCCACCGTCAAGGGCCGCGACATATTGTCCTTGTCGCCGGCCAGGGCCTTGCACAAACGCACACCGTCCACGTCGTGCCCCTCGTCCCGGAAAAAGCCCAGCATGGGGTGCCCATGCGCGGGCGTCCCTGCATAGCATTCGCGCAGATTCGTGTGAATGGCCGTGCAGTGCAGGGTCCGCCCAAGATCCTCCATGGTCTGAAGAAGCGAAGACGCCGCGTCCGAAACGTTGAACAGGTCCAGAACGACGAAGTTATCGACCGAGAGTATTCGGCCGAACCGCAGGTCTTCCTTTACGGCGTAGCTGAAGAGCCCGTGGATGTACCCGCGGTCGTTTTGCACGGTCATGATGCCCGCGGGCGCACCGGGAGGCGCCGAGGCGCCGGTCAGGGCCGTGGCAAAGCTCCGCCAGCGCTCGACCGGCAGGTCGGGCGCGATGGCGCGCACCAGGGGGTACGCCTGGTCGATCTGGCGCATTCCCAAGGGTTTCGCGGTAAAGCCCCGGTCCATTCCCGTTCCGTCCGACAAGCCCCGCCCGGACGATGGCAGGGGCGGGACGAACCGGTCGTTGATGCAGATCAATGTTGCTAAAAGCCCGCGGGTGCACATAGTGCGCCACCGGTGACAGGCGGGTCCGACGCGACGTGCGACGATCGTTCACGTGACTGCCACCCTCTTAAACGTATAGACCCAGCGGTAGTGCATCCTCAAAGGAGCGGCCTAAGCCGCCCGGGGTAAAGCGGGAGAGATTGTATGACATCAGCGACTCTGACCCCAGGGGCCGCCCTGGGTAGCCAGCGGGGGGCTGATGACGTTCGGTACTACGAGGACGTCATCAAGCTCTTCACCATCGCGGCGGTGTTCTGGGGCGTTGTCGGCTTCCTGGCCGGCACGTTCATCGCGCTGCAGCTCGCCTTCCCGGCCCTGAACCTGGGCCTGGAGTGGACGAGCTTCGGCCGTCTGCGTCCGGTTCACACGTCGGCGGTGATCTTCGCCTTCGGCGGCAACGTCCTGTTCGCCACGTCGCTGTACTCGGTGCAGCGCACCTGCCGCCAGCACCTGTTCGGCGGCGAGGGCCTCGCGAAGTTCGTCTTCTGGGGCTACCAGATCTTCATCGTTCTGGCCGCGCTCTCCTACGTCCTGGGCTTCACCCAGGGCAAGGAATACGCCGAGCCGGAATGGCACCTCGACCTGTTCCTGACGGTCCTGTGGGTGCTGTACGCCATCCAGTTCATCGGCACGGTGATGACGCGGCGCGAGTCGCACATCTACGTGGCGAACTGGTTCTTCATGGCGTTCATCCTGACCGTCGCCATCCTGCACCTGGGCAACAACGTCAACGTCCCGGTGTCGCTGTTCGGCTCGAAGAGCTACCCGTTCGTCTCGGGCGTGCAGAGTGCCATGGTGCAGTGGTGGTACGGCCACAACGCGGTGGGCTTCTTCCTGACCGCCGGCTTCCTCGGCATCATGTACTACTTCGTGCCGAAGCGGGCCGAGCGTCCGGTGTACTCGTACCGCCTGTCGATCGTGCACTTCTGGACCCTGATCTTCCTCTACATCTGGGCCGGCCCGCACCACCTGCACTACACCTCGCTGCCGGACTGGGCGCAGACGCTGGGCATGACCTTCTCGGTCATGCTGTGGATGCCGTCCTGGGGTGGCATGATCAACGGCATCATGACCCTGTCGGGTGCCTGGGATAAGCTGCGCACCGACCCGGTCCTGCGCTTCCTGGTCACCTCGGTCGCCTTCTACGGCATGTCGACCTTCGAAGGTCCGCTGATGTCGGTGAAGCCGGTCAACGCGCTGTCGCACTACACCGACTGGACCGTCGGCCACGTGCACTCCGGCGCTCTGGGCTGGGTGGCCTTCATCAGCTTCGGCGCGATCTACTTCCTGGTCCCCGTCCTGTGGAAGCGCTCGCAGCTCTACAGCCTGCGTCTGGTCAGCTACCACTTCTGGACCGCCACCATCGGCATCGTGCTGTACATCACCGCCATGTGGGTGTCGGGCATCATGCAGGGCCTGATGTGGCGCGCGTACGACAACCTGGGCTTCCTCCAGTACTCGTTCGTGGAAACCGTCGCCGCCATGCACCCCTTCTACGTCATCCGCGCGATGGGTGGTGTGCTGTTCGTCGCCGGTGCGCTGATCATGGTCTACAACCTGTGGCGTACGGCCAAGGGCGACGTCCGCATTGAGAAGCCTTACGTCTCCGCGCCGCACAAAGCGGCCGTGGGCGCGGCCTGAAGCCGAGAAGGACCTGAAGAATGGCTGAGGAAAAAAAGGGCTTTAGCCACGACACGATCGAGCGGAACACACTTCTGCTCATCGTGCTGATCCTGATCACGGTCTCGATCGGCGGCCTCGTGCAGATCGTCCCGCTGTTCACGATCGAGTCGACCATCGAGAAGGTGGATGGGGTCCGTCCCTATTCGCCGCTCGAACTGGCCGGCCAGAACATCTACATCCGCGAAGGCTGCTACAACTGCCACAGCCAGCAGATCCGTCCGTTCCGCGACGAGGTGGAGCGCTACGGTCACTACTCGCTGGCGGCGGAGAGCATGTACGACCACCCCTTCCAGTGGGGCTCCAAGCGCACCGGTCCGGACCTTGCCCGCGTCGGCGGCAAGTACTCCAACGACTGGCACGTGGCGCACCTGGTGAAGCCGCAGGCGGTCGTGCCGGAGTCGATCATGCCGGGCTACGCTTGGATGAAGGACCGGCCGCTGAACTACGGCGACATCGCGGACCACATGAAGACGCTGAAGATCGTCGGTGTCCCGTACACCGCCGACCAGATCGCCAACGCCAAGGCCGACCTGGAAGCGCAGAAGAACCCGGACGCCGATACGGCCGGGCTGACGAAGCGCTACCCGAAGGCCGTGGTGGCCAACTTCACGGGCAACAAGGTCGTCACCGAAATGGACGCCCTCGTCGCCTACCTGCAGGTGCTGGGCACCATGGTGGACTTCACCAAGTACCAGTCGCCCAAGCAGCTGCAGCAGTAAGCGACGGAGGAATCCATGGACTTGGATTCGATCACCGTAGCCCTGCGGTCGTTCTGGACGGTTTGGCTCGCCCTGTTGCTCACCGGAATCATCGTCTACGCGATGTGGCCGGGCAACCGCGGCAAGTTCGACGAAGCCGCCCGGATCCCGCTCAAAGACGAAGGCCAGGAGTTTTAGGCGATGGCTAGGAATGTTGAAAAAGACGCTCTGTCCGGAGTCGAGACGACCGGCCATGAGTGGGACGGCCTGAAGGAGCTCAACAACCCGCTGCCGAAGTGGTGGCTGTGGGTGTTCTACGTCTGCATCGCGTGGTCGCTCGTGTACTACGTGCTGTATCCGTCGTGGCCGCTGGGCACGACCTACACCAAGGGTATCCTTGGCTGGTCGATGCGCCAGGAGATCGCCGACAGCGTCGCGGCGGCCAAGAAGTCGCAGGAGAAGTACCTGACGGCCATCGCCGCCAAGTCGGTGGACGAGGTCCAGAAGGACAAGGACCTGCTGGCCTTCGCGATGGCCGGCGGCCGCTCGGTGTTCAACGAGAACTGCGCGGCCTGCCACGGCGCCGGCGGCCAGGGTGCCAAGGGCTTCCCCAGCCTCGCCGACGACGTGTGGCTGTGGGGCGGCACCACCGCCGACATCTACAAGACCATCAAGAACGGCATCCGCGCCGATGATCCGGACACCCGGGGCACCGTCGGCGTCGGCATGACCGCCTTCGGCAAGGACGGCATCCTGAACCGCGACCAGATCGACCAGGTCGCCGAGTACGTGCTCTCGCTCACCAAGCGCGACACGGACAAGGCCAAGGCCGAGAAGGGCAAGACCGTGTTCGAGGAGAACTGCGTCGCCTGCCACGGCGACCAGGGCCAGGGTTCGGTGGCGGCCGGCATCGACGTCGGCGCCCCGCCGCTCAACACGGCGGCGTGGATGTTCGGCGGCGACAAGGCCACGATCGTCGAGACGGTCACCAACGGCCGCGCCGGCGTGATGCCGACCTGGGCCAAGCGCCTGGACGACACCACGATCAAGCAGCTCGCGGTGTACGTCCACAACCTGGGTGGCGGCAAGTAAGCCTCCTCCGGTTGATTCAGATCAGTGCCGGGGAGCTCGCTCCCCGGCATTTTTCTTGGGCGGAAGGCAACCGGTAAAGCACGACGCAACGCCGCTCAACACGGCGACGCCCGCGCCGGGGTGCGCCGCATCGCCGCACGGCCCGGCAACGGCCACATTGACCGTTCGCAATGCCCCTGCGGCGAACTGCCGCCATGGTCCGCCCCCATCGCCGACCCACTTCGGCGCTGTGGAAAGCCTACGGGAGAGCAAGGCAAAGCCATGAGCACGGTCACGGAAACTGAGCAGAAACCCGCCCCCGCCGCTGCCCCGGCGGCGCCCCAGGGCGCCAAGCGGGAGCCCGTCCGCCGGACGGCGCAGTCGCTCTACGCCAAGCATGCCAAAGTCTACCCGAAGTCGGTCGAGGGCCGTTTCCGCCGCCTGAAGTGGGCGGCGCTGATCGTGCTGCTGGGCATCTATTACATCCTGCCGTGGATCCGCTGGGACCGTGGGCCGCACGCGCCCGACCAGGCGGTGCTGCTCGACCTGCCGGCGCGCCGCTTCTACCTGTTCTTCATCGAGCTGTGGCCGCAGCAGATCTACTACCTGACCGGCGCGCTGATCCTGGCCGCGCTCGGCCTGTTCCTCGCCACCTCGCTGGCAGGCCGCATCTGGTGCGGCTACGCCTGCCCGCAGACGGTGTGGACCGACCTCTTCCTGTGGGTCGAGCGGCTGGTCGAAGGCGACCGCGGCGAGCGCATCCGTCTGGACCAGGGCAAGTGGACCTTCGCCAAGCTGCGCCGGAAGGCGGCCAAGAACGCCATCTGGCTGCTGATCTCGCTGGCCACCGGCGGCGCGTGGATCTTCTACTTCACCGACGCGCCGACGCTGGTGCGCGACATGGTCAATTTCGAGGCCAGCAGCACCGCGCTCGGCTTCATCGGCCTGTTCACCGCCTCCACCTTCCTGCTGGCCGGCTTCGCGCGCGAGCAGGTGTGCTGCTACATGTGCCCGTGGCCGCGCTTCCAGTCGGCGATGATCGACGAGGAGAGCCTCGTCGTCACCTACGAGGAGTGGCGGGGCGAGGGACGCGGCGCGCTGCGCAAGTCGCAGAGCTGGGAGGAGCGGCAGGCCCAGGGCCTGGGCGACTGCATCGACTGCTTCAACTGCGTGCAGGTCTGCCCGGTCGGCATCGACATCCGCGACGGCCTGCAGATGCAGTGCATCGGCTGCGGCCTGTGCGCCGACGCCTGCGACGAGGTGATGGTGAAGATCGGCCGGCCCACCGGGCTGGTGAAGTTCGACACGCACAACAACCAGGTGGCGCTCTCCACCACCGGCAAGCCCGGCCCGTACAAGCTGTTCCGCCCGCGCACGCTGATCTACATGGCGCTGATGTCGGTCATCGGCGGCGCCATCGCGGCCGGTCTGGTCCTCAAGCCGGGCCTCGACATCTCGGTCCTGCGCGACCGCGCGCCGCTGTTCGTGGCGCTGTCCGACGGCTCCATCCGCAACGCCTACACCTTCAAGATCTCCAACATGACCCGCGACCCGCTCGACTACACCCTCACGCTGGACGGCGTGGCTGGGGCGGCGATCGCCGTGGCGGGCGAGCATCAGGAGGTCTCGGCCCCGCAGGCGCGCTTGACGGCGGCCCCGGACGCGGTCACCACCTACAGAATCTTCGTCACAGCGCCCCGCTCCAGTTTGAAAGGGGCGAGCATGCCACTTAACTTTAGGCTGACCTCGGCCAATGGTGAGAGCGCGACGCGCGACACCGTGTTCTTGGCCCCGGGGAGCTAGCCCCACACCAGGGAAACGAACGGACGATGAGCATGTCCACCGACGCCAGGAATCCGACGATGAGCAACGGCCGCCCCCGCGGCTGGTGGTATCCCTGGATCTTCGTGGCCTTCTTCGGGGTGGTGATCGCGGTGAACGGCGTGATGGTCTACGTCGCCACCTCCACCTACACCGGGCTGCAGACCGAGGAGCACTTCATCAAGGGCATCCGCTACAACCAGGACCTGGCGGGTGCGCGTGCGCAGAGCGAGCGCGCGTGGAAGGTCGACTTCGGCTTCGAAGGGACCGATCCGGGTAAGGGCATCGCCGCCATCACCCTGCACGACAAGCACGGCAACCTGCTGAAGGACGCCAAGGTCACGGTGACCTTCATCCGCCCGACCAGCCAGGGCAGCGACCAGACCCTGGTCCTGCCCTACCTGGGCGAGGGCCGCTACGCCCAGCCGGTCGACCTGCCGCTGCCCGGCGTGTGGGACATGCGCGTGGTCGTCGACCACCCGGCGGGCGACTACCAGGATCAGAAGCGCATCTGGGTCAAGTAAATGGCCGTCTGCCTCCACTGCGGGCAGGACCTGCCGGCCGGTGCCGAGCCCGTTCCCGCCTCCGAAAACGCCTCCGAAGCGGGCACGTTCTGCTGCACCGGCTGCGCGGCCGCGTACGACCTCGTCCGCGGCCTGGGGCTGGAGCGCTATTACGACCGGCGCTCGGTCGACCCCTCGGCGCGTCCGCTGCGCCCGGACGGCGAGGACGCGCCGTCCATCGACTACGCCACGCACGCCAAGCGCGACGCCACGGCAGAAGCGGACGGCACCGCCACCCTGCACCTGATGATCGACGGGCTGCAGTGCGCCGCCTGCGTCTGGCTGATCGAGACGGCGCTGGCCCGCCAAGCTGGCGTGGCGCACGCCCGCCTCAACATGACCACCCGCCGCCTGACCGTGACGTGGCGGGAGGCGGAGACCGATGCCAACACGGTGGTCGGCGTGGTCTCGCGCCTGGGCTACCGCGCCGTGCCCTTCGACCCCGACCGGCTGGGCAGCGCGCAGAACAAGGCGGAGAAGGAGCTGCTGCGCTCCATGGCCGTCGCCGGCTTCGCCGCCAGCAACATCATGCTCTTCTCGGTGTCCGTGTGGTCCGGCTACGGCGACATGGGCACGGCGACGCGCGACCTCATGCACTGGCTCTCGGCGCTGATCGGCCTGCCGGCCATCGCGTACGCCGTGCGGCCCTTCGCGCGCTCGGCGCTCCAGGCGCTGCGGCGCGGCGGCACCAACATGGACGTGCCGATCACCATCGGCGTCATCCTCACCGCCGGGATGAGCCTGTTCGAGACGATCAACAGCGGTCTGCACGCCTATTTCGACGGCGCAACGATGCTGCTGTTCTTCCTGCTGATCGGCCGCTACCTCGACCAGCGGGCACGCGGCCGCGCGCGCTCCGCCGCCGAACAGCTCCTCGGCCTCCAGGCCACCAACGTCACCGTGGTGCAGCCCGACGGCCGCACGGTCATTCTGCCCCCGGAACAGGTTTCCCCCGGCGCCACCGTGCTGGTCGCGGTGGGCGAGCGCATTCCCGTCGACGGCCGCGTGGCCGACGGCGTGTCCGACCTCGACACCGGCCTGATCACCGGCGAGAGCGTTCCCGGCACCGTCCGCCCCGGCGACCAGGTGTTCGCCGGCATGCTGAACCTCACCTCGCCGCTGCGCATGACCGTGACGGCGGTGGGCGAGGGCACGCTGCTGGCCGAGATCGTCCGCCTGATGGAGGTGGCCGAACAGGGCCGCGCCAAGTACGTGGCCATCGCCGACCGCGTGTCGAAGCACTACGCCCCGGTCGTGCATCTGGCCGCACTCTTCACCTTCCTCGGCTGGACGTTCCTGATGGGGGCGGACTGGCAGGATTCGCTGATGAACGCCGTGGCGGTGCTGATCATCACCTGCCCGTGCGCGCTGGCGCTGGCCGTGCCGGTGGTGCAGGTGATCGCCAGCGGCCGGCTGATGCGCCAGGGCATCCTGCTGAAGACCGCCACCGCGCTCGAACGCCTCGCCACCATCGACACCGTGGTGTTCGACAAGACCGGTACGCTGACCGAGGGCCGGCCGGAGGCGCAGGTGGCCGGCCTGGACGCCGCCGGCCTGCGGCTCGCCGCCTCGCTGGCCGGCGCCAGCCGGCACCCGCTGGCCCGCGCGCTGGTGCGCGCCGTGCCCGGCGTGCCGGTGGCCACCGGCGTGCGCGAGGTGCCGGGCGCCGGCCTTGCCCTCGACACGCCCGACGGCGAGATCCGCCTGGGCAGCCGCCGCTTCACCGGCGTCGACGCCGCCGAACCGGAGGGCGACGCCCCCGGTCCCGAGCTGTGGCTGGCCCGCCCCGGCGGCGCCCCGTTGCGCATCGGCTTCCTCGACACACCGCGCCGCGACGCGGCCGCCGTGGTCGGCGCGCTGCGCGCGCGCGGGCTGGAGGTCATCCTGCTGTCCGGCGACCGCCGCGCCGCCGTGGCGGTGGTGGCGGAATCGCTGGGCGTGGCCGACTGGCGGGCGGAGCAGACGCCGGCCGACAAGACCGCCGTGCTGCACGGGCTCATCGCCCAGGGCAAGCGCGTGCTGATGGTCGGCGACGGGCTGAACGACGCGCCGGCGCTGGCCGCCGCCACCGTGTCCATGTCGCCCTCCACCGCCGTGGACGTCAGCCAGACCGCCGCCGACGTGGTGTTCCAGGGTCGCAACCTGCTGCCCATCGTCGAGGCGCTGGAGGTGGCGCGCCGCTCCGGCACGCTGGTCCGCCAGAACTTCGCGCTGGCGCTGATCTACAACCTGTTCGCCGTGCCGCTGGCGATGGCCGGCATGCTGACGCCGCTCATCGCCGCCTTGGCGATGTCCTCCTCCTCGATTATCGTCATCGTGAACGCGCTGCGCCTCAGCCGCGGCGCGGTCGTAAAGGATCTGACCCATGACCGAGCTTCTCTACCTGATCGCGGCCGCCGTGAGCCTGGGCCTTCTGGGCCTGGGGGCGTTCCTGTGGGCCCTGAAGTCCGGTCAGTTTGACGACCTGGACGGGGCGGCCCACCGCATCCTGTTCGACGACGATGCGCCCACCGCCCCGGCCCCGTCCGAGCCTCGCCACGTCGCCGAACGGAGCTGAGACCTTCGTAGGCACGCCCGCGCAGCATGGTTGCGATATTTCCAGAATCTGACCATGATGAGGCCCGTGGACGGTTAGGGCCGGGTGCCGTCATGACTCCGTTCGACATGGGCCGCGCCCGCGACAAGGGCGCCACGACCGAGATGAACCCATGCGGGGCCTGCCCCGTGCGGATCCTTACGGTCTGCGCCGCCCTGGAACCGGAGGAACTGCGCCGCCTCGCCGACATCGCCCAGAACGCACGGATCGAGGCCGGCCAGACCCTGTTCGGCGAGGGCGACGCGGCCGACACGCTCTACAACGTCACCTCGGGCACGGTGAAGCTGTTCAAACTGCTGCCCGACGGGCGCCGGCAGATCACCGGCTTCCTGATGCCGGGCGACTTCCTCGGCCTCGCCGTCAACGACCACTACGCCTACACGGCCGAGACGGTGACCACCTGCTCGCTGTGCCGCTTCCCCCGCCGCAAGGTGGAGGCGCTGCTGGACGAGTTCCCGAAGATGCAGCGCCGGCTGTTCTCCATGGCCTCGAACGAGCTGGCGGCGGCGCAGGACCAGATGCTGCTGCTGGGCCGCAAGACGGCGCGGGAGAAGATCTGCTCGTTCCTGCTGATGCTCTCCCAGCGCGCGGCGCGGCGCGGGCACAAGGAGAACCCGGTCTACGTGCCGATGAGCCGGGCGGACATCGCCGACTACCTGGGCTTGACCACCGAAACGGTCAGCCGCACCTTCACCCAGCTGAAGACCGCCGGCGTCATCTCGTTGCAGGAAGGCAACAAGATCCAGATCGCCGACATGGACGGCATGTACGACATGGCCGAGGGCAGCTGAGCGCCAATCGTTGGGTTTTCGGCTGCGGCCTCAACCCAACCTACGCGCGACGTTCCCGTAGGTTGGGTTCAGCCGCAGGCTGTTCAGACCGGACACTTGGTTTACAGGTGTTCGGAGACATGGTTGACAGGTTGGACCGAACCGAGGCGATCGCGCAAGTCGACTTGCGCGATCGCCTCGGCGGCGAAATGGACGGTCCAGAGACCATCGG
>NZ_DASPMG010000201.1:0-9298 GCF_035627195.1 Azospirillum sp.
CAGGAGCGCGCCAAGAAGGTCCTCTCCGTCGCCGTGCACAACCACTACAAGCGGCTCGTCCACGGCGAGGAGGGCGAGAGCGACGTCGAGCTCGACAAGTCCAACATCCTGCTGATCGGCCCGACCGGCACCGGCAAGACCCTGCTGGCGCAGACGCTGGCTCGAATCATCGACGTGCCGTTCACCGTGGCCGACGCCACGACGCTGACCGAGGCCGGCTACGTCGGCGAGGACGTCGAGAACATCATCCTCAAGCTGCTGCAGGCGGCCGACTACAACGTCGAGCGGGCCCAGCGCGGCATCGTCTACATCGACGAGGTCGACAAGATCTCCCGCAAGTCCGACAACCCGTCGATCACCCGCGACGTGTCGGGCGAGGGCGTGCAGCAGGCGCTCCTGAAGATCATGGAGGGCACCGTCGCCTCCGTGCCTCCGCAGGGCGGCCGCAAGCACCCGCAGCAGGAGTTCCTGCAGGTCGACACCACCAACATCCTCTTCATCTGCGGCGGCGCCTTCGCCGGCCTGGAGAAGATCATCGCCCAGCGCGGCAAGGGCACGTCCATCGGCTTCGGCGCCGACGTGCGCGGCCCCGAGGAGCGCTCGACCGGCCAGATCCTGCGCGAGGTCGAGCCGGAGGATCTGCTGAAGTTCGGCCTGATCCCCGAGTTCGTCGGCCGCCTGCCGGTCGTCGCCACCCTGTCCGACCTGGATGAGGCGGCGCTGATCGAGATCCTGACCAAGCCGAAGAACGCGCTGGTCAAGCAGTACCAGCGCCTGTTCGAGATGGAGGACGTGCACCTCGACTTCTCCGAGGATGCGCTGAAGACCATCGCCAACAAGGCCATCCAGCGCAAGACGGGTGCCCGCGGCCTGCGCTCGATCATGGAATCGATCCTGCTCGACCCGATGTTCGACCTGCCCGGCCTCGCCGGCGTGGAGAGCATCGTCGTCAACGGCGAGGTGGTGGAGGGGCGCGCCAAGCCGCTCTACGTCCACGCCGACCAGCGCCGCGAGGCGCCGGGCGCCTGACGGGCGGACCGATAGGGAATTGGAAGAGGGGCGCTCCGGCGCCCCTTTTTCTTTTGGGACGCCGCCTTGACAGCGATGCATTCAGCCATCACCCTTCTGGCGGGTACGGGAGAATGACGATGCGCGCTGTGCGGAAGACCAAGCCGTTGTCGGGTACCGCGTCGGTGCGGACGGGGGTTCCGGCCTCCGGCGCGCAGGAAAAGTCCGCCATCCAGAAACGCGTCGACCGCGACATGGAGGCTTGGAACGAGGTGAACCGGCGTTACGGGTCGGTGGCCGACGAATTCTGCGAGCTTTAAGCCGCCGTGGCGCAGTTCGATGTGTGCCGAAACACGGGAACCACGCGGGCGCGTAGCCCTTTTCTTCTGATCCTGCAATCCACCCTGTTCAAAGGCTTCGACCGCCGGGTCGTCATTCCGATGACGCTGCGGAGCGTCTTGCCGCGCGAGGTCGATTCCAAGCTGTGCCCGGCCTTCGTTATCGAGGGGCAGGTGGTGCTGTTGATGCCCTTGGAGATCACCAACATTCCGGGCGAGCGGCTGGGCCAAGTCGTGATGTCGCTGCGCGACGAGGCGGAGACGGTCATCGCCGCCGTCGACTGGATGATGAACCGCGGCTGGGACTAACGGTCTACGCTGCAACGCGGTAGGGATTCCGCGGTTCCGCCCTTGAAGGGCCAGGGGTGCTGTGCCACGTTAGTCCTGTGCCGTTCAAAGATACCGCGCTCATTCCCCGAGGCGGTGTCGCCCCAGGCCCATCCCGGGCTGGCGGCGTCCCTACCAAGAGGCCCTGATCGATGTTCGAAATCCCCCGTGGTGCCCTCTATCCGGTCCTGCCGCTGCGCGACATCGTGGTGTTCCCCCACATGATCGTTCCGCTGTTCGTGGGCCGCGAGAAGTCCGTGCGCGCCCTGGAAGACGTGATGAAGGACGACAAGCAGATCCTTCTCGTCACCCAGAAGAACGCCGCGCAGGACGACCCGACTCCGGCGGACATCTACAGCGTCGGTACCGTGGGCACCGTGCTGCAGCTCCTGAAGCTGCCGGACGGCACGGTCAAGGTGCTGGTCGAAGGCGGGCAGCGCGCCTCCATCACGAAATTCGCCGAGAACGAGGAGTTCTTCCAGGCGTACGCCGACCTCGTCGAGGAGAAGGTCGGTGACCAGCAGGAGCTGGAAGCGCTGTCCCGCGCGGTGGTCTCGCAGTTCGAGCAGTACATCAAGCTCAACAAGAAGATCCCGCCGGAGGTGCTGGTCTCGATCAACCAGATCGAGGAGTCCGGCAAGCTGGCCGACACCGTCGCGTCGCACCTGGCGCTGAAGATCCCCGAGAAGCAGCAGCTCCTGGAGTGCGCCACCGTGTCGGAGCGGCTGGAGCGGGTCTATGCCTTCATGGAAGGCGAGATCGGCGTGCTTCAGGTGGAGAAGCGCATCCGCAACCGCGTCAAGCGGCAGATGGAGAAGACGCAGCGCGAGTACTACCTGAACGAGCAGCTGAAGGCCATCCAGAAGGAACTCGGCGAGACCGAGGACGGCCGCGACGAGGCGGCCGAGCTGGAAGAGAAGATCAACAAGACGCGCTTCACCAAGGAGGCCCGCGAAAAGGCGCTGGCCGAGCTGAAGAAGCTGCGCTCCATGAGCCCGATGTCGGCCGAGGCCACGGTCGTGCGCAACTACCTGGACTGGATGCTGTCCATTCCGTGGAAGAAGCGCACCAAGGTCAAGAAGGACATCAAGCTGGCGCAGAAGATCCTGGACGCCGACCACTACGGCCTGGAGAAGGTCAAGGAACGCATCCTGGAATACCTTGCCGTGCAGAACCGCATGAACAAGGTGAAGGGGCCGATCCTGTGCCTCGTCGGACCGCCGGGCGTGGGCAAGACCTCGCTGGGCAAGTCGATCGCCAAGTCCACGGGCCGCAACTTCGTGCGCATGTCGCTGGGCGGCGTGCGGGACGAGGCCGAGGTCCGCGGCCACCGGCGCACCTACATCGGCTCCATGCCCGGCAAGGTGATCCAGGGCATGAAGAAGGCCAAGTCGTCCAACCCACTGTTCCTCCTGGATGAGGTGGACAAGCTGGGCGCCGACTGGCGCGGCGACCCGTCGTCGGCGCTGCTGGAGGTGCTGGATCCGGAGCAGAACGGCACCTTCAACGACCATTACCTGGAGGTCGACTACGACCTGTCCGACGTGATGTTCGTGTGCACGGCCAACACGCTGCGCCTGCCGCAGCCGCTGCTGGACCGCATGGAGGTGATCCGCGTCGCCGGCTACACCGAGGACGAGAAGGTCGAGATCTCCAAGCGGCACCTGATCGAGAAGCAGGTGAAGGCGAACGGCCTGAAGAAGGGCGAGTTCGCCATTTCCGACGACGCGCTGCGCGACCTCATCCGCTACTACACGCGGGAAGCCGGCGTGCGCAACCTGGAGCGCGAGATCGCCAACCTCTGCCGCAAGGCGGTGAAGGAGATCATGATGAAGGGCACCGAGAAGGTGTCCATCACGCGCCGCAACCTCGACAAGTACGCCGGCGTGCGCCGGTTCCACTTCGGCGAGGCGGAGCTGGAGGATCTGGTCGGCGTCACCACCGGCCTGGCCTGGACCGAGGTGGGCGGCGAGCTGCTGTCCATCGAGGCGGTGTCGCTGCCCGGCAAGGGCCGCGTCACCACCACCGGCAAGCTCGGCGACGTCATGAAGGAGTCGGTGCAGGCGGCGGAGAGCTACGTCAAGTCGCGTGCCACCGCCTTCGGCATCAAGCCGACGCTGTTCGAGAAGAAGGACATCCACGTCCACGTGCCGGAGGGCGCCACGCCGAAGGACGGCCCGTCGGCCGGTGTCGCCATGATCACCTCGATCGTGTCGGTGCTGACCGGCATCCCCGTGCGCAAGGACGTGGCGATGACCGGCGAGATCACGCTGCGCGGCCGCGTGCTGCCGATCGGCGGCCTGAAGGAAAAGCTGCTCGCCGCGCTGCGCGGCGGCCTGAAGAAGGTGCTGATCCCGAAGGACAACGAAAAGGATCTCGCCGACATTCCGGACAACGTAAAGCGTGGCCTGGAAATCATCCCGGTGAATTCTGTGGATGACGTGCTGCGCAACGCGCTGGTCCGGGCGCTCGAACCCATCGAGTGGACCGAGCCGGTGGACGCTCCCGTCGAGGCCGCGGCCAAGCCGCGCGACGGCGAGGGCACCGGCGAGGTCATCCGCCACTAGGCCGGGTTTGGCCTGAAAAGCGCGGAATTCCGCCTGATTCACGGCCTCCGCCACCCGTCGGCAATTGACGGGTGGCGGAAGCTGTGTTTAGACTTTGCGCCTGCAAAGTCGTGGGGCGGCTTTGTTGATTAGTTCTTAGTCGTATCGGGAAGGGGGATTGAGTGAACAAGAATGATCTCGTGGCGCATGTCGCCGACGCAGCGGGTCTGTCCAAGACTGATGCGACCAAGGCCGTTGACGCGGTTTTCGAGGGCATCGCGGACTCGCTGAAGAAGGGTGACGAGGTGCGCCTCGTGGGGTTCGGCACCTTCGCCGTTGCCGAGCGCGCTGCCTCCGAGGGGCGCAACCCGCGTACCGGTGAGAAGATCAGCATCCCGGCGTCCAAGCAGCCGAAGTTCAAGCCCGGCAAGAACCTGAAGGACGCGTTGAACTGATTGGGCCGTTTGGCCTAGACTGCAACCGGCCGACGCTCAGGTCGGCCGGTTTCGTTTTTCCGGCGTACCGATTGCCGGATGCGGGCGATTAGCTCAGCGGTAGAGCATCTCGTTTACACCGAGAGGGTCGGGGGTTCGAAACCCTCATCGCCCACCATACAAATCAACGGCTTAGGCGGATTGTGCGGCCCGATTTCGGGCCGCTTTGCGTTTCTAGGCAACAACCGGGTAACGCTCAGGCGCGCCGGCATCGGTGGGGCTGCCCCGATGACGAGGCGGCTTCGTCATCACGGACAGGCGAGATTCACGTTCAGGCTGGTGCCGGTCGTCACGACGTTGAGCACCCCCCTTCGGCCCTGCAGGGTTATTTTGCAGTTCTTGCTGTGCCCCATGACAACGTTGACGTACACAAACATGTCGGTGTCGGTCTGGCCGTAGGGCACGCAGAACGTCTGTCCGATCGCCATGAGTCTTTCCGGCGTTTCGGTACGCATGGTGCCAGGCTCATAGGTTTGCGTCCGCACACTGGCCAGATAGACGCCGTTTTGTTGGATGCACACCTCGCCCACGGTCACCGGGGGCTCGGCGGCAAGGGCCACGCCACCGACCGGGGCGATGGCCGCGCCGGCGGCAAGGAGGAGCGATGTGGCGAGGGCGATGGCACGGCGCATGGTTCGGATCATCCTGAGTTGCACCGGCTCCCTTGGCCGGTCCTGTCTTGGTGACCTGTCCCAATCGAAAGTTCCAGCGCATTTCGCAGAATTTTCGGGGTGCCGGCGGCAGCGGCCGGTACCGGTGTCGGATTTGTAGCTTAATGTCAGAATTGTTTTGGTAACGGATTGTTAGGAATAGCCCTTATAGCGTTGTGGGTGACGCCGGTGCTCCGATCCTCGGGCGGCCGGTGACACCACGGATGGGGGCGGGCATGAGCGGCTTCACGGTTTCCGTCAACGCATGGGGCGTCCACATCGGCCTGCACCGGGACCTCGCCCCGTCCGAGGTGGCGGAGTGGCGCGCGGCGCTGCGGGATGTCGGTGAGCGGTTCGCCCGCGGCGGCCGGCCCCAGGGGCTGTTCGTGGACCTGCGCGACGGCGTCCCGGGCGGCGGGGCGATGGAGGCGCTGGTAGCCGTTCTGACGCGCGCCGGCAATGCCCGATGCGCGGTGATATCCGGTGACGCGGCCGGTGCGGCGACGCTGTCGCGCGCCGTCCGGCACGGCGATTCGGCGGGATCGGTGCGGGTGTTCCTGTCCGACGGGCGCGACCGGCCGCTGCTGGCCGCCGCCTACGCCTGGGTGCTGAACGGGGTGGAGCCGGCCACGGACCTGCACCGTGGCGGCGATCCGGGCAAGGTGGTTCCCTTCCGGCCGCGTCCGGTGGGTCAGCCGGCCGGGGCGGCTTCGGCGGCTTCGCGTTCCAGCAACGCCTCGATGGCGTCGGCCGGGGCGGGGCGGGCGTAGAAGAAGCCCTGGCCGTACCTGCAGGCGATGTCGCGCAGGAACGCGGCCTCGGCTTCCGTCTCGATCCCCTCGGCCACCACGTCCATGCGCAGGATCGCGGCCAGCGTGGTGACCACCTGGACGATGGCGGCGCTGCCCTCGCCGGTGGTGATGGCCTGCACGAAGCTCTTGTCGATCTTCAGCGTGTCGGCCGGGAAGGTGTGCAGGTAGGACAGCGACGAATAGCCGGTCCCGAAGTCGTCGATCGACAGGCGCACGTCCATGTCGCGGATGGTCATCAGCAGCGCCCGCGCCTTGGCCGGGTCCTGCATCAGCAGGCTTTCCGTGATCTCCAGCTTCAGCGAGGAGGGCGGCACCGCCGCGTCGTCCAGCACCGCGCGCACCAGGGACGGCAAGTCGTCGTCGCGGAACTGCTGGGAGGAGACGTTGACGGCCATGGACAGCGGTGTCGCGCGCGGGAAACGGCGCTGCCAGTCGGCCACCTGCCGCGCGGCCTCGCGCAACGCCCAGCGGCCCATGGGCACGATCAGCCCGCACTCCTCGGCCAGCGGGATGAATTCCGCCGGGGAGACCAGCCCGCGCTCCGGATGCTGCCAGCGCATCAGCGCCTCGAACCCGGCGATGCGGCCGTCGGCCAGCTCGACGATGGGCTGGTAGAACAGGCGCAGGTGGCCCTGCTCCAGCGCGCGGCGCAGGTCGGTCTCCGTGCGCATCTGCGCCATGGCCTGCCGGCGCAGGTTGCCGTCGAACACGTCGATCCGGTTGCGCCCGCCCGACTTCGCCCGGTACATGGCGAGGCTGGCGTCGCGCAGCATGTCCTCCGGCCGGTCGTAGCCGGTGACGCTGAGCGCGATGCCGAGCGACGCGGTCAGCACCATCTGGTGGCCATCCAGCGTGATGGGCTGCGCGACCGCCTGGGCCAGCCGCTCGGCGGCGTCCATGGCGTCGCCCACGGCGTCCACGTCGTTCAGCAGTACGCCGAACTCGTCGGCCGACAGGCGCGCCAGCGTGTCGCCCATGCGGCGGTTGCGCTCCAGCCGGGCGGCGATGGTCTTCAGCACCACGTCGCCGGCGGCCGTGCCCAGCGAATCGTTGACGCCCTTGAACCGGTCGAGATCGAGCAGCAGCACCGCGAAGTGCCGTCCGCCGGCGCGCCGGCGGTGGTCCAGCGCCTGCCCGACGCGGTCGAGCAGCAGCGTGCGGTTGGCAAGCCCGGTCATCCCGTCGTGGATGGCGTCGAACAGGATCTGCTGCTCGGCCTTCTTGCGGGCGGTGATATCGGTCATCGAGCCGGCCATGCGGACGGCGCGCCCGTCCGGGCCAAGCACGGCGAGGCCGCGGGCGAGGAACCAGCGCTCCCCGCCGTCGGCGTGGCGCATGCGGAACTCGTGCTGCAAGCCCTCGCGCTCGCCGGTCAGGTGCAGGTCGATGGCGGTGCGCAGGCCCGGCAGGTCGGCGGGGACGACGCGGTCGAACCAGTCGTCGATGCGGGTGCCGATCTCGTCCTCGGCGTGGCCCAGCATGGCCTTCCAGCGCGGGGAGTAGTAGACGGCGCCATCGGCCAGGGTCCAGTCCCACAGCCCGTCGTTGGCGCCGCGGGCGGCGAGCGCGTAGCGCTCCTCGCTCTGGCGGAGCTGCTGTTCGGCCTGCTTGCGGTCGGTGACGTCGGCCTGGCTGCCGACGATGCGGATCGGCGTGCCGGCCGCGTCCAGCACGGCGATGCCGCGGCAGGCCATCCAGCGCACCTTGCCCATGGCGTCGAGCATGCGGTATTCGATCTGGAAGGGCTTGCCGTCGCCGTCGGCCTGGGCGTCCAACGCGGCGCGCAGCCAGATCAGGTCGTCGGGAAGGACGCGGCCCAGCCATTCGTCGGGGCTGTCGCCGATCTCCTGCTCCTCGAAGCCGAGGATCGATTTCCAGCGCGGCGAGTAATAGACGCTCTCCGCCTTCAGGTCCCAGTCGTACAGGCCGTCGTTGCTGGCGGCGGCGGCAAGGGCGTAGCGCTCCTCGCTCTGGCGCAGGCGCTGTTCGGCCAGCTTGCGTTCGGTGACGTCGGCGACCGAGCCGACGAGGCGGATGGGCGTCCCCTCCTCGTCGCTGACCGCCACGCCGCGGCAGGCCAGCCAGCGCCACCCCGGCCCGCTGCGCACGCGGTGCTCGATCTGGAAGGGCACGGTGACGCCGACCATCTGCCCCTCGAAGGAGGCGTGCAGCCAGTCCAGGTCGTCGGGGTGGACGCGGTCCAGCCAATCGGACGGGCAGTTCAGCCCGTCGCCCGGCGGCAGCCCGAGGAACTCCTTGAACCGGCGCGACAAATACAGGGTGTCGGTGCGCAGGTCCCAGTCCCACACGCCCTCCGTCCCGGCTTTCTCGGCCAGCAGGTATCGGTCGATCGGACTGCTCAAGACTCCCTCATGTCGCGGCACGGATGGTACCGTGGGCCGCCATTGCTGATTAAAATTGCAAAAAATGCAACCTTGTTCTGCGCCGCATGCCGGCACGTGCAGCGATGTGTCGCGTGGCGGGTACAATTCGGTCGCGGGCGGGGTGTGTGAACCTGTGGGCGTTTCGCGGGTTCCTTTCCCATGGCGGGCACGCGCGCGGGTTGCTAGATCATGGCCATGGAATGGACCGACCAGGGGATCGTCCTGTCGAATCGGCCGCACGGCGATGCGGCGGCGCTGGCCGTGCTGCTGACGCGCGAGCACGGGCGGCACGCCGGCCTTGTGCACGGCGGCCGGTCCAGCCGGCAGCGCGGCCATCTGGAGCCGGGAACGCTGGTCAGCGCCCGCTGGCGCGCTCGGCTGAACGAACACCTGGGCACCTTCACGCTGGAGGCGGTGCGCGGCTATGCCGCCGGCCTGCTGGACGACCCGCTGCGGCTGGCGGCGCTGACGGCGGCCTGCGCGCTGGTCGAGGCGGCGCTGCCCGAGCGCGAGCCGCACCCGGCGCTGTTCGACGGGCTGCTGGCGCTGCTGGACGTGCTGGACTCGGCACCGGCCTGGCCGGAGGCGTACGTGCGGTGGGAGATCGGGCTGCTTGGCGAACTGGGGTTCGGCCTGGACCTCGACCGCTGCGCGGTGACGGGCAGCAACGACTACCTCGCGTTCGTCAGCCCGCGTACCGGGCGTGCCGTGTCGGCGGCGGTGGGCGAGCCATTCCGCG
>NZ_DASPMG010000202.1:0-43493 GCF_035627195.1 Azospirillum sp.
AGATCAACTCCGGCGACCCCGTGTCGATCGCCGAGGTGGTGCGCGACCTGTACCGCGGCACCGACCAGTCCGACCAGTCCTACAGCGAGCGCCAGATCTACCAGGCGGCGCTGGAGCGCCTGGCGCGCGAGCTGGCCGCCGTCGAGAAGATCGACGAGCTGAAGGCCACCGAGCGCCTGGAGCAGGTCCTCAAGAAGGCCGCCTGATCATCCATCCTCAGGCGCGCTCTGGAAAGGGCGGTCCCGCAAGGGGCCGCCCTTTTGGTTTGGGCGGTCACAGCGTGCCGAACTCTTCCGCCACGCTCGGCCCTTCGGCGTTGAAGCTGATCCACAGTTCCATGGTGCGGTCCATGCGCGCCCGCATGTCGTCGCAGGGGCAGCGCTCCTCCGCGCCCGCGAACGCCGCCTCGGGCTGTGTGGCGGAACGCTTACGACCTGTCGCATCCATGCGCCTTCTCCCGACGTTGCCTCAGAGGCTATGCGTGTGGCACTGGCGACGTCAACGCGCGCCCGGCAACGGCCCCATCGGTCAGCGATAGGGGGCCACCGATGCACACAGATGGACACAGATTTTGTCAGATGCCTGCCGTTGCCGCAGGTCGGCACCCCATCGGCATTCATCTGTGTCTATCTGTGTTCATCTGTGGCTGAACATCCCCTCTGTCCGGCGCCCCTCCCGCAAGGCGCCGGAACGCCTCCGCCTTCCGGAGCACGCGGCCGTCCCTTTTCACCTTTCCACCCGCACGGGCACCGCATAGAGTGTTCGGCGGAATCCCAACCGCGCCGACCATGCCCGATCACGCATCGACCAACCCGCAGAAGTTCGTCGACCTCGGCCGTCCCCGGCGCATCTGGGCGCTGGCTTCCCTGCACGCCCAGCCCGACCACCTGCACGCGATGCACGAGGTGATCGGCGCCCGCTTCCAGCCCGGCGACCGGCTCGTCTACCTGGGCAACCTGATCGGCCGCGGGCCGCGCGTGGTGGAGACGGTGGACGCGCTGCTGGACTTCCGCCGGGCGCTGCTGTCCATGCGCGGCATGCTGGCCGAGGACATCGTGTACCTGCGCGGCGGGCAGGAGGAGATGTGGCAGAAGCTTTTGCAGCTGCACTTCGCCCCCAACCCGCGCGAGGTGCTGGAGTGGATGCTGCGCCAGGGCGTGGAGGCGACGCTGGCCGCCTATGGCGGCGTGGCCGAGCAGGGCATGGCGGCGGCGCGCGGCGGCACCATGGCGCTGAGCCGCTGGACGCAGGCGCTGCGCGCGGCCGTGCAGGCGCACCCCGGTCACGAAAAATTGTTCAGCTCGCTGAAGCGCGCGGCCTACACCGGCAACCCGGCGGGTAATCCGGCGGGCGAGGCCGGCGGCGTGCTGTTCGTCAACGCCGGCATCGATCCGGCGCGGCCCTTCGGCCACCAGGGCGACAGCTTCTGGTGGGGGGGCGCCGCGTTCTCGCGCATCGACGCGCCCTACGGCGGATTCCGCCGCGTCGTGCGCGGCTACGACCCGGCGCGCGGCGGCGCGCGGGTGGAGGATTTCACCGCCACGCTGGACGCCGGCTGCGGCCAGGGCGGGCCGCTGGTGTGCGGCGTCCTGGCGCCTTCGGGCGAGATCCTGGAGCTGTTCCAGGTCTGATCGCGCTCCATATCTTATCCGGCGGATCTTATCCGCTGGATCTTGTCCGGTGGCGCCCGCGCCCCGCGGCGGTTAATCCGTCCGCCCCAACCATCCGCCCATCATTTCCGCCCACCGCGGTGATCCGTTCCCGTGCCGTTTGCGTATCACGTGCAACGGGGCGGGAAAACGGCTGTTGTCCTTCCAGAACACCCGACGTTCGTGGAGCAGGACACAAGGCCGGCGAGACGGGAAGGAAGGGATACGGATGGCATATATCGACGATCCCGAGACTCAGAGAGCCAACCTGAGTTTCATCAAGGCCTCGATGCGCGAACCGCTGCTGTCGCGCGATCACGAATTCGACCTGGCGCGGAAATGGCGCGAGGACGGGGACGAGCGTTCCCTGCACGAGCTGGTCCGCGCCTACACCCGGCTCGTCGTTGCCACCGCCGCCCGCTTCCGCAACTACGGCCTGCCCATGGGCGACCTGGTGCAGGAGGGCAACGTCGGCCTGATGCAGGCCGCCAGCCGCTTCGAGCCGGACCGCGAGGTGCGCTTCTCCACCTACGCGGCGTGGTGGATCCGGTCGGCCATGCAGGACTACATCCTGCGCAACTGGTCGATCGTGCGCACCGGCACGACGGCGGCGCAGAAGTCGCTGTTCTTCAACCTGCGCCGCCTGCGCGCGCGCATCGAGAACGCCAGCCAGGCGAACGGCCTGACCAAGGAAGGCCGCGAATGGATCGCGACCGAGCTGCAGGTCGACGTCACCGAGGTGGAGGCGATGGAGATGCGGCTGGCGGCCACCGACCAGTCGCTGAACTCGCCGGTCGCCGACGGCTCCGACGAGGACTGGCAGGACTTCCTGGCCGACCAGCGGCCGAGCCCGGAAGACGTCGTCATCGGCATGCGCGACAGCAACACCCGCTCCCAGTGGCTGGCCGAGGCGCTGGGCGAGCTGTCCCCGCGCGAGCGCACCATCATCCAGGAGCGCCGCCTGCGCGAGGAAGGCGCCACGCTGGAAGAACTGGGCCGCGAGCTGGGCGTCAGCAAGGAGCGCGTGCGCCAGCTGGAGCACCGCGCCATGCTGAAGCTGCGCCAGTCCATGCTGAAGCGCGTCGAGGGCTACGAGGACCTGCTGGTCGAGGCGTGACGGGCCGACGTTGGGTTTTCGCTGCGCTCAACCCAACCTACGGGCGCATCCGTAGGTTGGGTTGAGCCGCAGGCGAAAACCCAACGCCCTTCCTCCAACGCCCTTTCAGCCTCGTTACGCTCCCGAAACTTCCCGCGCCGCGTCCGCTCCCACGTCCATCCGCCAGACTTCCGTCGTGTCTCCCCGCCCGCGCAGGCTGTAGCGGCCTATGGCGTGCATGGCGCCCTGCGTGCCCAAGTCGGCGTGCCGCGCGGTGGCGGCGCTGGCCAGCACGATCACCTCGCTGTCGCCCTGCAGGCCGGACGCCAGCTCCTCGATGCGGGCGGCGACGTTCACCGTGTCGCCGACGATCGTGTAGTTGATGCGGCTGGCCGAGCCGATGTTGCCCACCACCACGGGGCCGGTGTGCAGCGCGATGCGCACGCGGATCGGCGCCAGACCGGCCGCCGCGCGGCGGCGGTTGTCGGCGTGCAGGACGCGGGCGATGGCGTGCGCGGCGCGCAGCGCGCGGGCGGCGTGGTCCGCCTGCTCCTCCGGCGCGCCCCAGAAGGCCATGATGCTGTCGCCGATGAACTTGTCGACGGTGCCGTCCTCCACCTCGATGCAGGACGCAAGGCGCGTGAAATGGTCGTTCAGCAGCGCCGCCGTGTCCGCCGCGCCTAAGTGCGCGGCGAGGCGCGAGAAGCCGCGGATGTCGGTGAACATCACCGTCACCTCCCGCTCCTCCGAGCCCAGGCCGGCGTCGCCGCCGCGCCGGTGCATCAGGCGCAGCACCAGCGCCTTGGGCACGTAGGTCTCGAACCAGCGCAGGCCGGCCACCATGGCGTTGAAGGCCGCCGCCGCGCGGCCGAGTTCCTCCAGGCGCGAGTCCGGCAGCTCCGTCACCTCGCGGAACTCGAAGGCGCGCACGCGGTCGGCCGCGTCGGCCAGCAGCTTGACCTGCCGGCTGATGCGCCGCCCGACCACCAGCGCCGCCGTCACCGAAACCAGCAGGATGCCCAGGCCGGCCAGCGCGGTGGTGTACAGCCGCTCGACCTCGGCGCCGGCCTGATCGGCGGGCAGCGCGATGCCCACCGTCCACTCCTGCCGCCCATAGCCGGCCATGCCGCGCAGCAGGACCAGCATGTCGTCGCCGCCGACCGGCACCATGCGCACCTCCGTGCGCTTGCGCAGGCTCTCCATCGCGCGGCCCTTGGCCCACAGGGCGGTCAGCGCGGGGTCGTCCACCTGGTCGGTGCGCGGCAGCGGCACGCGGTCGCCGTTGCCCGAGAAGTCGAAGCGCAGGGTGGCCAGCGACGGGTGCGCCAGCACGTGGGCGCGGTCGTAGAGCACGAAGGCGTTCAGCCCCTGCTCCACGTAGAGGTTCGACAGGAAGCGCGACAGGTCGCCCAGCGACACCGCCACCGCCACCTGCCCCAGGTAGCGGCCCTGCCGCCGCACCGGGTGGAACAGCGCCAGATAGCTGGTGCCCGCCTCCTGCGACCACAGCGGCTCGGCCCAGCGCGGCGCCGTGCGTTCGGCGCCGTCCAGCGCTTCAGGCGGCAGGTCCTTGGCGCCGCGCAGGTCGACGGCGTGCACCGTCAGCGCGGTTTCGTTGCGCCCGACCCGCACGCCGGTGAGGTCCGGCCCGAAGAAGCCCACGCCGGTGACATCCGGCACCGCCGACAGCGCGCCGCGCAGCGTGTCGCCCAGGCGCGCGCGGTCCGCGGGATCCAGGTCGCCGCGCTCGATCAGGCCGGCGATGGTCTTCGCCATGTCGTTGGCGGGGTCGAGCTGGTGGCGCACCCGCACCTCCACCCCGGCCAGCGCCAGATCCGCCTTGTCGTTGAGCAGCGTCAGCGTGTTGCGGCCGGCGCTGACGAGGCCCAGCACCAGCACGCTCGCCACCGCCGCCAGCATCAGCGCGCCGAAGCCGGCCACCAGCACCGCCGCGATCGGCAGGCGGAGGCGGCGGCGCCGCGTGGCCGGGGCGGGCGCGGCTTCGGATGCGGCGGGCTCGGACATGCCGGGCAGCCTAGCCACGCACGCCGCCCCCGTCCACCGCCCAGCGCCCGCCGCCGCAGGATTGTTTCAGGCCGGCTCGCCTGACCGGGCGCCGCGTTCCGCCGTTGGTGGCACCACCCACCCCGATCGATTTCTCCCACGACCGTAATCCGCATGCTGAATTGAGGTGCAACCGGATCCCCGCAATCTTTGCACGCAAAGAACGCCACCATGCGGGTTCCAGACCATGCAGTACCATTTCGGAAGCGCGCTCGACGATACGCTGACCGGCGGCGTTGAGAACGACCTGATGTACGGCTATGCCGGCCACGATGACTTGCGCGGCGGGGCCGGCGACGACACGCTGGACGGCGGCGAGGGCGGCGACCGGCTGGACGGCGGCGACGGCGACGACCGCCTCGCCGCCTATGGCCCCGACACGGCGCTGATCGGCGGGGACGGCAACGACACGGTGGAGGTCGCGACGTCCGACACGGTCGACCTGACCGGCGCCACCACCAGCGGCGTCGAGCGCCTGGAGATGACCGGCGGCGGCTACCACGAGGTGCGGCTGACCGCCGAGCAGCTGGCCGGCATCGGGGAGGTCACCGGCGGCGCCGGCCTGGACCTGCTGATCGTGGAGGGCGACGCGGACCTGGGCGGCGTGAGCATCGCCGGCGTGGAGAAGCTGGTCTTCCTCAGCGGCAACCCCGACCTGCGGGGTGCGGCGCTGGACGGCGTGGAGACGATCGAGGCGACGACGCCCAACACCACGCTGGTCCTGGACGACACGCAGCTGGCCGGCCTGTCCACCATCACCATGGACCCGGACACCGACGGCGCCGAGCATCCGGACGAGGTCGAGATCCACGTCACCGGGACCGGCGGCACCATCGATTTCGGCCACATCGCCCTGCAGGGCGTGGAAGGGGCGCGCCTCATCGGCTCGGCCGGCAACGACGTGCTGATCGGCGCCGCCGGCCTGGACGGGCGCGTGACGATCGACGGCGGCGACGGCGACGACACGCTGCGCGGCGCCGCCATCATGCGCGGCCAGGGCGGCGACGACGTGTTCGAGATCGACGTGTTCGAGATCGCGGCCGGCACCGCCGACACCAGCGTCGACTTCGCGCTGGGCGACGTGATCCGCATCGACGGGCTGACCCTGTCCGGCCCGGTCACCGCGGGCGACGGATCGGCCCTGTTGGAGGGGCAGGTGCAGCTGCGCACCGATGGGGGCCTGTCGTACTTGGAGATCGGCACCGATTCCACGCCCGGCGCCGACATGCAGGTGGCGCTGAACGGCGCCTTCGAGGCCGGCCGCTTCGCGGTGTCCGGCGGCGACATCACCTACACGCCCCCGCCGCCCCCGCCCGCGTCCAGCAACGGCGATGACGGCGGGAACGGCGGCGGCGACGCCCCGCCCGTTGCCGCCGGCCCCATCCTGGGTTCCCCCATGGGCGAGATCATGGCCGCCGGGGTGGACGACGACACGCTGTATGCCGGCGAGGGCGACGACACGGTGATGGGCGGCCTGGGCGCCGACATGCTGTACGGCAACCAGGGTGCCGACGTGATCTACGGCAACATCGGGTCCGACACGATCTTCGGCGGACAGGACACCGACACGCTGTTCGGCGGGCAGGACGCCGATGCGCTGTTCGGCAATCTGGCCAGCGACGTGCTGTACGGCAACCTGGGCGCCGACAGCCTGTTCGGCGGCCAGGGGGACGACACGCTGTTCGGCGGGCAAGGCGACGATGTGATCGCCGGCAACCTGGGCAACGACGTTCTGGCCGGCAACCTGGGCGCCGACACCTTCGCCTTCGCGCCGGGCGGCGGGGCGGACGTGGTGAGCGACTTCCACGCCGACCAGGGCGACCGGCTGCAGATCGCCGCCGGCATGACCTGGACGGTCAGCGTCGGGGCCACCGGTGCGGTGGTGTCCTTCGGCAACGGCGACCAGGTGACCCTGGCCGGCATCAACGCCCAGGACGTGCAGGTGAGTTGGTTCGTGACGGCGTAGGGCGCCCATTGATCCCTCCCCTGCCGCCGGCGCTACGTGATGCACACATCATGGCGGACGCTGAAAAAGCCCTTCTCCCCTTGAGGGAGAAGGGTTGGGATGAGGGGTCATTACCGCCGGAAGGCGGGAAGAGAGTCATTCTTCCGCCCTGCCGGGCGTAACCACCCTCACCCCAACCCCTCTCCCCTCAAGGGAGAGGGGCTTTTTTCTTCGCTACATCAACATATTAGCGTCCTCTAGAAGATGTGTGCATCACGTAGCACCTCCGGCGGGGGAGGGAAGCCAGTGGAACTGGCAGGGTGGGGGCCAGTTGCTGGCGAGGATCAGCGACCTCCAGGTTGCCAATCGGCGTGGGCTCCCAAATTCATCGGAGCACGTATACACTGGACCGCTGAACGAGAAAGGTCCTATGGAACCGCGCGTGCTGGACGGAAGAGAAACGGAAGCAGAAGCTCGGACCGCCTTGCGTCAGGCCGTCGAGGAAGCTGATGATTGTTCCGAAAGCCTGGACGTCGAGGATGTATTCTCCGACATACGGAAGATGCTGACGGAAATGTATGGCCTGACGAGGTAGAGACCAGCGAGCGGTCCGTAGGTTGGGTTGAGCGCCAGTGAAAACCCAACGCCTTGGCATTGCGGACACGTTGGGTTTTCGCCTGCGGCTCAACCCAACCTACGGGTCTTTCACCGAAGCTGGGGCACCGGCAATCCCTTCTGATCTTTCAATCTTCTGATCTTCGTGTTTTTGATCAGCCCCCTTCCCGCCAGCCGATGCGCCGCTGATCCTCGCCAACAACTGGCCCCCACCCTCCCACGCTTCGCGTGGGTCCCTCCACGGTCGCTCGCAAGTCTCGCGACCGCGTTTCGCCTACGATCGCTTTCAGCGCTCGTTGCCTACGGCACCGGCTCAACGCCCCCGCCGGAGCGAGGGAGGGGTTTGTGTCCTACCCCCGCACCCGCGCCGGGTTGCCGACCACGGTGGCGCCGGGGGGGACGTCGCGGGTGACGACGCTGCCGGCGCCGATCACGGCGTCGTCGCCGACCGTGACGCCGGGCAAGATGATGGCGCCGCCGCCGATCCAGACGTTGGCACCGATGCGCACCGGCTTGCCGCTCTCGTAGCCGGCGCGGCGGAGCGCCGGGTCGCGCGGGTGGTCGGCGGTGTAGATCTGCACGGCCGGGCCGATCTGGCAAAGATCGCCGATCTCGATCCCGACGACGTCCAGGAACACGCAGTTGAAGTTGACGAACACCCCGCTGCCCAGGCGGATGTTGAAGCCGTAGTCGCAGAAGAACGGCGGGCGGATGACCGTGTTCTCGCCGACGGACGCCAGCAGTTCGCGCAGCAGCGCGGCGCGGTCGGCGTCGATGCCGCCGCTGTTGTAGGCGTCCAGCAGCCGGTGGGCGCGCCGCTGGTCGGCCGCGATCTCCGGGCCGACGGCGCGGTACAGCTCACCGGCCAGCATCTTCTCCTTTTCCGATCGTTCGGCCATGCGTCCTCCTCCTGCCTACCGGGCGAGGAGGCCCCGCAGCCGGTACAGTTCCTCCAAGGCCTGGCGCGGCGTCAGGTCGTCGGGGTTGACGGCGCGCAAAGCCTCCTCAACAGGCGACGGCGCCGCCGGTGCCGGGGTCGCCGTGGCGGCCGGCGCCGGGGCGGGGCGCTTCAGCGCGGCGCTGAACAGCGGCAGGTCCTCGGCAAGGCGCAGGATGGCGGCGTTCTGCTCGCCGGATTCGAGGATGGTCAGCACCTCCTCGGCGCGGCCCACCACCGCGCCGGGCAGGCCGGCCAGCTTGGCGACGTGGATGCCGTAGCTGCGGTCGGCGGAGCCCGCCGCCACCTCGTGCAGGAAGACCACGTCGCCCTGCCATTCCTTGATGCGCATGGTGTGGCAGCTGAGCGCCGGCAGCTTGGAGGCCAGCATCGTCAGCTCGTGGTAGTGCGTGGCGAACAGCGCGCGGCAGCGGTTGACGTCGTGCAGGTGCTCCACGCACGCCCAGGCGATGGACAACCCGTCGAAGGTGGCGGTGCCGCGCCCGATTTCGTCCAGGATGACCAGCGCGCGCGGGCCGGCCTGATTGAGGATGGCCGCCGTCTCCACCATCTCCACCATGAAGGTGGAGCGGCCGCGGGCGAGGTCGTCGGCCGCACCCACGCGGCTGAACAGCCGGTCGACCACGCCGATGTGCGCCTGATCGGCGGGCACGAAGCTGCCCATCTGCGCCAGCACGGCGATCAGCGCGTTCTGCCGCAGGTACGTCGACTTACCGGCCATGTTCGGGCCGGTCAGCAGCCACAGCCGGTTGTCCGGGGCGAGGTCGCAGTCGTTGGCGACGAAGGGGCCGCTGTTGGCCCCCTCCAGCACCGCCTCCACCACCGGATGGCGGCCGCCCCGGATGTCGAAGGCGAGGCTGTCGTCCACCACCGGGCGGCTGTAGCGCCGCTCCGCCGCCAGTTCGCCCAGCGACAGCGACACATCGAGTGCCGCCAGCGAGCGCGCGGCCGTGGCGATGCGGTCGGCCTGGTCGGCGACCAGGGCCACCAGCTCCTCGAACAGCTGCATCTCGACGGCCAGCGCCTTGTCGGCGGCCTCGGAGATGCGGCGTTCCAGGTCCGACAGCTCGACCGTGCCGAAGCGCACCGCGTTCGCCATGGTCTGGCGGTGCATGAACATCTCGCGGTTCTTGCCGGACAGCAGCTTGTCGGCGTGCGTCGCCGTGACCTCGATATGATAGCCAAGGACGTTGTTGTGCTTGACCTTCAGCGCCGGGACGCCGGCCAGATCGGCGTACTTGGCCTGCAGCCCGGCGATCAGGCGCCGGCTCTCGTCGCGCAGCGTGACCAGCTCGTCCAGCGTGTAGGAGTAGCCGGGGGCGATGAAGCCGCCGTCGCGGGCCAGCAGCGGCAGGTCGGGCGACAGCGCCTGCCCCAGCCGGTCCACCAGCTCGTGATGCTCGCCCAGGCCGCGCGCCACGGCGGCCAGCCCGTCGGGCAGCGGGGAGAGCGTGCCGCCAGCGGTGAGCAGCATGCGCGCCTCCATGGCGCGGGCGAGGCCGTCGCGCACGGCCGCCACGTCGCGCGGGCCGCCGCGGCCCAGCGTCAGGCGGGAGAGGGCGCGTTCCAGGTCCGGGCAGCGCTTCAGCACCTCGCGCGCGTCGGCGCGCAGACGCTCCTCCGTCAGGGCGAATTCCACCATGTCCAGGCGCTTGGCCACCGCCGCCGGGTCGGTCAGCGGGGCGGACAGGTGGGCGGCCAGCAGGCGCGCACCGGGGCCGGTCACCGTGCGGTCGATGGTGGCCAGCAGGCTGCCGCGCCGCTCCCCCGTCAGGGTGCGGGTCAGTTCCAGGTTGCGGCGGGTGGCGGCGTCGATCTCCATGACGGCGCCGGGGCCGACGCGGCGCGGGTGGGCGATGCGCGGCAGGCGGCCCTTCTGCGTCAGCTCGACGTAGGCGACCAGCGCGCCGGCCGCCGCGACCTCCGCCCGGCCGAAGGAACCGAAGGCGTCCAGCGTGCCGACGCCGTACAAATCCAGCAGGCGCTGCCGGCCGTTTTCCGAGTCGAAGCGCGGGTTGGGCTGGACGGTCAGCCGCTCCTTCCACTCGGCCCACAGCTCGAACAGGTCGGGGGCCTGGGTCAGGCGTTCGGGGGCCAGCACCTCCTGCGGGTCGAGGCGGGTCAGCGCCGCGGCGAGGCCCGCGCGCTCCACCGGCTGCACCACCAGCTCGCCCGTGGACAGCTCCAGCCACGCCAGGCCCAGGGTGCCGGCCACTTCCGTGACCGCGGCCAGCCAGTTGGAGGAGCGGGCGTCGAGCAGCGAATCCTCGGTCAGCGTGCCCGGCGTGACGATGCGGATGACGCCGCGCTTCACCACCGACTTGGCGCCGCGCTTCTTCGCCTCCGCCGGGTCCTCCATCTGCTCGCAGATGGCGACGCGGAAGCCCTGGCGGATCAGGCGCTGAAGGTAGTTCTCGTGGCTGTGGACGGGGACGCCGCACATGGGGATGTCCTCGCCCAGGTGCTGGCCGCGCTTGGTCAGCGCGATGTCCAGCGCGCGCGCCGCGTTCACCGCGTCGTCGAAGAACATCTCGTAGAAATCGCCCATCCGGTAGAACAGCAGGCAGTCGGGGTGCGCCTGCTTGATCTCCAGGTACTGCGCCATCATCGGCGTGGCGTTTTCGGGAACGGCGAGGGCGGTGTCGGACACGGGCGGGCGCTCGAAGGTCTATCGGGGTATGTCGGGGTGGCGACCCTAGCATGGGATGGGCGCTGGCGCACCGGCCCTGCGGTCCGCTAGAATCGGTGTCCTGAAACTCGGGAGGGAACGGCCATGACGCAAGCGCCGGAGAGCGGAACCTCGCAGGACATCAGCGAAGTGGTCGCCGTGTTCGAGACGCGCGCCGCGTTCGACCAGGCGGTGGCGGAGCTGCTGGCCCAGGGCTTCGCGCGCGAGGACATCAGCGTGCTGGCCAGCCACACCTCGCTCGACGCCGCCCAGCCGGCGCCGCCGCGCGACGAGGCGCTGACCGGGCTGGTGGGGGAGATGAAGTACGCCTTCCCGCTGACCACCGCCGGCCTGATCGCCATCGTCGGCGGGCCGATCACCGCGCCGCTGGCCGCCCTGGTGGCCGCTGGCATCGGCGGCGCCGCCATCAAGGAATACCTGGACGAGCTGACCAGCCACCCGGAGCCCGACGAGTTCGCCAACGCGCTGGAGGCCGGCGGCGTGATCCTGTGGGTGCGGGTGCCCGACCCGGCGGCGGAGCGCACGGCCGGCACCATCCTGGAACGCTGCGGCGGCAAGAACGTCCACCTCGCCGTGCGCGAGGCTTAGGCGGGCATCTCCTGCCGCAAGGCGCGCGCGGCGACGGCCAGGGGGTCCTCGCCGGGCGCGCAGGGGTTGGCCAGCACCGCCTCCGGCACGTGGGATGCCACGTAGTCGGCCAGCGAGTCGTGCATGGGGATGATCATGCCGATGCGGGTCAGCGTCGCCACCTTCTTCACCTGCCCGTCGGCCACCACCAGCGCCAGCGCCTTGCCGGCCGCCGCCGCCTCGCCGTTGATCACCAGCAGCATGCCCACACCGGCGGAATCGATGAAGTCCAGCCGCGACAGGTCGATGACGCAGCGGCGGTCGGGGCCCTGCTTGATGTCGGCGATGAGATCGCGCACCCCGTCGCCGTCCTGGCCGGTGAAGCGGCCGGTGACGTCGATCCGGGCGAAATGCCGCTCGCTGGTCTTACGGTAGAACACGCCACCTCCCGATCGATGCCCCGCGCCCATGATCCGCGCCCATGCCCCCACGCAGAGTGCGTGATTCCGTCCGCCGCCGCAACGGCGCACATGGCCTTTGGTCATGCCGTCGCACCCACCCTTCGGCGGAGGCCGCCCGGCCATAGGGCGGGGTGTGGATACCGACTTTCGTTTTCCCCAGAATCTGGGGGTAACTCTGTGGGCGAATCTGTGCGTGCCCGTCCCGACTCGCTGTGACCGTGGGGGATCGGGAAGGTTTGCACAAAATTTAGGCCGCGCGTGAAGCGACGGGAGTCCAGCGTTTTCGCGGGTTTCGGCTCGAAAACCGCCCCCGTACGTAACGGAATGGTCACACCAGGCCTGTCAAGCCCGCACGCGCCGGCGATGTGCAAAACTCTCCGGATCCCGAGTCGCGGTGCCCATCCTAAGGTGATCGCTTGACGGCCGCCCGCGCCGGATCTAAAACCGGCGGCACGTGGTGATTTGGTCGACCGGCTTGCGGGCCACGTAAAACAATCCGCTAAAAAGGTCCGAGCCGCGTCCGCGCCTCGACCCAACGGTCGGGGCGTTTTTGTTGTCCGGGTCGCCCCACCCGGACCGAAGGAGACGGCGACATGACGCGCACCACTCACCGCACCCCAAACGTGGCGAACCTCCGCCCCCGCTCCAAGCTGGTGCACGGCGGCACCCGCCGCTCCGGCTTCGACGAGACGTCGGAGGCGCTGTTCCTCACCTCGGGCTACGTCTACGGCTCGGCCGAGGAGGCGGAGCAGGCCTTCCTCAACGACGGGCAGCGCCACGTCTACTCGCGCTTCCGCAACCCGACCTCGGCCATGTTCGAGGACCGGCTGGCGGCGTACGAGGGGGCGGAGTGGGCCTACGCCACCACCACCGGCATGGCCGCCGTGTTCGCCGCGCTGATGTGCCACCTGAAGGCCGGCGACCGCATCGTGGCGCCGTGGGGCCTGTTCGGTTCGTGCCTGCACATCGTCAAGAACCTCTGTCCGCGCTACGGCGTCGAGCCGGTGCTGGTCGACGGCGCCGACCTGTCGCAGTGGGAGGAGGCGCTGTCCAAGCCGACCGCCGCGGTGTTCCTGGAGACGCCGTCCAACCCCTGCCTGGAGATCGTCGACCTGAAGGCGGTGTGCGACCTGGCGCACAAGGCTGGGGCCAAGGTGGTGGTCGACAACGCCTTCGCCACGCCGGTGCTGCAGCGCCCGCTGGAGATCGGCGCCGACGTCGTCGTCTATTCCGCCACCAAGCACATCGACGGCCAGGGCCGCTGCCTGGGCGGCATCATCCTGACCGACGCCAAGTTCGGGTCGGAGGTCGTGCACCCCTTCCTGCGCCACACCGGCCCGACCATCAGCCCGTTCAACGCCTGGGTCCTGCTGAAGGGGCTGGAGACGCTGGAACTGCGCGTCGGCGCCCAGGGTGCCGCCGCCGCCACGGTGGCCGAGTACCTGGAGGGGCACCCGAAGGTCGCCCGCGCCCTCTACCCGACGCTGGCCAGCCACCCGCAGCACGATCTGGCGCGCCGGCAGATGACCGGCGGCGGCACCATGGTGTCGTTCCACGTGAAGGGCGGCAAGGACGGGGGCGGCAAGGACGAGGCGTTCCGCCTGATGAACGCGCTGGAGATGGTGCTGATCTCCAACAACCTGGGCGATTCCAAGAGCCTGATCACCCACCCCTGGACCACTACGCACGGCCGCATCCCGGAGGACGAGAAGCGCCGCGCCGGCATCACCCCCAGCCTGATCCGCCTGTCGGTCGGCCTGGAGGACCCGCAGGACATCATCGACGACCTGGAGCGGGCACTGCTGTCCGTGTAGCCGCGGATCGTGTAAAGGAACCCCCGCGCCGGCCGGCCCGTTGTCGGTGGGCCTTCCGCACCGCAACGAGGACACCGGACATGACGGCTCGCGCAGCACGAACCAGGGGCCGCCGCCGGCACGCCGCCATCTCGCCGATGGCGGTGGTCGGCACGCTGATGCGCACGGCGAGCCAGCACGGCGAGATGGGCATCGCCGCCGCGCGCACCATCGGCTACCGCACCGCCATGATGGCCGGCGTGCTGCACGACCCGCGCGAGCTGACCAACCCCGAGTTCGTGCTGATGGGCACGGAGAAGGTGGAGGCGGCGGCCAAGGCCGCGCACGCCTTCGCCCTGGGGCTGGCCGACCTGCAGGACGCCTGGGTCAGCCTGTGCACGCTGCCGGTCCGCACGCTGCAGGCCGTGGCCACGGGCGGCTTCGACTGGCAGCGGGCACCCCTGGAGCTGTGGAGTTTGCAGACCCGCATCGTCGAGGACACCATGGCGGCCAGCATGCGCTTCGCCCAGTCGGCCGCCAGCCTGGCCGGCGCCGGCCTCGCCCCCATCCACCGCACCGCCAGCGCCAACGCCCGGCGGCTGGAGCGCCGGCACGGGCGCTGAGCCCCAGGGGAATGGCCCGTAGGTTGGGTTGAGTTCTCACCGGCGAGCGCGCCGACCCGCAGCGGGATGAAACGAGGGCAAAGCCCCTCTCCCCTCGCGGGAGAGGGGTTGGGGAGAGGGGGATTACCGGCGGCAGCCGGGACAAGACTCTCTTCCGCCCTGCCGGGCGTAACCACCCTCTCCCCAACCCCTCCCCCGTCAAGGGGGAGGGGCTATGAGGAGCGCCTGCCTCTTGTTTCTTCTTAGGCGAAGCCGAAAACCCAACATGCTTGCGGCGGGAAGACGTTGGGTTTTCGCTGGCGCTCAACCCAACCTACGGGCGCGTGCGCCCTGCGGGGAAAGCGACTATAGTCGGGCGTTCCGCCGCCAAGGTTCGAAAGCATGCTCTCCCCCCGCGACACCGCCGTCACCGCCGCCCCGCCGGACATCCCCAACAAGCGCGCCATCATCTCGCGCCGCAAGCTGGTGGGGGAGTTGGAGGCGCTGGTCGACACGCACGGCACCGGCGACGCGCTGCGCCCGCACCTGATCGCCTGCCTGCGCGCCGCGCTGAACGCCGGCCGCGCCGAGGTGCGCGCCCGCTTCGAGGCCGGCGCCACGGGCGAGGAGTGCGTGCAGCAGAACTGCTACCTGGCCGACCGGCTGATCGTCTCGCTGGCCGATTTCACCATCCTGCACATCTTCCCCAGCGCCAGCCCGACCACCGGCGAGCAGTTCGACATCGCCGCCACCGGCGGCTACGGCCGGGGCGAACTGGCGCCGTCGTCCGACATCGACCTCCTGTTCCTGTTACCCTACAAGCGCACGCCGCGCGTGGAGCAGGTGGTGGAGTACATGCTCTACGTCCTGTGGGACTTGGGCATCAAGGTGGGCCACGCGGTGCGCAGCGTGGACGAGTGCATCCGCCAGTCGAAGGCCGACATCACCATCCGCACGGCGGTGCTGGAGTCGCGCTACCTGTGGGGGCCGCGCGCGCTGTTCCAGGACCTGAAGAAGCGCTTCGACAAGGAGGTGGTGGCCGGCACCGGCCCCGCCTTCGTCGAGGCCAAGCTGGCCGAGCGCGACAACCGCCACCTGAAGCTGGGCGACAGCCGCTATGTGCTGGAGCCCAACCTGAAGGACGGCAAGGGCGGCCTGCGCGACCTGCAGACGCTGTTCTGGATCGCCAAGTACCTCTACCGCGTCGACGAGGTGGCGGAACTGGTCGCCAAGGGCGTGCTGCTGCCGGAGGAGGCGCAGCGCTTCGCCAAGGCGCAGAACTTCCTGTGGACGGCGCGCTGCCACCTGCACTACCTGACGGGCCGCATGGAGGACCGCCTGACCTTCGACGTGCAGTCGGAGATCGGGGCGCGCATGGGCTACACGGAACACGCCGGCACCAAGGGCGTCGAGCGGTTCATGAAGCACTATTTCCTGGTCGCCAAGGACGTGGGCGACCTGACGCGCATCTTCTGCGCGGCACTGGAGGCCGAGTCGAAGCGACCGCCCAAGTTCAACATCATGCGGCTGGCCGCACTCGCCCGGCGCAAGGACATCGAGGGCTTCGTCGTCGACGGCGAGCGGCTGAACGTCCGCCACGACAAGCAGTTCAAGGAACAGCCGATCGACATGATCCGGCTGTTCCACGTGGCCCAGCAGAACGACGTCGACATCCACCCCAACGCGCTGAAGGCGATCACCCGATCCCTGTCGGCGCTGGGGGCCAAGGTGCGCAACGACCCGGAGGCCAACCGGCTGTTCCTGGAGATGCTGACCGGCCCCAAGGACCCGGAGATCACGCTGCGCCGCATGAACGAGGCGGGCGTGCTGAGCCGCTTCCTGCCCGACTTCGGGCGCGTCGTGGCGCAGATGCAGTACGACATGTACCACGTGTACACCGTGGACGAGCACACGCTGTTCGCCATCGGCATCCTGCACAAGATCGAGCAGGGCGAGCTGAAGGACGAGCTGCCGCTGAGCACCGAGGTGATCCACAAGGTGGTCTCCAAGCGGGCGCTGTACGTCTCGGTCCTGCTGCACGACATCGCCAAGGGGCGCGGCGGCGACCATTCGGTGCTGGGTGCGCGCGTGGCGGAGAAGCTGTGCCCGCGCCTGGGCCTGACGGCCGAGGAGACGGAGACGGTGGCGTGGCTGGTGCGCTGGCACCTCGCCATGTCGCAGGTGGCGTTCAAGCGCGACCTGGAGGACGAAAAGACGGTGCGCGACTTCGTGGCGCTGGTGCAGTCGCTGGAACGGCTGCGCCTGCTGCTGGTGCTGACCGTCGCCGACATCCGCGCCGTCGGCCCGCAGCGCTGGAACAACTGGAAGGCCACGCTGCTGCGCGAGCTGTTCAACCGGTCCGAAGAGCTGATGTCCGGCGGCCTGACGACCGAAGGGCGCGGCCGGCGCATCACCATCGCGCAGGAGGCCCTGCGGGACGAGTTGAAGGCCGACTTCACCCCGGCCGAGTTCGACGCGCACCTGGCGCTGGGCTACCCCGCCTACTGGCTGGCCTTCGACACCGACACGCTGGCCCACCACGCCCGCCTCGTGCGCGACGCCGAGCGGGAGGACCGCGGGCTGACCGTCGACACCCGCATCGACCGCGGGCGCGCCATCACCGAGGTGACGATCTACACCACCGACCACCACGGTCTGTTCTCCCGCCTTGCCGGGGCGCTGGCCGCCTGCGGGGCGGACATCGTGGACGCGAAGATCTTCACCATGACCAACGGCATGGCGCTGGACGTCTTCTCGGTGCAGGACGCGGTGGCCGGCGGCGCCTTCGAGGGCGGCGACAAGATCGCGCGGCTGGCGGTGACCATCGAGCAGGTGCTGGGCGGGCAGCTGAAGACCCTGCGCGAGCTGGGCAACCGCCGCACGACGCTGACCAGCCGCACGCGCGTCTTCCACGTGCCGCCGCGCGTGCTGATCGACAACGCCGCCTCCACCACCCACACGGTGATCGAGGTGAACGGCCGCGACCGGCCGGGGCTGCTGTACGACCTGACGCGGGCGCTGTCGAACGTCGCCTTGCAGATCTCGTCGGCGAAGATCTCGACCTACGGCGAGAAGGCGATCGACGTCTTCTACGTCAAGGACGTCTTCGGGCTGAAGGTGTCGCACGAGGGCAAGCTGGCGCAGATCCGCGAACGCCTGCTGCACGCGCTCGCCGACCCGGCCGGCGAACCGCCGGCCCCGCCCCGCGAGAAAACGGCGCCGCGCCGGCGCCGGCCCGTGGACGCGGCGGATTGAGGCGTTTTGCCCCCTCCCTAACCCTCCCCCGCCAAGGGCGGTGGAGGGGACTGCCGCCGCTTCGGCACTTACCCCTCCACCTCGAAGAGGGGGAGGGTGCCCGGAGCGCAGCGGAGGGCGGGAGGGGGCAATGGACGCCCCGCCCTCACTCCGTCTCCGGCACGGGCAGCACGTCGTCGGCGAAGGTGTAGCCGTCCATGCGCGGCGTGATGCGCAGGCCGCGGCGGGTGGCCCAGACGTTGATGGAGTGGAACAGCGGCACCACCGCCACATCGCCCACGGCGATCGCCGCCGCCTCCCGCAGCAGCCCTTCGCGGGCACCCTCGTCCACGGTGCGCAGCGCCTTGTCGATCAGCGCGTCGACCTGCGGGTTGGAGTACTGGCCGCGGTTGGACACGCCGGCCCCGGTGACGGAATCGCGCGTGGTGACCAGCCAGTGCATGATGTTGGACGCCTCGCCGGTGTCGGCGTTCAGCCCGGCGAAGAAGGCGCTGAACTCCATGCGCGAGGCGCGGGCGAAGAAATCGGCGGCCGGCAGCGCCTCCACCCGCGTGACGATGCCCACCTGGGAGAGCATCAGCGCCATGCTCTTGGCCAGCGCGGTGTCGTTGACGTAGCGGTTGTTGGGCGCGTGCAGGGTGAGCGCGAAGCCGTTCGGCCAGCCGGCCTCGGCCAGCAGCTGTTCCGCCCCCCTGGGGTCGTAGGGCTCGGGCCGCAGGCCGGGGTGGTGGCCGGACAGCCCCTCCGGCACGAACTGGCCGGCGGGGATCGCCTGCCCTTCCATCCCGGCGATCACCAGATTGACGCGGTTGATCGCCTTGGACACGGCGCGCCGCACGCGCGGGTCGCGCAGCGGGTTGCGGTCCAGCGGCCTGCCGGCGCGGTCGGTGACGAAGGGGGAGCGGTCGCGCCCGCTGTCCAGCATCAGGTAGAACAGCCGCAGCGAGGGCCGGCTGAACAGGTGGACATGGCTGTCGACGCCCAGGCGCGACACGTCGGACGGCGGCACCTGCTCGATCACGTCCAGCGTGCCGGTCAGCAGGGCGGCGATGCGCTGCGCGCTCTTGGGCACGATGCGGATCTCCACCGCGTCCCAGTTCGGCCGGCCGCCCCAGTAGGCGGCGCCGGCCTCCAGCTCGATCCGGTCGCCGCGCGTCCAGTGCACGAAGCGGAACGGGCCGCTGCCGACCATCGCCGTCCCGGCGTCGAAGTCGGCGCGCGTCGCCGCCTCGAACCGGGCGGGGATGACGGCGAGTGCGCGCAGCTTGTTGGGCAGGACCGAGTCGGGGCGCGTGGTGCGGACGCGGAAGGTCCGCTCGTCCACCACCGTCAGCTCGGCCACCGTGGTCAGGTTGACCGAGAAGGGCAGCGGGCTGTCGGTGACGCGGCCGGCGCGGCGCAGGCTGGCCACCGCGTCCTCCGCCGTGACCGGCCGGCCGTCGTGGAAGGCGGCGCCGGGGCGCAGGCGGAACTCCCACGTCAGCGGGTCCAGCGCCCGCCAGCTTTCCGCAAGGCCGGGGCGCGGGCGCTGGTGGTCGTCGGTGTCGACCAGCGCGTCGAAGACGTGCATCGCCACCGTGTTGTTGGGACCCAGGATGTGGTGGTGCGGGTCCAGCGTCGTCACGTCGCCGCCCAGCCCGATGGTCAGGCGCGCGGCCGCCACGGGCAGGCTGGCGAGCAGCGCCAGCGCCAGCAGCATCCCCCCGGCCATCCACCGAACCACACCGCGCATCACGCCACGCCCGCCTGCCCGCCTGCCCGCTTGTCTATGACCGCACACGATCAATTCGATACCTTAACAAAAGATCGGACGCGAGTCGCGGATGACGCGAGGGATGGTCATACCAGGAGCGTTGCGCGGCAGCCGTGCCCCGCGATACCCTTAGGGCCTGAACGACGCGACGTTCCCGCCACCCTCAGTTGGATTCAGCCGGCGATGACCCTCGGCACGCTTCTCGGGCAGTTCCTCGTGGCCGCCTCCATCACGGCGCCCGGACTGGTGTCGTTCCACATGCTGCGCGTCGAGCAGCGGCCGCGCGCGCTGGCGGCCGGTGGCGGGCTGCTCTTCTCCATCCTGTGGGCGGGTGTGGTGGGGCTGATCGTCACCATCACCACCGACACGGCGATCCCCGGCCCGGTGTGGGCGGCGCTGCTGACCGGGCTTCTGCTGGTGGAGGCGTTCCTGGCCCCGGCGGACCGCACGGCGTGAGGCGCCGCCGTCAATAAAAGCCGTCAATAAAACAGGATGTTCGTCACGGCGATGCGCACCCGGCCATCGGCGTCGGGGCCGTCGGCGTCGGGGCCGTCGGCGTCGGGCGGAAGCGCGCCCAGGCGGATGTGCGCCCGCCGGTGCCCGGCGGCGAGGTCGTTCAGCGCGCCGACCCCATGCTCCGCATGCAGGCGGCGCAGCGGGTGGCTGGCGACGGGCAGCGCGTAGGGCGCCTCGGCCGCGTCGGTGAAGCGGCAGACGGCGCCGTGCGGCGTGTCCGCGAAGACCATCTGGGCGCCGGCCCGCACCTCCACCGCGCCCAGGGACGGGCAGTCGTCGCCGGCCATGACGTGGCTGGCGTCGCGCAGCGCGGCGCCGAACAGGGCGGCCACCGACGGCGACTCGCTGGGCCGCAGGGCGGCCAGCAGCGGGTAGCGCCCCAGCGTGCCGATCAGTTCCGGCACCGCGGCCACGGCCACGTCCTCGCGCGCGAAGGGCAGCCCGCGCGCCACCGCCGTTTCCGCCGCATCCGCCGTCTTCAGGCGGACGACGTTCCCCATCTCGAACAGATGCGGGCCGGCCAGTTCCTCCGGCCAGCCGGTGCCGGGGGGCGCCAGACGCGGGCGCAGCATCCGCCGCTCCTCCGCGCACCAGCCCGCCACGCAGATCTCCCCAGGAAGATCGGCCACGTCTGTGATGATGAGGCCTATTACTTTCACCCCTAAGCTTCTCGTGCAATGGAGCCTTCAGGACTCCATCGTACGACACTCGGAGCATTTCGCCAATATTGGCGCTTTACATATTATGGTATGAGGGGGACGGCGCGGGACCGGGCCGTCAGCGGCCCGAGGCCGGCCCCAGCAGGGAGCGGATGGTCTCCACCACGGCGTCCGGGGCGAACGGCTTGCGCAGGACGACCAGCCGTCCCGGCTCCGTCACCGGCAGGCTTTCGCTGTATCCGGTCATCACCACGATGGGCAGTTCCGGGCGTTGCGCACGGATGCGGCCAATCAGCGCAATGCCGTCCAGGCGCGGCATCCGCAGGTCGGTGAGCAGCAGGTCGGCGGGGTCACGCCGCTCGGCCTCCAGGGCCTCCAGGCCGTTGTGCGTCACCGTGACCCGATAGCCGGCCTCCTCCAGGATGTCGGCAACGGTGGTCGCGACGAGGATCTCGTCGTCGGCCACGATCACATGCACATGCGCAGACACGATAAGTCACCCAGTGACGCAAACGTCACGTCGGTACGTAGCCCATCCGGCCCGCAAAATCCAGCATCCACTTTTCATAAGTCGTTCCGGCCGATGCCGGCGCCGTTGGGCAGACGATCATTTCCGGCGGCAAGGAAACGCAACACGCGCGCGTGTCACGACAACTGCCGCCGGGGGCTTAATCCGGGGTTTTGCCGAGGCAATCGTTCAGGGCGCCGATCAGCTCGCGCATGGTGAAGGGCTTGGCGAGCACCGCGTCGGCGCCCATGGTGCGCGCGACCTCCAGCAGGTCGACGTTGTTGACGCGCGCGCCGCCGGAAATGGCGATCACCTTGACGCCGGGGCTGAGCTGGCGGAGCTGGATGATGGTCTCGATGCCTTCCTGGCCGGGCATCAGGATGTCGGTGAGGACGATGTCGGCCGGGCTCTCGGCCTGCATGGCGACACCCTTGCGGCCGTCGCTGGCCTCCGTCACCTCATAGCCCGCGACTTCCAGCATCTGGCACAGCGTCAGCCGCACCATGTCCTCGTCGTCGATCACCAGAACCTTGGTCATGAACCGGCCCCACAGTCCGCCTGGGCGCCATAGGCAGGGCAAGACGGTATGGAGTCAAGTCGCATTCCGGCGACGCCGGGGCCGTGACGTTTGGCCTCAGGCGCCCACGGCATCCGCCTGTGTGCCGGCGACCGGTTCCGGGTCCAGCAGCGGCAGGTGGATGATGAACCGGGTGCCCTGGCCCGGCGCGCTCTCCACCGCGACGGCGCCGTCGTGCGCGGTGACGATGCTGTGCACCACGGCCAGCCCGATGCCGGTCCCCTCGCCCACCGGCTTGGTGGTGAAGAACGGCTCGAAGATGCGGGCGCGGGTCTCCTCGCTCATGCCCCCGCCGGTGTCGCGCACGCTGAGCCGGGCGTAGCGGCGGCCGGCGTCCAGGGTGGCCGGCAACTCGCCGTCCGGTTCGCCGTCCGCCGGGCCCAGCGTGATGGTCAGCTCGCCCCCCTTCGGCATCATGGCGTAGGCAGCGTTGGAGGTGAGGTTGAGCAGGATCTGCTGCACCTCGCCGTCCTCGCAGGCGGTCCACAGCTCGGCGGCGGCGATCTCCTCGCGCACCACGACGGGGGACGGGATCACCGTGCGGATGATGCGCAGCGCCTCGTTCACCGCGCGGCGCAGCGGCCAGGCGGCACCGCTCTGCGGGCTGTAGCGGCTGAAGGTGAGGATGCGGCGCACCAGCTGGCGGGCGCGGTCGGCCGCCTCCATGGCGATCTGCAGGTTGCGCCGGGGCCGCGAGTCCTCGGGCAGCTGCATCATGGTCAGCTCGACCAGCCCGATCATGGGGACGAGCATGTTGTTGAACTCGTGCGCCATGCCGCCGGCCAGCTGGCCCACCGCCTCCATGCGCTGCGACATCTCCAGCGCCTTCTCGGTGGTGCGCTGGCGCTCGGCCGCGCGCTTTCGCTCGGTGATGTCGAAGGCGAGGCCGTCCCACACGATCTCCCCCGCCGCGCGGCGGCGCGGCTGCGACACGCTGTGCAGCCAGCGCGTCTCGCCGGCAATGGTGACGCCGCGGAACTCGATGTCGGCGGCGCTCATGGTGCGCGCCGACTCGGCAAGGCAGGCGCTCACCCGCTCGCGGTCCTCGGGGTGGATGAACTGCTTGAAGCGGTCCGGGTCGCCGGTCAGCGAGTCCGGGTCCAGGCCGAAGATGGTGCGGAAGCCCTCGCTGGCGTATTCGTAGCGGATGGTCCCGTCGGTGCGCTGCACGCGGCGGAACACCAGCCCCGGCAGGTTGCGCACCAGGGCGCGGAACCGCTCCTCCGAGTCGAGCAGCGCCGATTCGGTGCGGCGGCGTTCCGTCACGTCCTCGATCAGGCTCATCAGGCCGATGACGCGGCCGGCGTCGTCGCGCACCGGCACGGCCGACAGCATCAGGTCGACCAGCCGGCCGTCCTTGCGCCGGCGCACCACCTCCAGTTCGCGCAGGGTCTGGCCACGCATCACCAGATCGACCAGCCGGGCGCGCACCGGCTCGTCGTCCGCCGGCACGAAGGGCAGCGGGCCGCCCAGCACCTCGTCGGCGCGCCAGCCGAAGATCTGCTCCGCCGCCCCTTCCCACAGCAGCACCCGCCCGCCCTGGTCGATGACCACGACGGCCAGCGGGATGGCGCGCAGCAGCGCGCGGTTCAGCGCGTTGATCTCCTTCAGCGCGGCCTCGGTCAGCTTCAGCGCGGTGATGTCGGTGCGCAGGCTGACGATGCCGCCGTCGCTGGTGCGCCGCTCGCTGACCAGCAGCCAGCGCCCGTCGGCCAGCCGCCGCTCGCACGGGCTGGCCGGGTCGCGGTGGTGGGCGAGCTGGACGGCGATCCACTCGTCCACCTCCATCCCGCCCAGGTCGTAGTGGCCGCGCGCGACACCGGTGCGCAGCACCTCCTCGAACCGGGCGCCGGGCGCCAGGAGGTCGGCCATGGGCGCGTACAGCTCGCGCAGGCGGCGGTTCCACAGGACGATGCGGTCGTCGCGGTCGAACAGCACGAACCCTTCGGAGATGCTGTCGATGGCGTCCAGCAGGCGGTTCGACGCCTGCTCCGCCTGGGCGCGCAGCGACGCCAGTTCGGTCAGGTCGCCGGCGATGGCGACGTAGCCGATCAGCAGCCCGTCGCGGTCATGCAGGCGCGTCACCGTCACCAGCACCGGGAAGCGGCCGCCGTCGCGGCGGTACCACGTCCATTCCCGCTGCGCCTTGCGGCGGCCCTCCACCGGGGCCACCAGCGCCTCGAAGCCGGACACGTCGCGCCCCAGCGCGGCCCCCAGCTCGGCGGCGCGGCGCGCCACCTCGTCCGGGTCGTGGAAGGCCAGCGGCGTGGCCTTGCCCACCAGCTCGTCCCGGCGGTAGCCCAGCCCGCGCTCCGCCGCCGGGTTGAGGTCGAGGATGGTGCCGTCCACCGCGGTGGCGATCATCATGTGCTCGGCCCCCAGGAAGATCGCGCGCTCCAGCACCTGGAGGCGCTCGCGCTCGGCGATCTCGGCGGCCAGCGCGCGGTCGGCCTCGGCCAGCATGCGGGTGCGCTGCTCGACCCGCTCCTCCAGCCGCTCGTTGGCGGCCTGCAGGTCGCGGAACAGCACCTGGTAGGGGGCGGCCAGCGTGTGCGCCACCGCCGTGCGGTACAGCACGTAGAAGCCCGCCGCCTTCAGCAGGTGCCCGACGACGTGGATGGTCTCCAGGAACGTCGCATAGAGGCAGAACGCCACCTCCGCCGCCGCGGTCAGCGCGAGGTAGAGGATGATGGCGCGCGCCACCGCCTCGCCGATCGCCGCGCGGCGGCGCCAGACGAGCGCCAGGGTGGCGAGCTTCACCGCCACGAACGCCAGCTCGGCCGAAATCTTGAACGGCGTCAGCCCAGTGCCGGGCCGGTAGGCGTCGGGGAAGACCTGGAAGCCGAGGATGGCGGCGATCAGCCCCACCGTCACCGCCGTGAAGGCGAGGAGCGCCCCCGGCCCCTCCAGGCGCCGCGGCGCGCCCAGCGCCGCCGTCAGCAGCGCCCCCGTCTCCACCGCGCGCGCCGACAGCCACAGCTGGCTGGTGACGTTGCCGCCGTCGTCGGGGAACACGCCGACGCCCGGCAGGGTCAGCGCGTGCAGCACGTCGAGGATGCCGACGGACAGGCATGCCACGCCGACCAGCCCGAGGAAACCGTTGTCCGAGAAGGCCCGCGCGTTCCAGGCGACGGCGAAGGCGGCGAACATGATGGCCGCCGCGAACAGCTCGACCAGCGTGTGGAAGGCCAGCCCGCCCTGCCCCGCCGCCAGCACGACGGCGAGGCCCACGGCGGCGAGTGCCCCCGTGGCAAACGGGGCGAGGGCGCGGAGGTCGAGGCGGATGGGCATGGGCGCGGCCGATCGTTCATTCACCAAACCATCATAGGCGTCCCGGCCGGCGGATACGAGAGGATGAAGTGTCCTATGCCCGCATCGCTTGCCCCATCCGCCAGCTTCCCAAGGCGTGGGCGGCCGGGCTATAGCGGGCGGCATGAGCTTCGCGCGATCCGTCGCCACCGTGGGCGGCCTGACCATGCTGAGCCGGCTGGCCGGCTTCGCCCGCGACATCCTGACGGCCGCCGTGCTGGGCGCCGGGCCGGTGGCCGACGCCTTCTTCGTGGCGCTGAAGCTGCCCAACTTCTTCCGCCGCCTGTTCGCCGAGGGCGCCTTCGGCGTCGCCTTCGTGCCGCTGTTCGCCACCCGCCTGCGGCAGGAGGGGCGCGCCGCCGCCCTGGCCTTCGCGGGCGAGGCGCTGGCGGTGCTGCTGGCCGTGCTGATCCCCTTCACCGCGCTGGCGGTGTGGAGCATGCCCTGGCTGATGCACGCGCTGGCCCCCGGCTTCGCCGACGAGCCGGCGAAGTTCGACATGGCCGTCGCCATGGCGCAGCTGACCTTCCCTTACCTGATGCTGGTGTCGCTGGTGGCGCTGCTGGGCGGCGTGCTGAACGCCTTCGACCGCTTCGGCCCCTTCGCCGCCGCCCCCATCGCCTTCAACCTGACGCTGATCGCCGCACTGCTGCTGGCGCCGCGCCTGGGGCTGGAGCCGGGGATGGCCATGGCGGCGGCGGTGACGCTGTCGGGTGTGGTGCAGCTGGTGTGGATGGCCTGGGCCTGCCGGGCGGCGGGGCTGAGCGTGCACGTGCCGCGCCCGCGCCTGACGCCGGCCGTGCGCCGGCTGTTCCGGCTGGTGGCGCCGGGTGCGGTGGGGGCCGGCGTCATGCAGATCAACCTGTTCGTCAACGTGGTGCTGGCCTCCCTCCTGCCCAGCGGGGCGGTGTCGTACCTGTATTACGCGGACCGGCTGAACCAGATGCCGCTGGGCATCATCGGCATCGCCATCGGCACGGCGCTGCTGCCGGTGCTGGCCCGCCATGTCGCCGACGGCGACCACGCGGCCATCCGCCACGACGTCAGCCGGGCGCTGGAGTTCAGCCTTCTGCTGGGCCTGCCGGCAGCCACCGCGCTGGTGGTGGCCGGGCACCCGATCATCGCCGTTCTGTTCGAGCGCGGCGCCTTCGGCGCGGCGGAGACCGCCGCCACCGCCTGGACGCTGGCCGCCTACGCCGTCGGCATCCCCGCCTTCGTGGTGGCGAAGGTGTTCAGCGCCGCCTTCTTCGCCCGCCAGGACACCGACACGCCGGTGCGCGTGGCGGTGGTCGTCACGCTGGCCAACGCGGCGCTGGGCGTGGCGCTGCTGCCGTGGCTGGCGCAGGTGGGGATCGCGCTGGCGACGGGCCTGACGGCGTGGCTGAACCTGGGCCTGCTGGCCCGCGCGCTGCATCGCCAGGGGCACCTGGAGCTGGACGCCCGCGTGCGCCGCCGCGCGCCGCGCATCGTGCTGGCCGCCGTCGGCATGGGCACCGCGCTGGCCGCCGGCAGTGCGGCGCTGGCGCCCTGGCTGGCGGACGGCGCCACGGCGGTGCGTTTCGGCGCCTTGGCGCTGCTGGTCGGGGGAGGCGGCGCGGTGTTCTTCGCCCTGGCGCACGCGCTGGGCGGTGCCGACTTGGCCGACCTGAAGGCGTTCGCGCGGCGGGAGCGGGTGGCGTGAGAACGGCTACGCGCCGTCCTCCTCCTCATCGCACTCGTTCTGGAAATCGAAGCGCCCGCTCCCCGGAGGAACATCGTAGACGCCGCAGTACCACAGCTTGATCAGCACCTTCGTCTCCCCGTGCTGGGCGAACTGCTGGTACAGCACGTAGACGCCGCCGCGGATACGGGCATGGGCGGTGCCGATGACCGTGCCGGGAAGCTCGATATCGCCTGCGGTGCCCGGCCGGGTGTTGAACGACTCCACCAGCCGCTCGACGGCCGCGCTTTGCTCGGGCGTCAGCCGGGCGCGCTTGTCGATGAAATCCTGCATCACCTCCTTGTCGCAGGCCGGGGGCCGCGACAGGCCGGAAATCGGGAGGTGAAGGCCCTTCATCCGCGTCAGGAAGCCTTTACGTAGGGCTTCCACCCGCTGACGGCGGCGTTGGCGCTGAGCTTGACGAACAGGCGGCGGGCGGCCTTCTGCTGCTCCGGGCTGGCCTTCTTGACCGGGGCGCCGGAGAACTCCGCCCGCTCGACCGAACGGGTCCTGGGTGTGGCCGCCGCGGTAACCTTCTGGGGCTTCATGGAGAGATCCTGACCAATCCGGCGCATTCGATCCGTTGGATCATCATCCCGCCCCCCGTCCCTGTCAACCGGCCGTCTTGACCCGGCCGGGTGCGAGCGTCCATAAAACCGGCCTCCCGGCGTTCGTTATCAAGCTCAGCGAGAGGGGCCACCCGTGAACCGCATCTTCTCCGGCATGCAGCCGACCCGTCAATTGCACCTCGGCAATTACCTGGGCGCGCTGCGCAACTGGGTGGCCCTGCAGAACGAATACGAATGCATCTTCTGCGTCGTCGACCTGCACGCGCTGACCATCGACCAGGAACCGGACGTCCTGCGCAACAACATCCGCGAAGTGACGGCCGCCTACATCGCCGCCGGCATCGACCCGGAAAAGAACATCCTGTTCAACCAGTCCTTCGTGTCGCAGCACTCGGAACTGGCCTGGATCCTGTCCTGCCACACGCCGCTGGGCTGGCTGAACCGCATGACGCAATTCAAGGAGAAGGCCGGCAAGCAGCGCGACATGGCCAACCTGGGCCTGTACTCCTACCCCGTGCTGATGGCCGCCGACATCCTGCTGTACAAGGCCACCCACGTGCCGGTGGGCGAGGACCAGAAGCAGCACCTGGAGCTGTCGCGCGACATCGCCGGCGCCTTCAACCGCCGCTACGGCGTCGAGTACTTCCCCCTGCCCGAGCCGCAGATCCTGGGCGAGGCGACGCGCGTCATGAGCCTGCGCGACGGCACCAAGAAGATGAGCAAGTCGGACGAGTCCGAGTACAGCCGCATCAACATGACGGACGACGCCGACACCATCGCCCAGAAGATCCGCAAGGCGAAAACCGATCCCGAGCCGCTGCCCGACAACCTGGAAGACCTGGAGAAGCGCCCGGAGGCCGACAACCTGGTCACCATCTACGCGGCGCTGTCGGGCGAGACGCGCGAGCAGGCGATCCAGCGCTTCGCCGGCAACCAGTTCTCGCAGTTCAAGACGGCGCTGCTGGACGCCGCGGTGGCGCACCTGTCGCCGATCACCAAGCGGATGAACGAGCTGCTGGCCGACAAGGCGGAGATCGACCGCATCCTGCGCAAGGGCGGCGAGCGCGCGGCGGCCATCGGCCAGACGCACCTGGACGAGATCAAGGACATCATCGGCCTGTTGCGCCCGTAAGGCGCGGTTACGAGCCTGTTGCGCCCGTGGGGATCCGTGTCGATACTCGCAAAAGCCCCTCTCCCTTGAGGGGGCGACGCCGAAGGGCGTCGCGGTAGGGGTGAGGGTGGTTACGGGCGACAGCCCGGACAGAGACTCTCTTCCCGCCCTTCGGGCGGTAACGACCCCTCATCCCAACCCTTCTCCCTCAAGGGGAGAAGGGCTTCGACATGGAGCCGGGATCCACCGATGACCGCCCCCATCCTCCTCACCGGCTTCCAGCCGTTCGGCCCGCACGGCGTCAACCCGACGTCGCTGCTGATGGAACGGCTGGCCGGGACGGACGGGGTGGTCACCGCCGTGCTGCCGGTCGAATACGACGCCTGCGGCGACGCCTTCGCGGCGCTGCTGGACGAGCACGCGCCGGCCGCGGCGATCAGCTTCGGCCTCGCCTTCCGCACCGAGTCGGTGCTGGTCGAGCGGCTGGCCTGGAACCGCGACGAGAGCGAGCAGGCCGACAACGCCGGCGTGGTGCGCGAGGACGCGGCGATCGTCGCGGACGGGCCCACCGCCTACGGCACCGGCATCCCGGTCCAGCTGATGCTGCGCACGCTGGCCGCCGCCGGCCTGCCGGTGGGCATGAGCGACCACGCGGGCGGCTTCGTGTGCAACCACCTCTACTACCGCGCCCGCCACACCATCGAGACGCGCGGCCTGGACCTGCCCATGGCGTTCCTGCACGTGCCGCCCCTGCCCGAGCAGGTGGCCGGCCAGCCCGGCCGCACCGGCCTGCCGCTGGACCGGCTGGAGCTGGGCGTGCGCGTGCTGGTCGACGTGCTCAGCCAAGGATTGGGCCAGGGCTTGGGCGGCGTCTCAGCCTAGCAGCACGCTGACGAACATCGGCGCCCACAGCACGGCCAGCCACAGAAGGCCGAAGAAGACCCCGTTGGTGATGTCTGTGAAGGTCGGTGCCTCCAGGCGGTGGATGCGCCACAGCGCGTCGCGGTCGCCGCTTTCCGGGGGAAGTGCATCAGCCATCGCCGCGCCTCCTGTTCCAAGACGGTAAGCAACGGCGTGCGCCCGGCAGCGGTTCCTCTGCCTGACGGAGGTGTCCGGGGGGTGTAGTGGAAACGCGCTCAGGCGCTCTTGGCGCGGCGCAGTTCGGGGGCGGCCGGGGCGGGGGTGTCGGCGCTGACGATGGTGCGCAGCGACTCCAGGAACGCGCGCCCGTTGTCGGTGAGCGTGACGATCTTGCGGCGGCGTTCGCGCGGGTCTTCCTGCGACTGCACGAGGTCGAGACCGGCCTTCCCGAAGGAATGCCAGCGGCTCAGCGCCGCGACGTTGCGCGAGGCGGAGGATTGGGCGATGCCCAGGCGTTCCGCAAGCTCGCCGATCGAGATGCCTTCGTTCTGCGCGATGGTCAGGAAGGACAGCGCGTATTGGATCGGCAGGTCGGGGTCGAGCGAGCGGAACGCCTCGAGCACACGGGTTACGGTCGCTACCGCGTCATGGCGGGTGCGGGCCGGCATCAGCGAGCCCCCTCGACCGTCCGGGCCGCGCGGGCGGTGCCCACCGGGCCGGCGTGTAGATGATGTTCAGGCGTCCAAGCCATACGACGAATTCCCCGTTTTCCCGCCGGAGGTCGAAGAAACCGTCCGGGTTCGCCCAGCGGGCGTGTTCGACGAAGACGTTATGACCGCACAGGCCGAGAAACACGCTCATGGGATCCCCTCGATATCCGGAATTCGCTGCTTGGGCTCTCGCATACGCACCAATGGTCCTGTCGCGTGGTGGTGGGGCGAGCTCGGCGGATTCGGGTGTTGGGAACGACGAGTTTCATGACGGAACTCCGTGGTTGGGTTCGTTGGGATTGACGATGAAACGGTGAGGCTTCAGGTATCGCCGGTCAGTAATACGGACGCAAGCTGCAAAATGTCCGCGCGGGCGAAAAGTTCCGCTCGCGGATGGGTTCGGGCGCAAAAGGGGCGTCCGTCCCTTCGGCGAGGCCCACGTCGCGCAACAGGTGCTCCGACAGGTGGGAAACGTCGGGCGTGCCGGGCGGGGCGAGCCACCGCGACAGCAGCGTGTGCCACAGGCTGGGCATGGGTCTTCTCCATGGTGGGTGAGTTGGTTTGCAGACACGCAATACATCCGTGATAGGATGCTTCGTGTCAAGCCGGCCACACCGTTTGCGCCACTCTGTGGCTGAACGGCAACGATTCTGGACAAGCCCGTTGCGCTGCGTCATCAAGGGTCCGTCGCATCCTCCGCCATCCGGAATCGCCTTGCGCCTGCCCGCACTCCGCCTGGGCCTGCTCGCCGCGCCGCTGCTCGCCGCCCTGCTCGTCGGCCAATCCGCCGCACCGGCGGCGGCGCAGGGGCGATTCGCGCCGGGCCCGTGCTGGTTCACCCCGCCCGAGGGCGAGGCGGCGGCCTGCGGCACGTTGCTGGTTCCCGAACGGCGCGACCGTCCCGGCTCGCGCCTGCTGCGCCTGCCGGTGGCGGTGCTGCGCAGCACCGCCGACACCCCCGCCCCCGACCCGGTCGTCTACATCGAGGGCGGCCCCGGCGCTTCCGTCTTCGGCGCGGAGGAGCCGGCGGAGGAGCGGATGGAAAGCTGGTGGGAGCTGTCGGCCCCCTTCCGCCGCACCCGCGACTTCGTGCTGTTCGACCAGCGCGGCGTGGGGCGGGCCGAGCCCGACACCAACTGCCCCGAACTGGACGCGCTGGCGGCACCCGAGCCGCGCCCGTCGCCGCCCGCCCGCCGGACGGCGGCGGAGGAGGACGCGATCCGCGCCTGCGCCCAGCGGCTGCAGGCTGCGGGCGTCGACGTCACGGCCTTCTCCACACCCGCCATCGCCGACGACGTGGCCGATCTGGCGGACGCGCTGGGGGTGCCGCGCGTCAACCTGTTCGCCATCTCCTACGGCACGCGGGTGGCGCTGGAGGTGCTGCGCCGCCACGGCGGCCGGGTGCGCGCCGCGGTGCTGGACGCCGTCTACCCGCCCGACGTCAACGCGCGGGAGGAGGAGGCGTGGCTGTCCCACCGCGCGCTGAAGCGGCTGTTCGACGACTGCACCGCCAGCCGGTCCTGCCGCGCCGCCTTCCCCGACCTGGAGGCGCGCTTCCGCCGCCTGCTCGCCAAGCTGGACGAGGCGCCCACGGAGGTGGCGGTGGGCGACCCCATGGTGCCGCTGACCGTGCGCCTGGACGGCCGCACCGCCGTCGCCGCCGTGCTGGAGGCGATGGCGGACGGCGATTCCCTGGCCCGCCTGCCGCAGGCGGTGGACGCGGCGGTGCGCGGGCGGCTGTACCGCCTTGCCCGCAACGCCCCCAACCCGTGGCTGGGCGATCCGGACACGGCGGAGGGCATGGCCTTCTCCATCGAATGCCGGGAAACGGTGAACGCCGCCGACCCCGCGCGCATCGCCGCCGACCGGCGCCGCTGGTCGTGGGCCGCCCCGGCCACCGGTTCCGCCGACGATCCCGGCCGGCGGGCCTGCGCCCGCTGGCCGGCCGGGACGCGCGAGGCGATCGAGCGGCTGCCGGTCGCCAGCCCGGTGCCGGCGCTGCTGCTGTCCGGCGCCTACGACCCGGTGACACCGCCGGAGTGGGGGGAGCGCGCCGCCTTCACCCTGCCCGCCGGCCGCCACATGGTGTTCCGCGCCGCCGGCCACGTGGTGACGGCGGGCGACCCCTGCGCCCTGGAAACCGCCGCCGCCTTCCTCGACACGCCCGACCCGGCCGCCGTGCGCGAGTGCCGCAGCGCCGCCCGCCCGCCGCGCTTCGTCACGGAGTGACCCCAACGTTCACACCGCCTCCATCGCCAGCGACAGCGGTGCCGACTTCTTCGCCGGGCGGGCGCCCAGGTCCGGCCCCATCACCGCCTCCGCCGCCAGCCGGCCGGAGATCACGCAGGCCTCCACGCCCGGTCCCGGAAAGGCGCCGCTGCCGGCGAGGCACAGGCCACGGATCGGCGTCTTGCGCGGCAGGTGCGGCTCGCAGCCGTAGATCGCCCCGCCGGTGACGTGGGCGTAGCGGGCGAAGGTCGCCGCCGTCGCCTCCTGCCGGTGCAGGATGTGCCGTTCCAGGTCCGGAATAACCCGCGCGGCAGCGGCGATCAGCGCATCGCCTTCGCGCCGCTTGCGCTCGCGGTAGTCCGGCGCCGCGCGGTCCCAGCCGCCGGCCGGGGCGAGGCGCAGCAACTCGACCGAGGCGCAGCCCGGCGGCGCCAGCGAGGGATCGGCGAGCGACGGCACGGCGATGGCGACGCGCGGCTGGTCCAGCACGAAGGACAGCATCGGCAGGTCCGGCACGAAATCCAGGCCCAGCGTCACCATGAAGGCGGAGGTGGTCGGGCGCAGCGCCGCCGCCCGCGCGGCGTAGTCCGCCGGCAGGTGTTCGGCGCCGACGAGGTCCAGCATCGTGCGCCGCACGTCGGCGTTGGAGATCACCCACGGCGCCCGGAGGACGCGCCCGTCCGCCGTTTCCACCCCCGTCGCGGCGCCGCCGTCCACCAGGATGCGGCGGGCGGCGGTCTTCAGCAGCACCTCGCCCCCGTTCCCGCGGATCGCGCTCACCAGCGCGTCGGCCAGCCGCTGGGAGCCGCCCTGCGGGTAGCGGCCGCCGTCGAACCAGTAGCCGAAGATGGGCGCCATCTGCATGGCGGTCAGTTCCTCCGGCCGGTCCGACAGGTACGCCGTCAGGCTGGACAGCAGGCGGCGCGCGCCGGGATCGTGGACAAACCGTTCCAGCATCGAAACGAACTTCGTCTCCCGCCAGCGGGCGGAATGCGGGCAGGTGACGGGGTAGGCGCGCATCGCCGCCAGCGTGTCGGGGATGTGGGGCAGGCCGCGCTCGCCGCAGCCGCGGTAGAGGTCGTCGTAGATCCCGCGCATCGCCGCCAGGAAGGCGTGGATGCCGGCGGCGCTGCCCGGAAACTCGGCCGCCAGCAGCGCCTCCAGCCCATCGGCGTCGTCCGGCAGGCGGCGGTAGCGCCCGTCGGCCAGCACGCCGCGGTCCACCGGCAGCCACGTCACGCGGTCCTCCACGCCCACGGTGCGCAGCAGGTGCCCGATCGGGCCGTGCGGGTGAGCGCCGCTGATGTCGTGCACGCCCGCGTCGAAGTCGAAGAGCCCGATCCGCCCGTCCGGCGTGCGGGCCTTGCGCTCCCACGAGGAGCAGAAGCCGCCCGGCCGGTCGTGCGCCTCCAGCACGGTGACGCGCGCGCCGGAGGTCGCCAACAGCGCCGCCGCCGTCAGCCCGCCGATGCCGGCGCCGACCACCACGACGTCGCGCCCGTCGCCCTCGCGCGCCCCGATCAACGCCGGGGCGGGCCAGTCGTAGGGCTCCCGCGCCGCCAGGATGCGCCGCATGGCACGGTCGGCCAGGAAGGAGGGTCCGCGAACGTTCGCCACGATGCCCAGGGCGGTGCAGGCCATCGACGCCGGCAGCGCCCACGCCCCCGGCAACAGCCCGAACGCCGCCGCCCCCATCAGGAACAGGACGCCCCACACGGCGGTCAGGGCGCGGTTGACGGCGACGAACTGGGGCAGCTCCCAGTACTCGCGCGGCCAATCCTCGCGGGCGTATTGCAGCGTGAAGGGGCTGCCCACGGCCAGGCTGCCGAACGCCATCACCGCCAGCGCCAGATGCACCAGCACAGGAAGGTGGCTGCGCGGCCAAGTCCAGCCGGCGGTCTCCGCCGCCAGCAGGCCGGCGAAGAAGGCGGCGGCCACCAGCTCCGGCGCCTTCAGCGAGCCGCGTAGGCGGTCGACGACGCAGAGCACGAGGCTGGCCGCCAGCGCGGCGGCGGCGGCCGGAACGCTGCCGGCGGGCAGCAGGCTTCCGAACAGGATCCACGGCGAGAAGCCGATGACGATGCGGAGCGGCGTGGCAAGTTTCATGGCGGGACCTTCGGCGGGGAACGGTTTTCCGCCAGGATCCCCACGCCGCCCGATCGCTCCAGCCGCCGTTCGCGAAAGGCCCGTTCCGCTTCGCCGGAAGCCGCTCCCGTCGATCCGCGAAGCGCGAACGGCGGGAAAAAAACGACCGGAGACACGGATGAACACGGATGCCGGCTGCGCCGGCCACGGATGGACACGGATCAGGATCGATCATCCGTGTTCATCCGGCCCCATCCGTGTTCATCCGTGTCTCAAAAACGTCCACTCAAAGAACGTCCACGAACGGCCTTGCCCCGGCCCGGCGCGATCGGCTACAGTCCGACCCATGAAGACCGTGTCGATTCCCGCCACCGCCCTCACGGGGCGATTTTGGTACCGCTGGTACATCCCGGCGGCTTAAGGAATCGCGCACCCCAATGCAGACCCGAAGCCGCCCCAGCCAAGGCGGCTTTTGTGTTTTCCGGGCACCGAACGGAACCCCCATAACCCGCCAGGGCTGAGACGGCCTCCGACAAACCAGGAGGTTGTTCCATGCTGGATTTCGATTTCGACGTCGTCACCGGCCCGTCGTTGGCCAGTTGCCCCGTCAACAAGGCCGTGACCGAGGCGGACGAGGATGCCCCGCCGTCCACGGCGCCGGCCGCCGAGCCGGTCAGCGCCCCGGCGCGATCCGCCGGTAGCTGAGCGCCTCGGCCACGTGCACGCGGCGCACGCCGTCCACCCCGGCGAGGTCGGCCAGCGTGCGCGCCACGCGCATGACGCGGTGGTAGCCGCGCGCCGACAGCTTCAGGCGCTCCGCCGCCTCGGTCAGCAGGGCGCGGCCGGATTGGTCGGGGGCGGCCACGTGCTCCAGCAGTTCGCCGTCGGCGTCGGCGTTGCAGCGCACCGGCGGACGCCCATCTCCGGTCTTGGTGCCGGATTGGGCGCCGGGCTTGGCCAGCGCGGCGTAACGCTCGGCCTGGATGGCGCGGGCCACCGCCACGCGGGCGGCGACCTCGGCGCTGCCCTCGGCGGCCGGCGGCAGGCTGAGGTCGGCGGGGCTGACGGCCGGCACGTCGATGTGCAGGTCGATGCGGTCGAACAGCGGGCCGGAGATCTTCGACTGGTAGTCGGCCGCGCACTTCGGCGCGCGGGCGCAGGCCAGCGACGGGTCGTCCAGGTGCCCGCAGCGGCACGGGTTCATGGCGGCGACCAGCTGGACGCGCGCGGGATAGGTGACGTGCGCGTTGACGCGCGACACCACCGCCCGCCCGGTCTCCAGCGGCTGGCGCAACGCCTCCAGCGTCGGGCGGGCGAATTCGGGGAGTTCGTCGAGAAACAGCACGCCCATGTGGGCGAGCGAAATCTCGCCCGGTTTCGCGCGCGACCCGCCGCCGACCAGGGCCGGCAGGCTGGCGCTTTGATGCGGCGAACGAAACGGCCGGGTGCGCAGCAGCCGCCCGTCCTCCAGAAGGCCGGCGACGCTGTGGATCATCGACACCTCCAGCGCCTCCGCCGGGTCGAGCGGCGGCAGCAGGCCCGGCAGCCGGGCCGCCAGCATCGACTTGCCCGACCCCGGCGGCCCGATCATCAGCAGGTTGTGCGAGCCGGCGGCGGCAACCTCCAGCGCCCGCTTGGCCGTCTCGTTGCCCTTCACGTCGCGCAGGTCGGGCGGCGCGCCCGCCTCCTCCTGCAGGCGCGGCTTGGGCGGGGAGAGCACCTGCGTGCCCTTGAAATGATTGACCAGGGACAGGAGGTTGCCGGGCGCCAGCACGTCCAGCTCCGCACCCGCCCACGCCGCCTCGCCGCCGCAGGCCTCCGGCACGATCAGGCCGCGGTCGTTCGCCAGCGCGTTGATGGCCGCCGGCAGCACGCCGGCCACCGGCGTCAGCGCCCCGTCCAGCGCCAGTTCGCCCAGCGCGCAGTAGCGCTGCATCTCCATGTCCGGCAGCACGCCCATGACGGTGAGCAGCCCGAGCGCGATCGGCAGGTCGAAGTGCGAGCCTTCCTTCAGCACGTCGGCCGGCGCCAGATTGACGACGATCCGCTTGGCCGGCAGCGACAGCCCCAGCGCGTGCAGGGCGGAGCGCACCCGCTCCCGGCTCTCGCCCACCGCCTTGTCGGGAAGGCCGACGATGGTGAAGGCGACGATGCCGCTGGACATCTGCACCTGGACGTCGATGTCCATGACCTCGATGCCCTGAAACGCCACCGTGTTGATCCGCGCAACCACGCCGCACCACCCTCTAGCGAAATGCACGCGATTGTATGGTTGGTTTCCTCATTTTGCCAGCGGCGCGCGCTGGGGCGGCTGTTTTGGACACGGATGAACACGGATTTTGTACGGATGAACACGGATGAAAATTCAATCTCTCTCATCCGCGTCTATCCGTGCGCCGGCCCCGCCGGCATCCGTGTGCATCCGTGTCCTCCCTTCCTTCGGCTCCACGCTTCCGCACCGCACAAACAACCCGCTATAGTTCCGGCATCCCGGCGCGCGGCGCCGGTGGAACGCAGGGCGGGAGCGCGATGGAATACCAGCTCCAGCGCATGGACGTGGGCCTCATCATCCTCGACGCGGGGCGGCGCATCCTCTCGCTCAACGGCACGGCGGCGCGGCTGCTGGGCGGCGACGCCGGTGCCCTGGTCGGCGCCCACATCCTCGACCTGCACGCCCCGGCCAGCCGGCCCAAGGTGGAGCTGCTGCTGAACGCCGCCGGGGAGCCGGAGGCGCCGCCGTCGGCCACCTCCATGGTCGTCGCCCTGCCCGGCCGGGTGACGGTGGTGCGGGCGACCAGCCTGCCGTGGAACGGCGCCACCGCCACAGCGCTGATGCTGTTCGACCCCGGCGGCCCCGCCGCCACAACGGTCCAGCCCACAGCACCCGAGCCCGACGCGGCGGAGCCGCTGGTCAAGCTGCCGGTGGCGACGCGCCAGGGTGTGGCGCTGATCGACCCGGCGGAGGCGGTGTACCTGCGCGCCGACGGCCACTATGCCCGCGTCCACACGGCCGGAGGCGACTTCCTGTGCACGCTGTCGCTGTCCGACCTGGAATCGCGCCTCGACGGACGGCACTTCGTGCGCGCGCACCGCGGCTACATCGTCAACCTGCGCTTCGCCCAGGCCATCGAGCGCGTCGGCGACCGCGCCGCCTTCGTCATGGCCGCCCCCGGCGCCCCGCGCGTGCCGGTCAGCCGCGGGCGCATCGACGCGCTGAAGAAGCGGCTGGCGCTGTAGGCGCCGCCGTTCATGCCGCCGTTCGTGCATCAGGGGCGCCGTTCGTGCCCGCATGCGGCTGCTCGCGCACCGGCCGTTGCGGGCGGGCGCACGCCCTGGCGATAGAGGAGCGTCCCGCCCCCTCCCAGCGCCGAGACCCACCATGTCCGAGCAAGACACCGCCGACCAGGCCACCGCCGACCGCTACGTCTCCTTCCGCGGCATCGACTGCGAGGCCAACAACCGCGCCGTGATCGAGCGCGTGCTGATGCACATCAACGACCCGGCCAAGACCAACCCGTTCTGGGAGAAGTTCAAGGCGCGCCTGGCGGAGGCCGCGCAGCCCTACGCCCGCCAGTCGGACGAGCTGTGCCTAGCCTGCTCCCACACCTATTACTTCGAGGAGCTGTTCGAGGAACACGGCGACGAGGAGGGTCTCGCCATGCTGCACAAGCTGGAGGTGGAGTGCTGCTGACCCCGTGCCGCTGACCGACAGCTGATTGGGCGAAGCGCGCGGATGCCCTATTCTCTCTTCCCAACGAACGGAACGAGGGATTGAGACCCGTGCTTCTCCACCTGTGCACCTGGGCCGAGGTCGAGGCCTACCTGAAGAACTCCAAGGGCATCGTCATGCCCATCGGCTCCACCGAGCAGCATGGGCCGAACGGCCTGATCGGCACCGACGCCATCTGCGCCGAGGTGATCGGCCGCGAGGTGGGTGCGGCGGCCGGCGCCATGGTCGGCCCGACCATCGCGGTCGGCATGGCCGTGCACCACATGGAGTTCCCCGGCTCCATGACGCTGAAGCCCTCGACCCTGCTGGCGGTGATCCGCGACTACGTCGCCTCGCTGGCCGAGCATGGGTTCGAGCGCTTCTTCTTCGTCAACGGCCACGGCGGCAACGTGCCGACCATCCGCGCCGCCTTCTACGAGGTCTACGCCGAGCTGCGCGCGCTGAAGGGCGCCAACGCGCCCGACGTGCGCTGCGCGCTGGTCAACTGGTGGGAGGCGCCGGGGGTGGGCGCCCTGTCGCGCGAGCTGTTCCCCGGCGTGGAAGGCTCGCACGCCACGCCGTCGGAGGTGTCGGTCACCCAGTACGCCTATCCGGAAGCCATCAAAAGCGCGCCGATGACGCCGCAGGTGGCGCCCAGCGGCGGCTTCCACGACGCCCGCGACTTCCGCCGCCGCTACCCGGACGGCCGCATCGGCTCCGACCCCTCGCTGGCCCGGCCGGAGCACGGCCGCCGCATGGTCGAGGCGGCGGTGGCCGGCATCTCCGACCAGTACCGGAGGTTCGTGGAGGAAGCCTAGTCCGCCACCTGCGGCCGGGACGCGGGCTGCGGCAGCGGGGCCGGCCGCAGCACGCGCTCCAGCCAGTACATCAGCGGCGGCACGGCGAGGCCCAGCGCGATCGCCACCCAGGCCATGGCCGGCACGTTGCCCAGGCTGCCGTCGGGCAGCGTGTCCAGGATGTGCGCCGACAGGAAGGAGCCGGCGGCGGCCGCCACGTGCGTCACCGCCGACACCAGCGCCATGAAGCCGGCGCGCTCCTGCGGGTGCGGCACCTTGGAATAGACGGCGCTGTTCGCCACCATGCGCGCCCCGTTGCACAGCATGAACAGCGGGAAGATCACCAGGACCGGCATCCACGCCCGGTAGTCGAGGAACCCCGCCCACAGCACCGCCGTCATCAGCACCGTGTTGACCAGCGTCACCGGCGCCGAGCCGTAGCGGTCCACCATGCGCCCGGCCGCCCGCATGCCGAAGAAGGTCAGCGTCCCGCCCGCCATGTACAGCAGCCCCAGCCGGTCGCGCGGGTAACCCAGGTTGTGCTGCACGTAGGCGGAGATGTTGGGGATCACCACGAAGGCCTGCATCTGCAAAAGCCCCGCCGTGGCGTAGGCCAGCCACACCGCGCGCCGCGCCAGCAGGCTGCCCAGCCGCGACAGCACCGCCGGCCCGGGCCCTTCCGACAGGTGCCCGCGCTGCGGCGGCAGCACGGCCATGGCCGCCACGACCACCACGGCCGCCAGACCCGCCACCGCGAAGAACGGCAGCCGCCAGCCGCCCAGCCGAGCCAGTTCCAGCCCGATCGGCAGGCCCAGCACGGCGGCCAGCGAGAACGTTCCCATGACCACGCCCATGGCGCGCCCGCGCCGTTCCGGCGCCACGCAGTCGGCCACCAGCGCGATGCCCAGCGCCACCGCCGGCCCGCCGAACAGCCCGGCCAGCACGCGCGTCGCCAGCAGCGTCGGCAGGTCGACCGCCAGCCCGCCCAGCGCCGTGGCCGCCACCAGCCCGGCCAGCGTCACCGCCAGCGCCGTGCGCCGGTCGAAGCGGTCGAGGAACAGCGAGCCCGCCAGCCCGGCGACCGCCGCCGCCAGCGTGTAGCTGCCGCCGACGTAGCCGACGTGCGACGGCGCGAACCCCAGCGCCGCCGCGAAGTCCGGCCCCAGCGGCATCACCATCATGAAGTCGAGGACGTTGATGAACTGCACCGCCGCGATCACCAGCACGATGCGGCGCTCGTCGGACGTCGTTGTGCCGGTCCGGGACAAGGCGTTGCTCCGGGTGGGTGAAACCGATTTCCGCAGCCACTGTAGCGGAGCGTCCCGCACCTGCGAAGCAACGCAGCCATGCCCGCCCGGCTTGGCCGCCTTGCGATGCCGCAGCATTTGATTCACCTCATTTAGCAAAGCCAAATATCAGCCTATCCTGCGGCCGCCCAACCATCCGGCCACCCTTCCGGCAGCGCAGCGCCATGGACCTGACGCCGATTCTCGACCGCTTCGGGGAGAGTGCCACCACCGCGGCCGGCGGGCTGGTCATCGGCCTGCTGTTCGGCATCTTCGCGCAGCGCAGCCGATTCTGCCTGCGCTCGGCCGTCATCGAGTTCGCGCATGGGGCGCTGGGGCCCAAGGTGGCGGTGTGGCTGCTCGCCTTCTCCTCGGCGGTGGCCGGCACGCAGGGGCTGATCGCCGCCGGGCTGCTGGACGTGTCGGAGGCGCGGCTGCTCGCCACGCGGGGCAGCCTGTCGGGGGCGCTCATCGGCGGCACGCTGTTCGGCGCCGGCATGATCCTGTCGCGCGGCTGCGCCAGCCGGCTGCTGGTGCTGTCGGCCAACGGCAACCTGCGGGCCCTGCTGAACGGCCTCGTCTTCGCGGTGACGGCGCAGGCGTCGCTGCGCGGGCTGCTGGCCCCGGCGCGCGACGCGCTGGCCGGGCTGTGGACGGTGGCGGACGCCAAGGCGCTGAACCTGCTCACCCTCGCGGGGCTCGGACCCGGCGGCGGACCGGCGCTGGGGCTGCTGTTCCTGGCGGTGGCGGTCTGGCTGGGCGTGCGCAACCGGGTGCCGGCGTGGGGCTGGGCCGGCGCCGTGGGGGTGGGGGCCACGGTGGCGGCGGGCTGGTGGTGCACCTTCGCCGTCGCGTCCCAGTCCTTCGGCCCGGTCGCGGTGAAGAGCCTGGCCTTCACCGGCGCCTCGGCGGAGACGCTGATGCTGTTCCTCAGCCCGCCCGGCAACATCCTGGACTTCGACGTCGGCGTGGTGCCCGGCGTGTTCCTCGGCTCCTTCCTTGCCGCAGCACTGGCGGGGGAGCTGAAGCTGGAGGGGTTCCAGGGGGCCACCAGCATGCGCCGCTCGGTGTCGGGCGCGGTGCTGATGGGCTTCGGCGGCATGCTGGCCGGCGGCTGCGCGGTGGGGGCCGGCGTCACCAACGGCGCCATCTTCGCGCTGACCGCCTGGGTGGCACTGACCGCCATGTGGGCGGCGGCGGCGCTGACCGACGCGGTGCTCGACCGGCGAGGTGGCCGGCCAGGTGACCGGCGGGATGGCGGGGCGCGTTCGATAGCATCGTAATTGTTCGCCACGCGCATCGAACCTGTCGCATCGGCAGCGCACCGGGACCCTTTGTTGCGTGAAGGCCATCATCAAGTGTTGTCCCGTTACGCTTGAGGTCCTAACATCGCCGCCCACCCGAAGCCGGCCCCACCCAGAACCGGCAGGGCGTCAGACCCCAAGGACCCGACCCCATGGCCGAGAACGACACCAACAAGCGCGTCACCGACGAAGAAGCCCTCCTGCTGCATTCCAGCGGCCGCCCCGGCAAGCTGGAGATCACGCCCACCAAGCCGCTGACCACCCAGCGCGACCTGGCGCTGGCCTATTCGCCGGGCGTGGCGGCCCCCTGCCTGCGCATCGCCGAGGACCCGTCGCTGGCCTACGACTACACGGCCAAGGGGAACATCGTCGCCATCATCTCCAACGGCACGGCGGTGCTGGGCCTGGGCGACCTGGGTGCGCTGGCCGGCAAGCCGGTGATGGAGGGCAAGGCCGTCCTCTTCAAGCGCTTCGCCGACGTCGACGGCATCGACCTGGAGGTCGACACCAAGAACGTGGACGAGTTCGTCAACTGCGTGCGCTTCCTCGGCCCGTCCTTCGGCGGCATCAACCTGGAAGATATCAAGGCGCCGGACTGCTTCATCATCGAGGAGCGCCTGCGCGAGCTGCTGGACATCCCGGTCTTCCACGACGACCAGCACGGCACCGCCATCATCGCCGCCGCCGGCCTGATCAACGCCTGCGACATCACCGGGCGCAACCTGCGCGACGTCAAGATGGTGGTGAACGGCGCGGGGGCCGCCGGCATCGCCTGCGCCCAGCTGTTCAACGACCTGGGCGTGCCGCGCGAGAACATCACGCTGTGCGACACCAAGGGCGTGGTCTACCGCGGCCGGAACGAGGGCATGAACCAGTGGAAGTCGTCCTTCGCGGTCGACAACGACAAGCGCACGCTGGAGGAGGCGGTGGCCGGCTCCGACGTGTTCGTCGGCCTGTCCGCCAAGGGCGCCATGACCCCGGCGATGGTCAAGACCATGGCGGCGAAGCCGATCATCTTCGCGCTCGCCAACCCCGACCCGGAGATCACGCCGGAGGAGGCCAAGGCGGTGCGCCCCGACGCCATCGTCGCCACCGGGCGTTCCGACTATCCGAACCAGGTCAACAACGTCCTGGGCTTCCCCTACATCTTCCGCGGCGCGCTGGACGTGCGCGCCACGACGATCAACGAGGCGATGAAGGTCGCCGCCGCCAAGGCGCTGGCCGCCCTGGCGCGCGAGGACGTGCCGGACGAGGTGGACGCCGCCTATTCCGGCCGCCGGCTGCGCTACGGCCCGGACTACATCATCCCGGTGCCCTTCGACCCGCGCCTGATCGTCACCGTGCCGTGCGCCGTGGCGCAGGCCGCGATGGAGAGCGGCGTCGCGCGCAAGCCGATCGTCGACATGGCCGGCTACCGCAACACGCTGCGCACCCGCCTGGACCCGACCGCGGATTCGCTGGAGCTGATTCTCGAGAAGGTGCGCACCAACCCGCGGCGCGTGGTCTTCGCCGAGGGCGAGGAGGAGCGGGCGATCCGCGCCGCGCTGGCCTTCAAGGCGGCGGGCTACGGCACGCCGGTGCTGATCGGCCGCGAGGAGGTCATCAAGGAGCGCCTGGCCGCCATGGGCCAGCAGGCGGTGACCGACCTGGAGATCCACAACGCGCGGCTCTCCGACGCCAACCGCCGCTACACCGACTATCTGTACCGCCGCCTGCAGCGCAAGGGCGTGCTGCACCGCGACTGCCAGCGCATGGTGAACCAGGACCGCAACGTGTTTGCCGCCGCAATGGTGGCGAGCGGCGATGCCGATGCCATGGTCACCGGCGTCACGCGCGGCTATTACGTCGCCCTCGAGGACATCCGCCGCGCCATCGATCCCGCCCCCGGGCAGCGCCTGATCGGCGTGTCGATCGTGATCGCCAAGGGCCGAACGGTGTTCGTCGCCGACACGACGGTGACCGAGCTGCCGACGCCCCGCGACATGGCCGAGATCGCCGTGATGGTGGCCGGCCTCGCCCGCCGCCTCGGCCACGAGCCGCGTGTCGCCATGCTGTCGTTCTCGACATTCGGCAACCCGGTGCGCCCGCTGGCCCTGACGGTCCGCGAGGCAGCTGCG